>NZ_MICH01000002.1:0-322860 GCF_001830805.1 Sulfurimonas sp. RIFOXYD2_FULL_34_21
AAATCTTTAAATAGTAATATAGAATCCTTCGCAGACAAACTTTCAAAATATGAGTATCAGATAATATTTACTACGGGAATTACTTTTGTATTGTTAATAATAGTAAGTATGTTTTTAGTTGCAAATATTCACAACTCTATAAAAAAACTGCAACAGAGTTTAGAAAATATTGATAAAAATAGAGATTTTACTTTTAAGCAACAATCTTTGGGTAAAGATGAAATTTCAAATATTTTTTATAGTTTAAACAATCTTATATCATCTACAAGAGAAGCCATTGATGATTCAAAAAGTAGTGCGGAAGAGAATAAAAATATAGTACAGAAAATTGATAAATATTTTTTAGATATGTTACAAAATTTAGATGAAACATCAAATATAGTTATAGACACAACTAGTTTTGGTGAAAAAACTATGGATATGATTAGAGATACAATGAGTAGAACAGATACTTTAAAAAGTTCTATGTCTAAAGTAGAAGATGTATTGGATACGGCAACAAAAAATATAATAAGTATGATTGATGATGTACAAAAAAGTGCTGAAGTTGAGATGGAGATTGTCGAAGACTTGTCAAGACTAAGTAAAGAAGCCGTTCAAATAAAAGAAGTCTTAAATGTTATAAGCGAGATAGCGGAACAGACAAACCTTTTAGCTTTAAATGCAGCTATAGAAGCCGCACGTGCAGGAGAACACGGACGAGGTTTTGCAGTAGTTGCAGATGAAGTACGTAAACTTGCCGAGAGAACCCAAAATAGTCTTAGTGAGATTAATGCAACGATTAGTATTATTGTTCAATCTATTAATGATGTTAGTCAAAAAATGAATAATAATGCTGATAATATTCAAAACTTGACAAATGTTTCTTCAAATGCAAAAGAACAAATAGAGTTAACTGTTGAGACAATGAGTGAAACAACAAAAGCTATGAATACATCTCTTGGGGCACTCTATAAAACAGGAGAAGATACTAGCTATATTATAAGCAAGATTAATCAAATTAATCAAGAAGTAAAAAAGAATGTAGATAACAGTAATGCTATATCTTACGAAATGAAAGTATTAGAGAGTAATGCATCAGGTTTAAGTGAAAAACTTTCACGATTTAGAACGTAAAAATGATTAGTTAGTTAAGCTTATACCTGTAACCATTTTTTCCCTACTGCTTTTAATGCTTCTGGATTCTCCGAAGCAAAAAATTCAAGTTTTGTCTTATTGTATTTTATACTAAAATCAAAGCTTTTTTGCAAATGTTCTACTATCGCATCACCGGAGTGGATAAGAATTGTATCACTTGAGAAGTAGTTTTGGATTGCATCAGATATTAAAGGAAAGTGTGTACAGCCCAAAATAATTGCATTTGGATTTTTTATCTCTTTAAAGTAGTGTTTGAGCGTTGCTTCTAAAATTTCACCGTTGTAAATCTCCTCTTCGACCAGAGGAACAAATAGACCGGTTGCTTTTGCTTGCAAATTATGAAAACCTTCTTCATTTAAGCCAATTTCATAAGCTTTTGAGCTAATAGTAGCTTTTGTTCCTAGAATCAGTATATTTAAAGTTTTGTCTTTTAATGCATTTGCAGTTGCCAAAATTCCTGCCTCAACAACACCTATAACAGGGCATGTTGAAGCTTCTCTCATTTCAGTTAGTGCATGAGCGCTTACGGTATTACATGCAACTATAATGAGGTCTAGTTCAAAGTTTTTGAAAAATTCAACTGCTTCGATTGCATAGCGTATAATTGTTGTTTTATCTTTGATACCGTATGGAACGCGCGCAGTATCTCCAAAGTAGATAATCTCTTCAAATAGTTTATGTTCTAAAAGTGATTTAACAACAGTTAAACCGCCGATTCCGCTGTCAAATACTCCTACTTTCATAGTTTACTGATTTGTATTCATGCTTTCTAAAAATTCTGCATTTGTCGGTTTTTTACCCATTGTCGTATAGACAAATTTAAGAGCTTCAACTTCATCATCTTGCTTATGAATCATTTGACGCAGAATAAATACTTTTTGCAGTACTTCAGGCGGGATAAGAAGTTCATCTTTTCTGGTTCCTGATTTTAGAATGTCAATTGCCGGGAAAATCCTTCTATCGGCTATTTTTCTATCAAGTACGACTTCAGAGTTGCCTGTACCTTTAAATTCTTCAAAGATAACTTCATCCATTCTGCTACCTGTATCTATAAGTGCAGTAGCAATAATAGTTAAACTTCCGCCGTTTTCGATATTACGAGCCGCTCCGAAAAATCTTTTTGGTTTGTGAAGTGCATTTGCATCGACACCGCCTGAGAGAACTTTACCGCTTGAAGGAGTTACCGTATTGTATGCACGCGCAAGACGTGTGATAGAGTCAAGAAGGATAACTACGTCACGACCAAGTTCAACACGTCTTTTAGCTTTTTCAATTACCATCTCGGCAACTTTAACATGGTTTTTAGCAGGCATATCAAAAGTTGAACTGTAAACTTCACCTTTAACACTTCTCTCCATGTCGGTTACTTCTTCAGGTCTCTCATCAACAAGCAAAACCATCAAATCGATTTCAGCATGATTGTGTGTGATACCGTGAGCAATCTCTTTTAAAAGTTCAGTTTTACCACTTCTAGGAGGTGCAACGATAAGACCGCGTTGACCTTTTCCAATTGGTGCAAAAAGATCCATCATACGGCCGGTAAGCCCTCTTTCTCTGTACTCAAGTTTAATCTGGTCTGTTGCATAAAGAGGCGTGAGATTTTCAAATAGAGGTCTTTTTTTGCTCTCTTCAGGCGGAAGGGAGTTTACCGCTTCTATCTTTATAAGAGCATAATATCTCTCTTGCTCTTTTGGAGGTCTAACTTGTCCCGTTACCACGTCTCCGTTACGAAGAGCAAAACGTTTTATCTGAGTATTTGATACGTATGCATCGTTAATGCTCTCGTCAAAACTTTTATCGATTGAGCGAATAAAGCCGTAACCATCTTGCATAATCTCTAAAATACCGCTAAATAGGATAAAACCGCCTTGTTCAGTCTGAGCCTTTAAAATCTCAAATATAAGGTCTTGACGTTTAAGCTCGTTTGGATGCTCTATACAAAGCTCGGCGGCCATTGCCGTTAACTCTTCTATACTTTTAATACGTAAATCTTCTACGCTTGCACCTTTTACGGGTTTGTGTGTTCTTGTTTTTGTATTTGTGTTTGTTCTGTTAGTGCTTTTGCGAGGTGGTTGTTGTGGAGTGTTTTCGCTCATAAAGTAGCTGCCTTAATGTTTTTAGATTTTGTACCGCGGATATTCTAGTTTATGGTACATTGGGAAAGTGTAAGATTATCTCATACATTTTAATACCGCAATTTTACACTATTAGAACTTCTAATGTCAATACATAGCTTAACTTTTTAATGTTGAGATAGTATCAACAAGTGTAGAGATGTTTATTTTTGCGTCGTTTAATGTTTTTTGCGTATTTTCTGCAAGTTTACGTACTTCATCGGCGACAACTGCAAACCCTCGTCCGTGTTCTCCTGCACGTGCAGCCTCAATGGCAGCGTTTAGTGCTAAAAGGTTTGTTTGATCCGCAATATCCGAAATTGTATCAAGAACACTAAGAATCTCTTTGGATTGGCTTTGAAGCGAACTTAATTCATTATTAAATTTTAAATCATCCCTATTTTCTGCTTTACTCTCTTTTATTTGAAGTTTTTGTGCAGTTTTTTCTCTATCAAATATTTTTATTTTTTCATCTAACTCTTTGAGAGAGTCTTGGTGTAATCTTTTTAGGTGGGCTATCTCGTCATTTAGTTTTTGATTTTTATTTAAAAGAGTGTCATTTTCACTCTTTACATGTAGCAAATCAAGAGAGTTGTTTTTAGTTTCTACATGTAAGGATTCATTTTGCATATTTAGAGAGTTTAACTCATCGCTTAAATTCCATTTTTCATCCTGTAGTTTTTTTATAATTTGCTTATATTCCGCTATTTCACTCTCTTTTGCATGTGAAGACCTAAAGATAAAATAACCTATAAGCAAACCGATTATTAAAGAAAAAATTGCACTTAAAATATAGTACATGTAGGATGTTTTTTCAACTACATTATCTTTATAGACTACTTTGTCTTGATATATTATCTTATCTTTGTATATAACGTTATCTTTATATACAACCTTTTGAGTGTTTGGTTTTGTTTGTGCTTTTATAAGATAGAGTCCTTTTTTGCTCATATCTATATATAGATCTTCTAATTTATCAATATCATTGGATTTTAATTTTTTATTGCTTACATGTAACTCCTTAAAAGCTTTTAACGCTTCATCATTGAGTTTTTGTAAAGAGTCTGTTTTTGTATCATTTAATGAAATAGCTGTCGCTATTTTGTCATGAGTAGAGAGTATAATGAAGTAGAGTTTTATTTTATCTTCAGGAGTTAAATTTTGAGATATTTTTTCTATATGAGTGTTTAATTGTGAATAACTCATCTGAATTTCTAAGATTGATGATGCAAAAACGCCAACGGTGAGTAGAAGGGTTGTAATAAATATTTTCATTCAAAATAAAAGCATTTTTTATACCAAGTTTTTTACTTTTTTTGATAAATATTATTTTTTAAATATTATTTATGCATAATGCGAATATAATGGAACAGAATTCTTACGGAGAAGCATCATGAAATTTTTTATAGCGTTGTTGTATATTTTTTTGGCAAGCAGTTTACTGCATGGGTATTCAAAAAAAATTGTATTGGGTACGTTCTCAGATAAAGCAAATGCGGATAGACAGTATGAAAAACTAAGTATTGCCATTCCACAATATAAGTTACTTCAAGAGTTGTCGGAAGTTAACAATTTTGACATACATGTACGCCCGTTTGGCAAATATCATATTGTTGTAGTTGAGCCTATAAAAAACGCATCAGTACTTAATGAATCATTGCAAATAGTAAAAGGCGGCTTTAAACAAGCACTTGTAAGTGATGTAGAGAGCGCAAGCGAGAGTGTTGATAAAGTAAAAAAAGAGATAAAAATTGAACTTCCAAAAGCGGTTTTAGAACAAAAGAAAGAGCTTCCTAAAAAAGAACCTTCAAAGCCCGTTGCAGAGTTAAAGCAAGAATTTCCTATGCCGGTTCCGACACCGCAGATAAATGAGCAAGAAGTTGTTGTAGAAGTAAACAAAAATTTACCTGTTCAAACTGCTGATAAGAGTATAGAACAGCCGGAACAAAACCAACTGGCACAGAATAACTTAAAAGATGATATCAAAGAGTTGACAAAACAAAATGAAGCTTTAAGCACAGAGCAAAATACCTCACAATTAGCAGATGATAAAGTATGTCCGCCGCCGAGCGTATCTGATGTTTTCTCAGAGTATTTCAGCTGGACTTATCTACTAATCCTTCTTATTATAGGGATTCTTGCATATCTGTTTATGAAGTTTAAACATATATATGACCAATATTAAAACTGCTTAAACTCTCTGGTTTAAGCATATAAAATCTTATTGAATTCATCAAATGCTTTTAACGTTTTCTCCAAAAGATTTTCAACGTCTTTAAAAATTTTATCAATGTTGTTTTTATCTTTTAGTTTTGAAACAGAGTTGTCAAACATATCTACTATATTTGTTTTAACCTGATTTTTCTCATTATCGTCTCTTTGTCTATTTGGTTCAAAAATAGATGCTATTTTATTTGCTAGTTTTGAAACCGGAGACTTTTGCTCGTTGTCTTTTAGCTCTTTTAAAAAGTTGTCTATAAAAGGCTGCGCTATTTTCATAAAAGCGTCAATCTCTTTTTTGTCCTGTTCATCAATCCCGTTCGTATCAATAGAAAACTGAAACGACTGCATTGAAGCAAAACTCATCGTATCTTTACTGCCGTTAGAATTTTGGCTATGACTCATCGAGAATGAACTCTCATTTGCAAAATCCATTTTTATAATATCACCGCTAGATGTTCGCATGGCTATATTTAAATCGTGCGACTTGTAAGCGCTATAAGCGTATGAAGTGTCCATAACAACCTCCTTATTTTGCTCATAAATCGGTAAATATGGAGATTTTTTTAATTTAAGCTGCTTTTTTATTACTCTCTTTTAAAACTAAATATACCGACGCTATAAAGACAAATGAGCCTACGTAACTATTTAGCATAATAAGTGCTCCCATGCTAAGAAAAAGAGCTATATGTGAGACTAGTTGTCTGTTTAAAATGAGTGCCGTAATCGTGCTAAGCAATGCCGCAATACCAAAAAAGTTAAAATGTATCATCGCTCCAAGTTGTTCTCTTATAGTGCATAAAAGCATCTTTGAATCACTGCCGCATTCGCTTATTAGGTTGGCATTTCTCAAAATTGCGTATTTGATAAGAGAAAATATAACAATTGATAAAAGAGTGTAGAAAATAAAGTTCTTTAGCTCTAAAAAGCTTACTTGCTTACTCTCTTTATAGAGGATAAAAGCAAATCCAAGAGAGATTAAAATCCATATATTTGAAAAAATATTAAGATATGTTTCATTTATAAATATAGCGATAGAAGATAGAATTATAATCAAGAAAGATGCTTTTTCAAATTTTTCTGAGTTTACATGTAGCGCTTTTGCACTGTAAAAATATAAAAACGAGATAGCTGAAATTGCAAATATATAGACTTCAAAATTTCTATATCTTCCATCAAATGCAAGTGCCGTATTTGCTATTAGTAGTGATAAAAATGAGAGATAAAATAGAGTCCTAAGCCCATTTTTACCTAAAAGCTCACTCTGTTTTTCTTTGGCAATAAAATAGAGCATGTAGTAGTATATGAGCAGATGCACAACTAGGACAAAAATAGCCCAAATAAGTTCTTTATATGAGATGGTTGTAACACTGTACTGCTCGATTTGAAGCGTAAATAAAACTGCATATATAAGATTTAGCGCACTAAAAACAGATAGCTTTTTAGTTTCAATTTTTACACCTTTTAAGATAAAGGAAAAGGCAAAAATCAGCAAAATTGAACTAAGCGCCAAAAGATTGTAGTTTGGAAAGTTTGAAACATCTTTGTTAAATACGTTTTTATCGACTCTGTTTTTATCAAAAATTCCCCAAAAGCCGCCTACAGCTCCTTCGTTTATCCTTTTCCACGGTTGGTCAAAAGCTTCTATAATGTTGTAGTTCCACTTTTTTTCTTGTGCCAGTTTTACAAATTCTCTGAGATATATCGCCTGATTTATTTTGCTAGGATGTGCATCTTCTCTTGCTCTTCCCTCGGATGGCCAACCTGTTTCGCCAATTAGAATATTTTTGTCCCCTAAGATACGCTCAACTTCTACTCTTATATTCGCCAAATGCTTGATGGCTCTTTGAATATTCATCGGCTCATCTTCCCAGTATGGCAATATATGGATTGTTACAAAGTCGGTAGTTTCTCTTATTTTTGGATGTTTGAGCCAAAACTCCCAAACGTCGGCATAAGTTACTTGTGTATTTGGCAGAGCGGCTTTGACATACTTTATATATTCAAGAAGTTTTGCTTCAGTTGTATCGCCTCTTAATAATACCTCGTTTCCTACAATCACGGCTTTTACGATATCTTGATTTTCGCGTGCAAGTTTTATAAGTGTATTTAGCTCTTTTTGAGTTAAGACTCTATCACTGCTAACCCATGCTCCCATAAGCATCTTCATGTTAAACTCTCTTGCTATGTTAGGCAATTCTTCAAGTCCAATAGTAGAATATGTTCTAATGCAGTTTGTGTATTTTGAGAGCAGTGCTAAATCTTCTCTAACTCTCTCTTTTGAGGCTACAAAATTTTGAGATGAAAGCGGTGACTCATCTTTTGAAAAGGGTGCGTATGAGACGCATTGAAGTTTCGAGATATCATCGTTGCTGCCTTTTAAAACAAAAACAGCACCCGCTAAATACCAAAATAGTACGGCAATTGCAACGGAAGCTAAAACTGCCGAGATTTTTTTCATCATTTGATGTTTTCCTTATGTAAAAAACAGTAATTTTTTTAAGAACTATATAAAGCGGAATTATATCTCATAAGAGCTACTCTTTTTTTGTAAAACATTGGCTTTAAATGTTAAAATGTCAAATATAAAATAAATACGCTTAGAGCGTAAGCGAGGAAATAGTTTTGGCGTATAATATATTGGTTACAAACGATGACGGTTATGAGGCGAACGGTCTTCTTAGTCTTGTAGAAGCATTAAAAGAGCTTGAAGGAGTAAAAGTTACCGTTGTAGCACCTGCAAATGAGAAGTCTGCATGCGGCCACTCTCTTACTTTGGTGCGTCCTCTTCGTTTTATCGGAGTGGAGGATGATTTTTTTAAGCTTGATGACGGAACTCCTAGCGACTGTGTCTATCTTGCGCTCAGTACTATTTTTGTAGATAAAAAGCCGGACTTGCTTATAAGCGGAATAAACCGCGGTTCTAATATGGGAGAGGATATTACCTACTCGGGAACGGCGGCGGGAGCTATGGAGGGAGTTTTACATAACATTCCTTCTATAGCTATTTCGCAGGTAATGGACTTTACCGACCCGCAAGGTGATTTTACTTTGGCAAAAAAAACAATCAAAGAGCTTGTGCTAAAGATAAAAGAGGGCTCGTTTCCTCTGCCCCAGAGAGAGTTTTTAAACGTTAATATTCCTCCTGATATTGATTCTAGCGATAACAAAGATGCAAAAATGGTAATAACTTATGCAGGATATAGAATGTACGCAAACGATTCGCATGTGCATAGAAATCCAAGGGGAGAGGAGTTTTATTGGCTGGGGCTTCATCCGTTAAACTTTTCTGCTCGCAACGGAGTAGAGGGCATAAGTGATTATGAAGCGATAGCAGCTGGAAATATATCCATAACACCGATACATCTTGATATGAGCGCATACAAAAGCATAGATAGACTAAAAGAGTGGATAGAGTGAGATATGAGCGTATAAAATCTCTTTTAGGGGATGATTTTTCTAAACTTCATAATGCGAAAGTTCTGCTTTTGGGAGTAGGCGGTGTAGGCGGACACTGTCTTGATTGTCTAATGCGCAGCGGTTTAGTACATGTAACTATCGTTGATTTTGACACTTATGATGAAAGTAACCAAAATCGTCAACTCTGGTCTGAACTTCATGAGGGCGAGGCTAAAGTAGAAGCGCTTAAAAAACATTATTCACATGTAGAAATTATAAATGTTCGTGTTGATGAGCAGTGGGTTTGGGATTTTGATTTTGATAAGTATGATTTGATTCTTGATGCGATTGATGATACAAAAGCAAAACTCGCACTTGCCCAAAAGTGTTACAAAAAACTCATCTCCTCTTTTGGCTCGGCAAAGCGTCTTGACCCTACAAAAGTGCAAGTCGGCGATATCTGGAAGAGTTACGGAGACAAATTCGGCTCAAAAATCCGATATGAACTTAAAAAACGCGGATTTAAAAAAAAGTATAAAGTCATATTTAGCGCAGAAGAGGCTAAAGTAAAAGAAAAAGGTAGTTTTGTCGGCGTAACTGCAACTTTCGGGCTTGTTATGTGCAGTGAAGCAATTAAGACGATAATATCAAAATAGGAGAAATTTTTGTTTGATTTAGATAATCCGCTCGTGTGTGAAGGTATAATAGGTGATGGCTGCGGCGGTGGAAGATTGTTCTTTATAGAAGACGAAACGCTAAAAGCTTACGACCCTCAAAGCAAAGAGGTTATAAATCTTTTAAGCGATATTAAAGATGCAAAAAAAATAAGTAAAAAAGGGTGCATTATTACTATCGAATGCCAAAAAGAGAGTATAAAACTAGATTTGTCACAGATAAAAAGCTAGTAAATATTATTGATAGCGAATCTCTCTTAATTTAGACATAGACTCTTCGCTCCATTTAACTATGGCTTCTCTTTCGCTTTTTGTCAATCTAGCATCCCAATGAGCAATAATATAACGAAGCGGCGGCATATCATTTTCTATTACAACATCTCTTAAACTCTCTAAATCTTTTAGCGGAGTATTGTGAGATATAAAAGGAAAATCTTTGCTCATGTCTATATGTTTTTTAGCTTTTTTAATATCGTAATCAATCATCTGTTTAAATCCGGGTATTTTATAATACCAAGGGAATTTTGTCGCATCGCTATGACAATCGAAACATTTTTTTTCTAAAATAGGTTTGATCTTTGCAATATATGAGCTGTTTATTACTTCATATAAAGGCAAATTTTTATCAACATTTATATCTTTTTTTACAACATTTGCATTGTTCTCTTCATGTGCTAACAATATAATCGGCAACGAAAGCAAAATAGAGAACAAAGAAACGGTTGAGAGTTTAAAAGTTAAAGAGTTTATGACTTGCATGATATCCTCCAAAAAAAGAATTTAGTTTCAATAATTGCACATATTTCATTAAACTGAGCATAATCGATTTCTTATTCAAATATTTTTAAACTACTTTGTACTCAGACAATTTAATTTGATATAATGACAAAAAGATTAACAATAAAGAGAATATTTTATGGAAAAAATTGAGCCTATGACTCTGTTTGGATACAACAAACTCCAAGCAGAAGTGAAAAATTTAAAAGAAGTTAAAAGACCTCGAACGATAAAAGATATTGAAGAGGCACTAGAGCATGGAGATTTAAAAGAAAATGCTGAATATCATGCGGCAAAAGAACAACAAAAACTTATAGACTTAAGACTTGCAGAACTTGCAGAACTTATAGGCTCGGCAAAGATAGTAAATCCTAGTGACCTTGAGCATACTAAAGTCAGCTTTGGCTCAACTGTTGTTGTTTGTGATGTAAATAGCGAAGAGGAGTTTACATATACTATTGTAGGCGGATGCGAATCAAATCCTGATATGGGGCTTATCTCATTTAACTCTCCTTTGGCGAAGCAACTTTTAGGAAGAGAAGAGGGAGACGATGTAAAAGTACAGCTTCCTAACGGACAAAAAGAGTTTGAGGTAGTCGAGATAAGATATCAGGAGATAGTTTTTGAGTGCAATTAATGTCGGAGTAATAGGTGCAAGCGGATATACCGGGCTTGAACTTGTAAAAATTCTTATCAAACACCCTAAATTTAACCTCTCTTATGTAGCAAATTCAGAGGGCGGAACTACTCTAAGTGAGTTGCATCCATCGCTAAATGGGGTTTTTGAGTGCAATGTTTTAAAGGTAGATATAGATGAGTTGGCACAGGAGTGTGAGCTTGTTTTTCTAGCAGTGCCTCATCAAACGGCTATGGCGTATGTTAAACCTCTCATAGAAAAGGGTATCAAAGTAGTTGATTTGTCGGCTGATTATAGACTTCCTAAAGATGTTTATGAGGAGTTTTACTGCCCTCATACGGATATAGATAACCTATCACATGCGGTTTACGGTTTGCCAGAACTGTTTGCTAAAGAGCTCAGAGACGCAAAACTTGTAGCAAATCCGGGTTGTTTTCCTACTTCTGCAATACTAGGTGTCTTGCCTTTTATGGATAAAAGAGTAAAAAATACTCCCATTATCATAGATGCAAAAACAGGCGTTAGCGGAGCTGGAAAAAAATTAAGCGACAACACTCATTTTGTAAACGTAAACGACAATCTTTTTGCTTATAATCCTCTCCTTCACAGACATGCACCTGAAATTGCCCAAAAACTCGGTGTTGACTTTGATGAAGTTCATTTTGTACCGCATTTAGTTCCTGTTACCCGCGGAATGATAAGCTCAATATATATACATGTAAGCGGAGATTTTGACGCATATAAAGTACTAGAAGAGTTTTACAAAGAGTCTATACATGTAAGAATTAGCAAAAACCCGGTCGATATGAAGAATGTTGCCGGAACAAATTTTTGCGATATTTTTGTAAAACAAAAAGGAGATATTCTTTTTATCTCTAGCGCAATAGACAATCTTCTAAGAGGTGCATCGTCTGCCGCTGTTGTCAATGCAAACTTGATGATGGGTCTTGATGAAGATTTAGGAATACCAAACATAGCTTATGTTCCATAATTTAGAGATAAAAGAGGGTGCTTTTTTTGTGGCTGATGCACACTACTCGCATAAGCGCCCCGAGTTTTTAGAGTTTATAAGAGATATAGACTCTAAAATTCTTAAACCTACGCAACTAATCCTTTTTGGAGATATATTTGATGCTCTTTTTGGAGAGGTTTCATATACACACAAAGCAAATCAAGAGGCAATTGAACTAATAAATACAATATCTTTGCATATAGAAGTTGTATATTTAGAGGGAAATCATGATTTTAATTTAAAAAAAATATTCCCAAAAGTAAAAGTATTCCCTATCTCCTCTCAGCCTCTTACATGTAGATTCGAGAATAAAACAGTTTTGCTCTCTCACGGTGATATAAAGAGTGATTTAAACTATAAAATTTATACAAAAATAATAAGAAACAGATACTTATTATATTTTTTGTCAACGATAGATTACATGTTAAATCACTATATTTTAAAAAAACTGGATGATTATCTAGGTAAAAAAGATGATTGTAAAGATATTGTGGGGTTTGAAAAGTTTATATCAAGCAGATTGGATGAGCAATATGAGTGCGATTATTTTATAGAGGGGCATTTTCATCAGAACAAGACGATAAAATTAAAAAATTTTATTTATGTTAATTTAGGCGCTTTTGCTTGCAATCAAAGATATTTTACTGTAAAATCAACACAAGACATAACATTTTTGCAAGAAAATATTTTCTCAAAAGGGATTTAAAATATGACTATAGATAGTTCATTAAAGGTTGGCTCGAATGAGATGGAGCTAGTTGATTTTCGTATATTTAAGCAGGAAAACGATGAAGTTTACGAGGGTATTTACGGTGTAAACGTATCTAAAGTTCGTGAAATTATTAAATTGCCTAAATTGACGGAACTCCCTGGGACGCCTAAATTTATAGAGGGTATATTTGATTTAAGAAACATTGTAATACCCGTGGTTAATTTGGCAAAGTGGATGGGAATAGAAGAACCAGTCGGTATTGCAAAAAACTCAAGAGTAGTAATTACTGAGTTTAACAACGTACTTATAGGTTTTATAGTTCATGAAGCAAAAAGAATAAGAAGAATAAACTGGTCGGATATTGAACCTGCATCTTTTATGAGAGACAGCGCATCTGTTGAAGGAAGTAAAATAACGGGTGTAACAAAAATCGAAGGCGATAATGTACTTCTGATTTTAGATTTAGAGAGTGTTGTACAAGATTTGGGTCTTTATGAGCCTGATACCCAAAATGTTCCTAATCAGATTGAAAGTTTTTCAGGGATGGCACTTGTTCTTGATGATAGCTCAACAGCTAGAAAAATTGTAAAAGAAGCGTTGATAAAGATGGGATTTAATGTATTGGAAGCTATAGACGGAGAAGAGGGCTTAACTAAGCTTGATGAGCTATATGAACTCTACGGCAAAGATTTGGCAAAAAATCTTAAGATAATTATTTCCGATGTTGAAATGCCTAGAATGGACGGTTTCCATTTTGCAGCTAATGTTAAAGAAGACGGAAGATTCAGTAATATACCGATTGTATTTAACTCTTCAATTAGTGACCATTTTAGCGAGTTAAGAGGTGTTGAAGCAGGCGGAGAGGCTTATTTGGTTAAATTTCAAGCAAGCTTATTTTACAATGAAGTAGCGCGAGTAGTTCGTGCACATATGAAATAGGAGTATAAATATGGATGAATTTCAAGAGATATTGCAAGATTTTTTGGTTGAATCTTTTGAGCTTATTGAACAGCTCGACCAAGATTTAGTAGAGTTAGAAAATAGACCTGAAGATTTAGAGCTATTAAACAGAATATTTCGTGTTGCACATACCGTTAAAGGTGCTTCTTCCTTTTTGAACTTTGATGTACTAACACATTTGACACATCATATGGAAGATGTATTAAATAGAGCTAGACATGGAGAGTTAATAATATCTGCGGATATTATGGATGTTATTTTAGAATCTATTGATTTAATGAAAGCTCTTTTAAATACTATCCGCGATACTAGCTCTGATAGCGGTATTGATGTAGCAGCTTGTGTTTCAAGACTTGACAAATGTGTAGGCGGCAGCGGAAAAGTAGAAACTCCTGTTGCTCAGCCTGCTGTTGTAATTGAAGATAAGCCGCTTGAAGAAGTTTCAAAAGATGAGCCTGATTATGACAACATGAATCCTGACGAATTGGAAGCCGAGATTGAGAGATTATTAAAAGTAAGACAATCAGAAGATCAGGCGAAAAGAGAAGCTAAATCAAAATCAGCTGATGATGAAGATGATTTTGAAGATGAGGAGATAAAGCCTGTATCAAAAGCTCCTGTCATGGTCGCTCCTAAAAGAGCAACAGCATCGGCTAATCATGACTCGGATTCATCAGATGATGCACGTGCAGCGGCACCTGCAAAAAAGCAGACTACGGTTGAGCAAACTATTAGAGTAGATGTAAAACGACTTGATCACTTAATGAATTTAATAGGAGAACTAGTTCTTGCTAAAAACAGATTGATTAAAATTAATGATGATGTTGAAGAGCGTTATGAAGGGGAGAGTTTTCTTGAAGAGTTAAATCAGGTTGTATCAATCGTCTCTTTAGTTACTACGGATTTGCAAATTGCAGTTATGAAAACAAGAATGCTACCGATTGGCAAAGTGTTTAATAAATTTCCTAGAATGATTCGTGATTTAAGCCGTGAGTTAAATAAAAAAATAGAGCTTGAGATATACGGAGAAGAGACTGAACTTGACAAATCTATTGTCGAAGAAGTAGGTGATCCTTTAGTACATATTATCAGAAATTCATGTGATCATGGAATCGAGATACCTCAAATACGCCTTGAACAAGGAAAAAGTGAGACAGGAACAATAAAATTAAAAGCTTACAATGAGGGCAATCAAATTGTAATTCAGATTGATGATGACGGAAAGGGACTTGATGTAGATATGTTAAAAAACAAGTCTCTTGAAAAAGGCATTATTACTGAAAAAGAAGCGGATAATATGAGCGACAAAGAGGCGTTCAATCTGATATTTAAACCAGGTTTCTCAACGGCTACTAGTGTAACAAACGTATCAGGACGCGGTGTCGGTATGGATGTTGTTAAGACAAATATTGAGAAATTAAACGGAATTATCGACATTGACAGTGAAATTGGTGTCGGTACATCAATGAAGCTAAAGATACCTCTAACGTTAGCTATTATTCAAGCACTTTTAGTAGGGGTTCAAGAAGAGCATTATGCAATTCCTCTTGCGTCTGTTTTAGAAACCGTTAGAATATCAAAAGATGAGGTTTATACAGTCGAAGGTCGTTCGGTTATGAGACTGCGTGAAGATGTTCTTTCTCTTGTACATATCGGAGATATTTTTGAAGTGGAGCGTATTTTAGACTCAAGTGAGTATGCTTATGTTGTTGTTCTTGGTTTGGGAACAAGTAAACTTGGACTTATCGTTGATACGTTAGTAGGACAGGAGGAGATTGTTATCAAATCTCTAGGAGAGTTCCTCAAAGGTATTAATGGAATTGCAGGAGCTACTATTCGCGGTGATGGCGGTGTAACATTAATTGTAGATGTTATAGCTATTATGGATATGGCAAAACATGTTAAAGCTACTAAGTTGGCAGATAGCAGCTCAGATGCTGCAATGCTTACAAATGAGAAGAAAAAAGCAAGTGATTATACTGTTATGATAGTCGATGATTCAAAAACTGATAGAACAATTATGAGAAAAGCACTTGAGCCGTTAGGAGTGACGCTGGTTGAAGCAGGTGATGGTCAAGAAGCACTTAGTATTTTAAAACAGGGCGATCATAATTTTGATGCGATGTTAGTAGATATTGAGATGCCTAGAATGGATGGCTACTCATTAGCAACCGAGATAAAAAAATATAATCGTTACAAAAATCTACCTTTAATTGCGGTAACTTCTCGTACCGGTAAGTCTGATCGTATGAGAGGAGTTGAGTCTGGAATGGTAGAATATATTACTAAACCATATTCTGCGGATTACTTGTCAAGTGTAGTTCAAAGAAACGTTAACTTTAAATCGGAGTTTTTAAAATGAGTGATAAATTAAAAGAGATAATGAGTAAACAAAATAAAAAACATGATGAAAAAGTAGGTCACTCCGATGACGTAGTCCAGTTAGTAGGATTTATAATAGGGGATGAAGAATATGCTGTTCCGATTTTGGCTATTCAGGAGATTATTAAACCGTTTCCATGGACAAGAGTTCCTCAGGTACCAAAATATGTTGTGGGTGTTTTTAATATGCGTGGAGCCGTTATACCTCTTATTGACCTTCGCTTAAAATTTGGATTAAGTCCTAAAAAGCATGGCGAAGAGACAAGATTTATTGTTATGAGACATGGTGATGATGTTGCGGGATTTGTAATCGACAGATTGACAATGGCGCTTAGGATTAAAAAAAGTGATATCGGACCGGCTCCTGATACTACAAACGGCGATGAAACTGCGATTGACGGTGTTGGTAAACAAGCGGACAGAATTATAACTATCTTAAAGGTAAACAGACTTTTACAGAGAGATTTTTAATATTTCCTTTACATGTCTAATTCATCATTTGATATTATTTTTGCTAATAACAAGCTCTCTTTAAAATTTAAAGGAGAGCTTTCCCTCTACAATCTTACAAAATATAAAAAAAAAATAGACCTATTAGATTTAAACGAAGTTGATAATGTTGTTTTAGATTTCTCAGAACTAAACTTTTTAGATAGTGCCGGATCAATTTTTATAGACAATCTACAAAGAGAGTTCTCTTTAAACAGTATTGTACATGTAGAGACTATTTGCGATAATATAGAAGTTTTAGATATGTTTAATCTTGTAAAAGAACAGAGGTTAAAGTCTAAAAAAATAGTAAAACCTAAAAAGAGAAAATTTTTAGAAAGAATAGGTGAAAAAACATATGAAAATTATCTTGTTTTTTTATCGTTTCTGGCTTTTATGGGCGAACTTTTTGCGAATAAAATATATTACTTAATATCCTATAAAAGTATCAGATTTAAAGAGATAGCATTTGAGATTAATGAGAGTGCCGTAAAAGCAATCGGAATTGTCTCCTTAACAAGTTTTTTAATAGGGCTTGTTATAGCATATCAATCTGCATTTCAGTTAAAAATATACGGTGCCAATATATTTATAGTAGATATGTTGGGTATTTCTATTTTTAGGGAGTTGTCGCCTTTAATCACTGCAATAGTTATCGCAGGAAGAAGCGGTTCTGCGTTTACCGCTCAAATAGGTGCAATGAAGATTACTCAAGAGCTTGATGCAATGCAGACAATGGGTTTTGACCCATATAGGTTTTTAGTTCTTCCAAAAATTATAGCACTTATGATTACTATGCCTATACTTATTTTTATATCTGATTTAATGGCTATTGTCGGCGGAATGGTTGTTGCAAATATTGATTTAGGTATTACTATTGAGTTGTTTATAAATAGGTTCAACGAAGTTATTGCTATTAAACATTTTATCATCGGTATTATAAAAGGGCCGTTCTTTGCTTTTTTAATTGCTACTATCGGCATATATAGAGGTTTGCAAGTTAAAGATGATACTCAAAGCATAGGATTCAATACGACAAAAAGTGTTGTAGAATCAATTTTTGCGGTTATCGTATGTGATGCTATTTTCTCAATTATTTTTACAAATTTGGGTATATGATGAGCAATATTATAGAAGTAAAGAATATAAAAACCGTTTTTGGCGATAGAATAATCCATGACGGGATTAACTTGAGTGTTCCAAAAGGTTCTATATATGGGCTGCTTGGTCCTAGCGGATGCGGGAAAACAACTCTTTTAAGAGAGATGGTTATGTTACAAAAATTTAGCGGCGGTGATATAACTATATTTTCACATAAGCTAAATAATATTAGATATAAAGAGGCAATAAGTCTTAGAATGAAATGGGGTGTACTGTTTCAGTCCGGAGCGCTATTTTCATCGCTTACTTTAAAAGAAAATATAGAACTTCCTCTTATAGAGTATAGTGATTTGTCTCAAGAGATGATTGATGATATAGTAGAGTTTAAAATAAATATTGTAGGATTACGTTCAGATGATGCAAATCTATACCCGTCACAAATTAGCGGCGGTATGAAAAAAAAAGCAGCTCTTGCGCGTTCACTTGCACTTGACCCTAAACTTCTTTTTTTGGATGAGCCTACTAGCGGATTAGACCCTATATCCGCTAGGGACTTTGATGCTTTAATATTAAAACTTCGTGACTTATTGGATTTGACTATTGTTATGGTTTCTCATGATTTACAATCCATACATGATACTCTTGATAAAGTTGCTATAATTGACAATAAAAAAATTGTATATGAGGGTAATTTAAAAAATATATTTAGTGTTGAGAACGAGTTTATAAAAACTTTTTTTCAAATGGGAAAATAGATTATGAGGGTAATATTTTATGAATAACAAAGTTAATTACAGTTTAATAGGTTTTCTTGTACTTCTTGGCTTAACAATGATGTCAGTATTTGGTTATTGGCTTTTAAAGCCTTCAGAGGAGGCTGAAGTACAGATGTATGCTATATACTTTGATGAATCGGTTTTAGGATTAAATCTTGATGCTCCGGTAAAATATAGAGGAATAAATGTAGGCAAAGTTACAACTCTAAAAATTAATTCAAATAACTCTGAGCAGGTTGAAGTTTTAGTTACGGTTTTAAAATCTACTCCTATTAACTCATCTACTCTAGCACAACTTACTTCTCAAGGAATTACCGGTCTTAGTTATATTAATTTAAGTTTTGGTAATGATAATGCTGCTCCTCTTGAAATAAAAAAGAATGAAAAATATCCGGTTATAAAAACTATCCCCTCTTTGTTGATAAAACTTGAAAACAGTTTTGGAGATATATCTTTAAACCTATCTGAAACTCTTGAGAGAACACGCCAGCTTTTAAGAGAAGAGAATCAAGAACAGTTTACTCAGCTTCTTAAAAATAGCTCGCTTTTTTTCTCAAAAATAAATGAAATACTAGATAATGAGACAATAAATAACTTTCAAGAGAGTATAAAAAACTTAAATAGTGCATCAAAAAAGCTTGACGAGATGATACCTCGTGTCGAAAAATTTATGGAGACAAGCAGTGCATGGGAAAATAATATATCCGTATCGTTTAGTTCTATTATGAATAGTTATCTGGGTATAAAGGGTTCCATGGATATGTTTAAAAAATCATTAGAAAGCGGTGATTTTAATCTTAAAGAGATAACAAGCGATTTGCTTCCTAGTATAAACAATACCTTTTTAGAGATGCAAAATTTAATCATTAAAATAGAAGAGACTCTAAATAAATATGATAGAAGTCCAAATGATATTATATTTATGAAAGAAGAGATTAAAAAAGGACCGGGGGAGAGTTGATATGAGAACTGTTTTAATTATTTTAGTAGTGTTTTTATCGGGTTGCGCAACAATAAAACCTGCTGTAGCTGAGTATAGAGTAGTTACTCAAGTTCAAAAAAAAGATATCCTTGCCAAAGGGTGTAAAAACAAATCATTAAAAATTTTAGAGGCATTTAGCACTAATTCTCTAAAGTCGCTTAGCATGGATTATACAGAGTCAGGCAATAGAGTATTTTCATATTCCGAGTCTCAATGGCAAGAGTCGCCAAATAACTTTGTTATTTCACATCTAATAAGCAATATAAGAGCGCAAGAACTTTTTAGCAGTGTAAATTTATCAAAATCAAGAAGTAAAAATAGTCTGCTTTTAGAGACGGCAATAGAGGAATTTATGCAGTTTTACAGCAGTGACTTGAAAAGCTCTTATGTAGATATTGTAATAACTTTTACTTTGGTAGATTCTAGCACAAACGCGGTAATGGCAACCAAAACGTTTTACTCAAAAGTTAATGCAAAAACTCCGGATGCACAAGGAGGCGTTGATGCCATAAATAGTGCATTGAGCGAAATAATTTCTCAAAATATCAATTGGCTTGAAGAGGTATGCAAATGATAAAAGAGAGCGAATATAAAAAAAGAAGAGACTCTTTAGTAAAAAAGATGTCTGATAATTCTATCGGTGTTATTTTTAGCGCAAAATATACTACCCGTTCGCATGATACACAGCATCCATACAGACAAGATAGCAATTTTTACTATCTGAGCGGTTTTAAAGAAGATAATGCCGTTTTAATTTTTTTAAAAGAGAAAAATAGAATAAAAACAGTTTTGTTTGTTCAAAAAAAAGATAAGTTATTGGAGCTATGGAGTGGAGAGAGGCTAGGAGAGAAAAAAGCAAAGAAGAGATTTTTGGTTGATAAAGTCTATTCTAGGGATGACTTTAAAAGAAAGTTCAAAGAGTATATAAGAGGCAAAAAAACTATCTATTGCGAGTTAAGTTCAAAAAAAAGCGATGTTAAAAAAGTTTTAGAGTTGACAAAAGATTTTAACGCTAAAGAAAATATCGCGTTAATGGTTCAAAAAATGAGACTTATTAAGTCGGTATCAGAGATTGAATTAATTAAAGAGTCAATTGCAATAACCGCAAAAGCTCATCACAGAGCTATGATTGTAAACAAAAAAGATAAATACGAGTATGATTTACAAGCGGAGATAGAGCATGAGTTTAAAACAAACGGTGCATATAGTGATGCTTATACATCAATAGTAGCATGTGGAAACAGTGCTAATACACTTCATTATATACAAAACAACAAACCACTTTTAGAGGGCGAACTTATATTGATTGATGCGGGTTGTGAACATAACTACTATGCAAGTGACATTACTAGAACAATACCTGTAAGCGGACAATACACCCAGCCTCAACGTGAGCTTTATAATCTTGTCTTAGAGACACAACTAAAAATAATAAGTATGATAAAACCAAAGGTAAAGAGAAGTGCTTTGCAAACTTCGGCAGAGGAGATGCTTACAAAGGGGATGATTGAACTTGGTATTTTAAAAGGGGAGTATAAAAAGCTTATCAGGCTTCAAATGCATAAAAAATATTATCCTCACGGAATAGGTCACTGGATGGGCATAGATGTTCATGATATGGCACCGTATAAAGATGCTAAGGACAGAGAGATACCGTTAAAAAAAGGTATGGTTTTGACTATCGAACCGGGACTTTATATCGATAAGAGTGATAAAAGTGTACCAAAAAAATATCGCGGTATCGGTATAAGAATAGAAGATAATATTTTAGTAACCAAAGACGGTTATGAAAACTTATCTTCAGCGATTGCAAAGAGTATAGATAAAATAGAGGCTATATCTTTTAAGTTTTAGTTGCTATAGCTATAACTCCAACCTGTTAAGCTTTTATCTTTTGCTTCGCTAAAATTATCGGAATCTGCTAAAAAATCAAAAACAAACATCGCAAAATTAGGTATGTCTCTCATGTCTTCTTGTTTGACTAACAGAAGAGGCATTAGCGTCTCTTGCTGACTTTGTGAAAAACCGACAGGCATAATTTGGCTCATAACTTCGATTGGATTTTTTATACTATTTTCATCTAAAAATTTCTCAAAAACTGCTTCTTGAATCTCTTTGGGTAGCTCCTCACAAGTGTTTAAAAAAATCGTAAAGTGAATCGGAGTATCTTTAAAGTACTCAGGTGATGGAGCTGCCATAATAATATATTCAACATTTTCTAAATGCTCTTTAATTTCATTTACACTTAGATAATTAAGTGTTTTTATAGCCTCAGCTTTCAAACTATTTTGTTTCCTCGCCTATAAGCGGTTCGCCAATTTCATCTTCAATCTCTTTTTGAAGTTTTGACATCTCAAATCTAACAGCATCTATTATATAAGGAGGAACATTGTCATCTTTTCCCCATCTTACTTCATCTATGTTGCCGCCATACAAAGCACCTAGTTCTTCAACTTTTTTTGAATATTCTAAGAGATCTTTGCAAGTTTCTACTCTGCCGTCCATCGTATCTTTTAATTCTATATACCAATCTTCACGACTGTCTTGTGCCATTTTAATAGTTGATTCAAATATTACTGACAAAACTTACCTCTTTGTTTCATCAAATTTTTTAGTAAATGTTGACAAATCATCTTTTTTCTTTAAGTCGCCGTTATATGTCATAGTCGTAAAATCTACACTATCGTCATTTAATATTTTTGGTACAGCATCACCGTTTGCTATAATTTCCATATGGGCATCTAGCTCATCTTCGCTGTATGCCATCTGCATATCAGCAGTAATTACATGTGGAATCGCTTCTATTACTCTTAATTTCTCAAGCTCCTCGGCAACTCCATTACCCTCTATAGTGATTATAACTCTTCCTTTTTCATCATGCATGTGATAATCACACACTTCACAATCCTTAAGACTCTGTACTACTTCAGCCAAATATTTTGGTACCGTTTGAACTACTATACTAGATATATTCATTTTATTTCCTTTTGTTATTTTATTTTACACTATATAAATTAATAATTTTACTGTCACTTGAAACTAAAAACTCATCTTCGCTTATAAAAACTATTTTTGTAAGCGTCACATTGTTACCGCCGAATTTAGCAATTTCAGATTTTGATATAGTATTTAAAAGTAGCACATTGTTGTGCTCATCGCATCCATAACCGACAATTTTACCGCTTGGAGATAAACCGACACTGTAAATTAAAAAATCTGATTTTATATGATAAGACGAGTTGAATTTCGGGACATAAATTACCATTCTTCTGTCTTGTCCTGCTGTCGCAATAACCCCTTTTTTATAATCTACCTGAAAGACATTATCCAAATTTTCTCCGGAGAGTGTTTTAAGATGTTTTCCGTCTTTGGTGTTATGTATCTTTAAATTACCGCTTTCATCGGCAACGACAACCTCACTTTTTTGTTCATTCAATGCAAAGTCTGAAAACTTTGCACCGGCAACTTGAATTATCCAGTTTTGGCGGCGATTTTTTATGTCATATGAAATTAACTCATTACTAAGCAGTGCTAATAGAATCGTATTGCTGTCTAAGAACTTTGCTTTTGCTATTGTAAGAGATTTTGAAGAATCAAGCAAAAGGTCAGTTTTTAAGTTCTGGTAAATATGAACTCTTCTAAAACCCTGTTTATCTTGTGAAAGTATTAATACTTTATCATCAATAACATCTACTGAATAAACTTTTGAATCTACTTCATCACCGATAAAATCTTTAATTTTAGGTAACTCAATTTTTTCAATAAGCTTTTTTGTTTTAAAATCAAAAATATCAACGCAACTAGCATCCGTAGCTACATAAATTTTATCATTTTTAAAAACAACGTCCACGACAAATCCGCTTGCATTGAATTGCAAAACAGGTTGTTTTAAATTTAAAGAAAACAAAGAAGAGATAAAAAACGTTAAAAATATCATTAATTTCATTGTGTTACCTTTATATTTATAGCATCAACGGGGCATCTACTGATACAAAAACCGCATGATGTACATTTGTCGTTTATGCTAGGCATAAACATAGCTTTAAAGTCTATAGCATAATCCAAGCAGGGATCCTTACACGAAAAACACATAGTATGACTCCAACTTAGGCATCTACTCTTATCTATAATTATATCCGCATTAACAAGTTTTTTATCTTCAACTTTTAAAACGCCAAATTCACATGCAATTGCGCATCTATCGCAATATGTACAACCGCTTTTTGTAAAATCTAAATACGGAGTACTATCATTTGCTATTTTTATTATATCTTCTTCACAAACAGTGGCGCATTTGGCATCACATTTACTACACTCATTATGAAAAAGAGATTCGTCTCCAAAGTAAGGGGGTCTTAACAATTTCTCTTGCTTCTTTGCTCTATTTAAAGATGAAGCAAGAGAGCTAAAAAGCTCTCTTCTTTGCATTAATGACCTGAACCGCCTAAGCTTCCAGCTGCAGAATGTTTGTTTGCAACGTCTTCAGGAGTTACATAACTCTCTTTTCCTACAGTATCTAGTGATTCAGTTAGTTTCCCACCGCTCCAGCTAGATCTGTTAGCACCGTCTTTGCTTGTATAAACAGGCTCAAATGTATTTTCAACAGCTAAGTTACCTTGAGACTGCGGAGCATGACATTGTGAACAGTTAAATCTAGCACCTTGAAGTTTATCTTCATGCACGATAGAGACTTCATTTTTATAGTTATTAACTGCACTTTGGAAAGTACCGTTTACAACTTTATTACGCTCTCTAAAGTTTGTGAAGTGAGAAACAGGAATCGGTGTAGCACCCATTGCTCCCGCGATATCCGGCATATGGCAACTTACACATCTGTTGTCTTCTACTTTAATCGGCAACATACCGATAGTATCATGTGGAATCATCGGCGGAGCATCTTGAAATGCTCTTTTAATTTTGCTACTTGTAGTAGCTTGTGCAGTTCTGTACTCAGTTTTGTCTGCTATTGTACTATCTTCCGTATATAAATCAGTCTTTCTTAAACCTAAAGACTCTTCAGTTATAGTTGTTGATACAACTTTTTTAGGCGAAGATTTAGCACCTTCACCACCACAACCAACCATTAGTAGTGCAGCAGCAACTAAACCAATCGTTATCTTACTCATTGCTTTCATTTTACTCTCCCGATTTTTTGTTTTTTGCTAGTTTTTTAATTGAAAAACTAAGAGCATCATCATCACACACTTCAATGCATCTGGCACAATTTGTGCATTCACCTGAAAGAACAGGTAAACTCTCCTTACCTATCATGTGTAAAACTTGCTGCTCAGGACAAACAACTTTACATTTCATACACCCAGTACAATTCTCTTGTGTATGTTGCACCCTTATTAGACTAAAACTACCCAAAAGTGAATAAAATCCACCAAGCGGGCATATATGTCCACACCATCCGTTTTTTAGAACAAATAGGTCAAAAAGAAAAATTACGAGCATTGCTGCCCATCCAAAACCTAAACCAAATATAATACCCCTATGTAACATAGATATAGGCGATATAAACTCAAAAGCGGTAACCCCCATCATAAATGATATGATTAAGCTTAGTACTAAAACCCAGTAACGCATATTACGCGAAGCAGGTTGTCTCTTAGAAATGCCGTCAATATTTAACTTTCTTCTTAATAGTGCCGCAGCATCTGTAATTATATTTACAGGGCAAACCCAACTACAAAAAGCGCGACCACCTATAAGTAGGTAAAATATAGTTACGATAAAAACGCCTATAAGTAAATCCGTAGCCAATACAGCACCAGCCGCTAGCATTTGTAGTGCAGCGTAAGGATCGCTTAAAGGAACAACATCTAAAAAAATTGAAGAGCTAAGGTTACCCATTAAAAGAGTCCATCCCCAAACATTTGCTCCAAAATATAGCAATAATAGACCTATCTGCGTAGTTCTTCTAAACATTAGGTATCGGTATTTATTCCAAAGAGTTCTCATTAGTATAAATCCCCCTTTCCGCTATTTAGAGAATTAACAGCACTGTCTTTACTTATATCAGTCGTTGTTTTGATTTCTTTAGCGTTCTCTAAACGCTTTTCATCATTTTTATCCCAACCTTTTATATAGTAATTACCGGCCTTGCCCATTGCAACTTCTCTAGGAAGTACAAAGATTGACGCTTTTTCCGTAACACAAGCTTTTTCGCATAATCCGCATCCAGTACATGCATCGGCATGAACTACCGGAGATAGGTATGCATGTTTTCCTGTTCTCTCATTTCTTTGATACTCAACTGTTATCGCTTCGCCTAGAATAGGACAAGCTCTATAACATGCATCGCACTGAATTCCCCAAAACGCTATACAAGTTTCTCTGTCTATAACCGCAAGACCCATATCAGCTACATTTATATCAAGTACTCCATTTGTCGTAACACTAGATTCATCAAGTGCGCCTGTAGGGCATACAGGCACACAAGGAATATCAGGACACATATAACAAGGTATTTCTCTAGGGATAAAATACGGAGTACCCAGAGGTTTATGATCACCCGGTTTAGCAAGTGATAACGTATCATACGGACAAGCTTCAACACAAAGTCCGCATTTAATACATGTTTTCAAAAATTCATTTTCTTTAATGGCTCCAGGTGGACGAAGCAGTAGTTGTGAAGCCGTAACTTCATCAACATAAGCACTCCATACAAATCCTCCAAGTGCGGCAATACCGGCACTTCTTGCCATATTTAAAATAAACTTTCTTCTATCACTCGTTGTTTTATTTTTCATTTTATTTAGGTACGTTTAGCAAATGCAAAACTTTCCTTATCCTTTTAGATATTTAAATTATGCTTTGTAAATTTTTACTGCACATTTTTTAAAGTCTGTTTGTTTTGACATTGGACATGTAGCATCCAAACATACTTTATTGATAAATACTTTTTCATCGAACCAAGGTACAAATACTAGCCCTCTAGGAGGTCTATTTCTACCACGAGTCTCAACTCTAGCTTTTACTTTACCACGACGTGATTCTACCCAGCATAAGCCGCCTTGTTTAAGGTCTTTAGCTTCTGCGTCTTTTGGATGCATATAACATAATGCTTCAGGAACCGCACGATATAGTTCAGGTACACGCATAGTCATAGTTCCTGAATGCCAGTGTTCTAGTACACGACCTGTACATAACCAAACATCGTAGTTTGCATCCGGCATTTCCGGTGGATCCATGTACGGACGAGCAAATATTTTAGCTTTGTTTGCTAAAGATTTCTTATCTTTAACTTTAACACCGCTTAAGTCACCGGAAGGAAGTGCTTTTGCAATTGACCCGTAGAACGCATGTGAATTACCTGTGTCTTTAGTAGCTTTTGCCGCATAAGGATCGTATTTAGCATTAAATCTCCATGCTGTCTCTTTTCCATCAACAACAGGCCATTTAAGACCACGTACTTTGTGATAAACATCAAACGGTGCAAGGTCATGACCATGTCCGCGAGTAAATGCAGCATACTCTTCCCAAAGGTATTTTTGAAGGAAGAAACCATACCCTTTAAATATTTTTCCGTCACTTCCGACAACATTTCTGCTATCTCCGTAACATTCAGTATTGTCGTATCCTTTTTGAATAGGATCGCTTTGGTCAAGTGCATAAGTTTTAGCAATTTTATTAGCAAAAAGTATCTCAAAAAGAGTTGTATCTTCATTGTATCCCATTGCTTTTGCTTTGTCGATAACGCTTGGAAGTGCCTCTTTTCTTGGACCTGACGGTGCATATTCGCCCCATACTTCTTTAACTGTAAATCTTTTTGAAAGCTCAACCCATTGCCATGTATCACTCATCGCATCTCCAACAGGAAGAACTTGTTGTCTCCAGTGTTGAGTTCTGCGCTCAGCATTACCGTAAGCTCCCCACTTCTCATAAATCATAGCAGATGGTAAGATAAGGTCTGATACTTTAGCTGAAATACCAGGGTATCCATCAGAAGTAACGATAAAGTTATCCATTTCACGAGCTGCTTTAATCCAGTGATGAGCAGATGCAGAGTCTTGGTAAGGATTACAAACATTTACCCATGCAAATTTGATTAAGCCATCTTCGATGTCACGGTGAATTTTCATAATGTGTTGTACACCCACACCGTTTAGTGTTCCTTCAGGAACCATCCATTTGTTCTCAGCAATTTTTCTGTGTGCAGGGTTTGCAACCATCATATCTGCAGGAAGTCTATGTGTAAATGTACCAACTTCACGAGCAGTACCACAAGCAGAAGGTTGACCAGTTAAAGAGAACGCTCCAGAACCAGGAACAGCTTGTTTGTTTAACATAAAGTGAACATTGTATGAAAGAGTATTACACCATGTACCGCGTGTATGTTGATTCATACCCATTGTCCAGAAAGATACTACTTTTCTACCTTTTTCAATATAAAGATTTGCTAATGCTTGAAGTTTAGCTTTAAAATCTTCAATATTTTCATCAGGATTACCTTTTACGATATTCGCAGTATAATCAAGTGTATAAGGCTCTAAAGATTTTTTATAATCTTCAAATGATATTTCCCAGTGAGCTAAAGTACCGGCAGTATGTTTCATAGTGTCGCCGGCTTTATATCCGTACGGCTCTAATGCAGGTCCCTCTTTATGAGATACGACTTTACTCATCTCTTTAGAAATCGTTTCCATTTCTAAAGCACTGTATTTACCTGCTTTAAGAGACTTTTCGCCCTCTCTTCTCATACCGTAACCAATATTTACAGGACCGGTTGCAAAAATCATATGTTTCTTAACGAAATCCCAGTCAATAATTTTTTCAGCATCATCTCTCATTACGATTTCTCTAGCAACATAGTTCCATAGAGCAGTATCCGTATTTGGAGAGAAGATAATTTCAATATCAGCTAAGTCAGAAGTTCTGTGTGTATATGTTTGAATTGATACGACTTTTACTCTGTCTGGATCAGAAAGTTTTCTATCTGTTACACGAGACCAAAGAATAGGGTGCATCTCTGCCATGTTTGAACCCCAAGATACGATTGTATCAGTAAGCTCGATATCATCATAACATCCTGAAGGCTCATCAACACCGAAAGTTTGGTAAAAACCAACAACAGCAGATGCCATACAGTGACGAGCATTCGGGTCGATTGCATTTGAACGTAATCCAGCTTTCATCATTTTTTGAGCTGCATAACCTTCCATAATCGTGTATTGACCAGATGCAAAAATACCAACAGCCTCAGGTCCGCCTGATTTAAGTGCTTTTTTAATGTTGACTTCCATCTCATCAAAAGCTCTTTCCCATGATACCGGAACAAATTTACCTTTTTTGTCAAATTTGCCGTTAGCATCAACTCTTAGTAACGGTTGAGTAAGTCTATCCGCACCGTACATAATCTTAGCATTAAAGTAACCTTTAATACAGTTAAGACCTCTGTTTACCGGTGCAGCAGGGTCTCCTTTAACAGCAACGATTTTACCGTTTTTTGTTGCCATCATAATACCACAACCCGTACCGCAGAAACGACAAGCTGCCTTGTCCCATCTCCAGTCGCCTTCAGCTTCGTTTGCTGCTGCACTTAGCTCTGCCGGTACACTCATACCGATTGCTGCTGCTGCAGATGCCGCCGCTGAACTTTTAAGAAATTCTCTTCTTGAAAGTGACATATTTTCTCCTGTTTAATAATTTTTTAAGACACTATAGTACGAAACCACTGCATCTCACTATTTTTTGTTAAGGTGTCCATTAACGAGGTTTATATTAGCACTTTGAAGGTTTTAAAATCTTTGACCTAAGTCAAAACAATTAGTTTTCAAGATTAAGATTATTTTTATTTATAAAAGTGTGAATATAAGTAGCATTAAAAATAAGAATAAGATTTTGAAATTATAATTACTGCTGTTAAGACTTAAGCTCTTGACAGCTTTTAATTAAATTATCCAACTCTTTTTTTAAATTTGAGAGTTTTTTTGTCGAATTTATTAGCTCTTCAGTTGACTCTATTACCATGTCTTCGCTGTTATTTAGGTGTTTTGAAGCGAGTGATTTGTCTTTTAACTCATCTAAGATAGTATCGAACTCATCCGTTAGCTCTTCTAGTTTTGATGAAGCTTTTTGAGATTGAAGAAGTGCTTCGTTTGAGTACTCCATAGCAGAGTTGATTTTTTTGATAAAACAGTTGATAGTGTCGCTTACTTCTACGATTTCACTCTCACTTTCAGCTTCAAGCTTAAGAGGAATAAGGCTTGATATATCTTCATTGTTTACCAGCATTTTTGAGTACTGCATAAATGAATCTACATGTGATTCGATAGACTTTAATTGCAAAAGCGAATAGATAAAAAGTAAAAAGAGTATAGCTCCAGAAGAGTATTGAAATGTTTTTATAAAATTTGTTTTATCTTCACTGTGATTAGTGTACATGGTAACCAATTTATCGACGTTGTTTAGAAGGATAGTATTATGTTTGTATATAGAAACGACAATTTTTTCAAGCTCTTCTTTTTTTTCAGGAGTCACATTTGTTATGAGTTTAAAATTTTGAACGTCTTCATAAAATTTTTCCCATAATTTGCCTACTTCCATAAGCTGATTTGATATTTGATATGTCGGAACAACCAATATTCCTTTGTCATGGTTGCCGTGTCTTAAAGTATTTAAACCCTCTATAAACTCATCACAAGCCAAATTTAATTCATAAAAATCATGTGTATTGTTGTAGTAAACATAAAAGATATTTTTTGCAATCTTTTGCGTTAACATTCTTTGTTTGCCGGCGATATTAATCAGTAGAGCATCTTTGATATTTTGTTGATTTAGATATATTGTAGTTCCAATTACGCTTGCCATTAAAAATATTAATATAGCACCGATAAATTTTATTTTTGTACTGATTTTATTTGTTTTAATCACGATGCTTCGCCTTTATATATATTTTGGAGTAATTGTTTGTTTAGAATTACTACATTTGAGTTTTCAATATCTATAATTGAACTTCTTTTGAGCTTTTTAAGAACTCTTGATAGAGTCTCAGGCTGAATATGAAGCATAAAAGAGACCTCATGTCTCTTTAAAGAGTTAAACATCTCTAAATCATCACACAAAGTAAAAGCAACTTTTGCAGTTGCATCAAAAACCAGCTCTCTGTTAACTACACAGTGAAGTTGTTGAGTTTTTAGCAGTATCTCATTAATGAATTCGTTGTTAAGTATGTTTTTTGATAAAAAGTGTGTTTTAAGTTCTAAAAAATCAACCTCTAACACAATACTCTCTTCCATAAATTCGGCATTAGAGAAGCAGTGTATAGTGTCATTTTCTAAAGTAGTAAGTTCAGAAATAAGCGAGTTTTTATGTATATAATATAAAAAAATTTCATTTTCAAATTTATCAATTTTATATACTTTTAAAAGTCCCGATACTAAAAAAAATATTTTGTTATTTGTGTCGTTTTCATAAAAAAGTATGGAGTTTTTGGGATAAGTAATTATTTTTGACATGTTATCGATAAGAGTTAGTTTTTTACTATCTAAAGAACTAAAAAAAGATAGCCGTTTAATATAATTTAGTTTTTCATTCATTACTGTTTTTTACTTTTTTAAAAAAATTATCGATATAAAATTTTATGCGGCATGTATTTTATCATAAAAGATATTTTTTTAAAAACAATTTCTTATATTTGGTATAGTGTTTGCTCCTAAATAAATTAAAGGTATTCTCTAGGAAGATGTCGTGAATTTTATAAAAACTTTAAAATTAAAAAGTAAGCTTGTTTTTGTTTTTATAATAATTATAATAGGGCTAATAATTATCGGTCTTATGGGTGGTCTAAATCTTAATTTGATGAAAAAAAATTTAGATTCACTTTATTTTGGCTCACTGGTTCCTGTTGTAGAACTTAACCGTATTCTTCAAACTTATCACAGTAAATTAAATATTGTTATGTACAAAGCTAAAAATTCACAGATGGATAAAGATAAGGTTAAATCACAAATAAAAAGTGCAATAGATATAATTGAAAAAGAGTGGAAAAACTATGAATCTCATTTTAAAAGAGATGATGAATTAAAGTACATACAATACACCGCAACAGAGATAAAAAATGTGAATAGATATTTTTTAGATACCGTAAATTTAGATAAAAATATAGTACAAGATATATCGTTAGAGAGTATTGAGAGACAAATTACTCATATTGACAAAGTTATAAAAAAACTTATAGATTATGAGGTAGAAGTTGCAAAGTACGATAGAAAAAATTTCTTAAAACTTTATGACTCTATTTTATTTCAAGTAGGCTCTATTTTGGTAATGGTTATTTTTGGCATCGTAGTAATTTCTTACTATGTGTTTAAAAGTATTCAAAATGACCAAACCGCTCTTGAACTAACTACAAAAAAATTAAAAAGAGCGAATAAAAGACTTGAGAATGCATCATATACCGACTCTTTGACAGGGTTATACAATAGAAGATATTTTAATATTGTTTATGACAGAGAGCTAAAACGTGCCAAAAGAACCAATAGTTATATAGCATTTATGATGCTTGATATTGACTATTTTAAACAGTATAACGATACGTACGGTCACATAGAGGGAGATTTCGCTCTTAAGAGCGTTGCAAAAGTTTTACAAGATACTCTTAAACGCCCAGGTGATTTTGTATTTAGATTAGGTGGAGAGGAGTTTGGAATATTACTTACAGATACTTCAGAATCTAATTGTAAGCTTATGGCTAACGAGGTTTGCGACTTAATTAGAGCTAGAGAAATTAGGCATGAAAGCTCTAAGGTAAATCAATTTGTTACTATATCAATAGGAGTGGCAGGTTGTGAGGCAGATGAGTCTCTAAATGAAGATGCGTTAATCACACGTGCAGATGAGATGCTTTATGAAGCAAAAGAGAGCGGAAGAGATAGGTACTGTATGAGTACTTATGTAAGTAAGGCAAGTATTAAAGAGATAAATCAAGAAGATAATATATAGGCTTTATCTATCTTTGACTCTTCAAAGATAGATAAAAAGATATGGATTAAACTAATCCTTGCTCTATCATAGCGTCTGCTACTTTTCTAAATCCTGCGATATTTGCACCTAATACTAGGTTTGTAGGCTCGCCAAATTCAGCTGCAGTTGTACTTGCACTTGTATATATATTTTTCATAATTTGAGCAAGTTTTGTATCAACTTCTTCAAAAGTCCAGTTAACCATAGAAGCATTTTGTGCCATCTCAAGCTGACTTGTAGCAACACCGCCGGCATTTGCAGCTTTACCTGGACCGTAAGAGATTTTTGACTCTACAAAAAGATCAACAGCCTCTGGAGTTGAAGGCATATTTGCACCCTCGCTTATACAAACACAACCGTTTGCTAGAAGATTTTTCGCATCATTTAGATTTAACTCATTTTGCGTAGCACTTGGAAATGCTGCATAGCAAGGAATTGTATAAACACCGTTACAATCCTCTGGATACTCTTCAATAGGAGTGTATTTTGCATTTGGTCTATGTTTTACATACTCCGTAAGTCTCTCACGTCTAACCTCTTTTAAATCTTTTAAAAGTTCTAAATCAATTCCATCTTCATCATGAATCATACCGTTAGAATCACTACATGTAATAGGGATAGCTCCTAGATGGTAAAGTTTTTCAATAGTGTAGATAGATACATTTCCGCTTCCTGAAACTACACATTTTTTACCCTCTAATGTCTCGCCTCTATCTTCAAGCATATATTTTGCAAAGTAAACAGCGCCATATCCCGTAGCTTCTGTACGTGCCAGTGAACCACCCCATTTAAGTGATTTACCTGTTAAAACACCCTCATATTTGTTGGCAAGTTTTTTATACATACCAAACATATAGCCGATTTCTCTACCTCCAACACCGATATCGCCCGCAGGAACATCCGTATTTGCACCGATATGTCTAAATAGTTCGCTCATAAAAGCTTGACAAAATCTCATAATTTCATTGTTAGATTTGCCTTTAGGATTAAAATCACTTCCGCCTTTTCCGCCTCCGATTTGAAGACCTGTTAAAGAGTTTTTAAATATCTGCTCAAAACCTAAAAATTTGATAACACCAGCATTTACGCTAGGATGGAATCTAAGACCCCCTTTATATGGTCCAAGTGCCGAGTTAAACTCTATCCTATAACCTTTGTTTACTTGAATAACACCATTGTCATCAACCCAGTTTACACGAAAGAGTATCTGTCTCTCAGGCTCTACAATTCTCTCTATAATCTTATGTTCTCTATACTTTGGGTATTTTTCCATCAATGGACGAAGAGATTCAAGTACCTCTTCGGCAGCTTGGTAAAACTCTTTTTGAGACGGGCTTGATCTCTTTAGGTATTCAAAAACTTCTTTTACATACGGCATATATTTTCCTTAATTTTAAAATAGGAAAAGATACTACTCTAAAAAAAGTTAAAAAAGTGTAAATATAGGTAAAATTTAATGAATTTTTTAAAAAATCGCTTAAAATTTAATCAATTTTCACTTGACTACTTCACTATTTTTTGATAGGCTGATATTGAAGTGATAAGGAGCAGAGTATGAAAATAGAACAAAATCTTTTTGATGAAGCAAAAAATATAGCAAAAAATTGGCAGTTATATATAGATGAGCATAGAGAAAAAAGTGAGAAGAAATTTCACGACACAATGCGAAGGATGTTAAAAGATGAGCAAAACAAGATATTTTTAATTGAGCTTTTAGACCAGAGTTTTCGCTCAAACAATCCCCATAGAGTAGCTAATCAGCTCGAATATATATTTAACAAATATAAAGATACCACTTTTTTTAGTAATTTAGAGGAGTTGCTTGTACTCTCTTTTTTAAAAGTAGGTGTACATGTACCGGATATCTCCATACCTATTTTTATAAAGTATCTTAGACGTGATGTAAAAGATATAGTTCTTTACGGCGAAGAAGAGCCTCTTATAGAGCATATAAAAAAGAGAAAAGAGGAGAAAACTCGCGTAAATATAAACATAATCGGCGAGATAGTTTTAGGCGAAAAAGAGGCTAATGAAAGAGTAGAAAAATATATAAAAACACTCCAAAATCCCAATATTGACTATATCTCTATAAAAATCTCTACACTGTTTTCGCAGATAAACCCTTTGGCTCATGAGTGGAGTGTTGAGCAAATATCAAATAAACTGCAAAAAATATATGAGATTGCATTAGAGAAAAACAAGTTTGTAAATCTTGATATGGAAGAGTATAAAGATGTCAGCCTGACAATAGATGTCTTGAAAAATACGCTCTCATTAGAGAGATTTAAAAATCTTTATGCGGGAATTGTTCTTCAAACTTATCTGCCCGATACTCTTGAACTTGCAAAAGATTTGGTCTATTGGGCAAAAAGTAGAGTAGAAAACGGCGGAGCACCCGTAAAAGTTCGTCTGGTTAAAGGTGCAAATCAGGAGATGGAGTTAACAGAGGCTAGTCTAAGAGGCTGGGAGTGTGTGACTTACACAAAAAAATCTCAAAGTGATGCTAATTACAAAGTAGTGATGGAGTATCTTTTAAGTAGCGAAGTTGCTTCTTTTGTACATGTAGGAGTCGCTTCACACAATCTTTTTGATCATGCTCTTGGAATGCTCCTCTCACGTGAGAGAAAAGTTGAGGAGTTTTATACTGCGGAAATGTTAGAAGGAATGAGTGAGACTGCTTACAGAGTTTTGAAAAAAGAGGGATTAAATGTCATACTTTATGCTCCTACCGCTACACAAAAAACTTTTACAAATGCAATAGCTTATCTTGTTAGAAGATTTGATGAAAATACCGCAAAACAAAACTTTTTAAGACACAGTTTCGGACTTAAAGTGGATTCTTCTTCATGGCAGACTCTTATAAAGAGTTATGATGACTCACTAGAGGAGATAAAAGATTTAAAGCTTACTCCGTACCGTATTCAAGATAGAAACAAAGAGATACAAAAAACTGATATTGATTTAGATAACTACATGTATAAAAGTGAGGCAGATACCGATTTTGTGCTTCCTCAAAATAGAAAATGGGCAGAGTCTATAGCTTATAAGTGGAAAAATATCTCAAAAAGTGGCGGATACCATGCAAGAGCAGTTGTCGGGTCAATTGAGATACAGAATGATGATATTGTAGAAGTAATAGATAAGTCACAATATCATCAAAATATTATCGTAGGTTCTTACGCAAGAGCAAATAAAACAGATATGCAAAAGGCAGTTGAAGTCGCTAAAGCCGACCCTGACGGATGGAGAGCGCTTAGTTCAAAAGAGCGGCAAAAGATACTTATGCATGTGGCAGATGAGTTTAGAAAAAAAAGAGGCGATTTAATAGGCATAGCCGCTGCCGAGGTAGGAAAAGTTTTTAGCGAGAGTGATGTTGAGGTTTCAGAAGCGATAGACTTTTTAAACTTTTATCCATATAGTGTTAGAGAGATTGAGAAATTGGATAACTTACATGTAACGCCAAAAGGGGTTGGACTTGTCATTAGTCCATGGAATTTTCCAATAGCGATTCCCACAGGCGGCATTGCGGCATCTCTTGCTACAGGAAATACCGTAATTCTAAAACCGGCATCTGATGCAGTTTTATGTGCAAAGATGGTTTGTGAGTGTTTTTGGAGTGCAGGGGTTAGTAAAAATACACTTCAGTTTCTTCCATCAAGCGGAGCTTTGGCGGGAGATGAACTTATCACTAACAAAGATATAGATTTTACTATATTTACGGGTGGCGAGCAGACCGCTTATAGCATGATAAAACAGCGTCCTGATATACATCTTAGTGCAGAGACGGGCGGAAAAGATGCAACTATCGTTACGGCCATGAGTGATCATGAACAGGCTGTAAAAAATGTAGTTGCTTCCGCATTTAACAACTCAGGACAGAAGTGTTCTGCTACCTCTTTGCTTGTCTTAGAAGATGAACTTTACAGTGATGAGAATTTTAAAAGAGTTTTAATAGACGCGGTATCGTCTGTTGAGGTTGGTTCAGTTTGGGATTTAAAAAATAGAATCGGAGCATTATCTTCAAAGCCATCGGGTAACCTTAAAAAAGCACTTGAATATCTTGATGATGGTGAAGAGTGGCTTATAAAGCCAAGTTATGCAGACAGTAACAACCCTTACATGTTAAAACCATCCATCAGATGGGGAACTAAAAAAGGTGATTTTTGCCACATGAACGAGCTTTTTGGACCTGTTCTTAGCGTAATGCATGCAAAAGATTTGGATGATGCCATAGAAATCGTAAACTCTACAGGTTATGGTTTGACATCAGGGTTAGAGAGTTTGGATGAGAGAGAACAAGATATTTGGAAAAACAGGCTTAAAGCAGGAAACCTATATATAAACAGAGGTACAACAGGTGCAATTGTTATCCGCCAACCTTTTGGCGGTATGGGAAAATCGGCAATCGGAAGCGGAAAAAAAGCTGGCGGATTTAACTATGTAACACAGTTTATGAATATAAAATCAACCAAAATTGATGAAGTACAAATGATAGAGGAAAATTTTGATTGTTGGTACGAGAGCGAATTTAGCAAAGAGCATGACTATGCAAATATTAGAGGCGAGAGCAATGTTATAAGATATTTAAGTGTTGAGAGTGTTTTTTTCAGATTTGAGCAGAGTGATGTTTTGAGTGAGATAGTAGCATCCATAAAAGCGGCAAATCTAGCAGGTGCAAAGATACATGTCTCACTCCCTAAAAAGATAGATAGTGAAGCGTTGGTATGGCTTATAAACAGCTCAAAAGAGATACTCAAAGATAGGGATGTGTTGAAGCTAGAAGATGAAGACGAGATGATAGAATCTATGAAAAAAGCTAAAAGAATCAGGTTTTTAAATCCTTTACATGTAAGCAAAAAAATATATTATGCTCTTAAAAATGAGGCAAAACATATATCAAGCGAGCCTTTTGTAGCTAACGGCAGGATAGAACTTCTTCACTACTTTATAGAACAGAGCGTTACAAACTCATATCATAGATACGGAAATCTAGGAGCTAGAGGTTTAAGTAAAGAGTAGTTTAGCACTAACACTTCGCTAATGCTCTTTTGCAATACTTTTACTCTTCTAATAGAAGAATAATGAGTAAAAGGAGTCAATTATGGGTAGAGGTTTTGGTCAAAGTGGATTCGGCGGTGGTTTTTCAGGCTATAGCGGTAATTCAATAAGTAGTTTTGGCGGATTTGGATATGGCGGCGGTTTTTCAGGTAACGGAGGCGGATTCGGATATGGACGTAGCCCCTATTTTAGCAATGAAGCTCTTTCTGTTTCAGAAAGCGAAGCGCAATCTCTGCTTTATGTTATTGAAAAAGAGAAGATGATGCATGAAATATATGTAGAACTTTCTGAACAAACCGAATTAGACGAGTTTGATTTTGCATCATTTTTAGAGGGAAGACAATACGATAAACTTCTTTTTACAGCTGATAGGTTAGATGTAGATACAAGCTCTTTATCAACTGAAACCGGAGTGTTTAGCAATGCAGAGATTCAGAATATTTATGATACGCTTATGTTAGAAGCATCTGTTTCTACGGAGGCAGCAGTAAATGTAGCTATTTATATGGAAGAGAGTGCTATTGCAGAATTAGAGGTTATAACAGATAACACAGAATCTATTTTATTGGAACGGGTTTATTTTGGTTTAGAAAATTCATCTCTAAACCAAATAAATATTTTTGAATCTATCGCTTAATTAAATGACAAAAGTATAATTCGTAAGGAAGAGGAATTGAAAATTTTATTTTTAGAAGATGACTCTATACTAGGCGAAACGATATATGAGATGCTTACAGAAGCCGGATATAAAACTACATGGGTTATTGACGGTGATGAGGCATCCGAAGCTGCTTATAACGAGGATTATGATTTATATATTTTTGATATAAATGTTCCTAAAATTGATGGATTTGATTTAGTCGAGTATCTGCGTGGTGCAGAGGATAAGACACCTGTTATTTTCATAAGCGCTATGAGTGATATTGCTGCTATTTCAAAGGGTTTCTCTGTCGGTGCAGAGGATTATATAAAAAAACCGTTTTATCCTCAAGAGCTTTTGCTCAGAATTGAAGCACGGTTTTTGCATCAAGATAAAGTCTTGGAGTTTAAAAACATTACCTACTCTTTTTTAGAAAACGAGGTAAAAATAGAAGGTAAAGTTTTATCACTAGGCGATGTTCAAGGGGCATTTTTAAGACTTTTTATCTCAAATATAGGCAGAACTATAAGTAAAGAGAGTCTCTTTGATTTGATGGAACATCCAAGTCATAGTGCTCTTCGAGTTGCTATAAACAAACTAAAGCAGACTACGGGATGGGAGATACAAAACATCAGAGGAGTAGGGTACCGCCTTGAGAAGAGCTGAGAAAGAGTCGTTTTTAAAAAGTTTCGGTGTTTTTTTTCTATCACTTGCTTTTTTAAGCGGTGTGCTTGCATACTTAGAGTACAAACAATTGACTCATGATTTACAAGAGAAAATATATAACGAGATGCGTATATGCGGTTATGATTTAAAATGTAATAAATATGAATTTGATTTCGTATTTATTGATTCAAAAGAGTTATATCGCCTCAATATTACTTCTAAAGAGCTTTTTGCACTATTCCCTATACCAAAAAATGATTCACATGTTTTAAAACTTGCTCTATCACAAAAAGATTATAAAAAAGAACTACAATATGAACAAAAAAAAGTTTTTATCCTCTTTATGTGGGCACTTTTTGTTATAGCTATTATTTCCGTTTTATTTTCGGTATATGCTCTTTATCCTCTTCGCAGGGCACTTCATTTAACAGAGGAGTTTAGCAGGGATATTTTACATGATTTAAACACTCCTCTGTCTGCTTTGCGCTTAAATGTAAGCCGCTTAGAGGTAATGCCAAAAGATGAGCGAAAATTGCAAAGAATCTCTCAAAGTATAGACACCATAGTTTCACTCGGAGATAACTTGCGCAGTTATCTTGAAAAACATGAGTATCATAGAGAGCTGTTTGATTTAAGGGAGCTTGTAAAAGAGAGATTATCGGTATATATGAAACTCTATCCAAATATCAATTTTGAGTTTAAAGATGAGCCACTATTTTTAAACACAAATTACAGTGCGATAAAACGAATCGTCGATAATCTTATAGATAATGCCGCAAAATATAACCGTAATAAAGGTTTTGTAAAAATTTATATAGACTCTTTAGCATCTCTTTTACATGTAGAAGATAACGGCAAAGGGATAGAGCATCCTGATAAAATATTTGAGCGTTTTTATAAAGAGAGCAAGGATGGAGCAGGTATCGGGCTAAATATAGTAAAAAAATTTTGTGATGAACTTAAAATAGATATAAAAGTTAAAAGTGAAATAAATAGTGGAACAATTTTTACTCTTGATTTAAAAGAACTTAATTCAAAGAGTGTATAAAAGGATATATTATGAGTTATAAAATATATATAATTTTGTTAATTATGGGCATGATAAATCTCGTAAATGCCGAGTCAATAAATGAGCAGATAGAAGCAGTAAAAAATGCAAACCCAAAAGAGAGAGTTGAGATGATGAACCGTCTTAAAGTTCAGATTGCCAAAATGAATGAGCAGGAACGTTTTAATACTCTTGAGATGATTCAAAAAAATATGAATTTTCAAAATAAAGGTTTTCAAAACAGTATAAGAAATAAAAATATAAATGATAGAAATAACAAATCGCATCAGTTTCGTTTTAAAAGTGGAGCTTCAATGGGAGTTAAGCAGCAAGGAAATCATTAATGTTGAGGGTGATCTTTTTATTGCTGTTTATCGTCACTTTTGCATTTGGTTATGATGATAGTGATTTGGACGGAGTTGAAGATATGCTTGACAAGTGTCCGCAAACACCTTTTAGTGAGTTGGTAGATTTGAGTGGATGTAGCGTAAAAAAGATAGATAAGAAAATCTCTTTAGATATAATTACAGGTATAAGATACTCTCAAGTTAACTATTCGTCGCAGCAACGCGGGGATACCGTTACCTTTTCATTTCAAAGTGATATTTATATAGATAGTTGGAATATAGAACTATTTACTTCAAAATACTATTCAAAGATAGGTGCAAAAAACAAAAGCGGTTTTGATGATACGGTAATTACTCTTTTTTACAAATATCCCATTAGCGAAAAACTTTCGTTAAACAGCGGTGTAGGAGTAATTTTACCAACTTATGAAAGCGGCTATGATAACGAAAAAACAGATTATTCGATTTATGGCGGATTTGAGTACTTGCTGGATATTCCGGCGTATTTGTTTGGAAATTTAGGTTACACATCGGTAAAAGATTCCGACACCTCATTGGTTAAATATCAGAATATTTCAAACTACTCTATAGGTATCGGATATATGATTAACTTTAAAAATTCACTCTCTTTGTCATACAATCAAAATAGCAGTATTTACAAAGATATCGAGGATATTAAAACCGTAAGAGCAGGGTACTCTTATAGAGTTGATTTACATTGGTTTTTTTGTGCAGATTATGATTATGGATTAAATGAACAATCTAGCAACCATTCTTTGTTATTGAGAATAGGATACGGCTTTTAATAAGGGTAAAATATATTTATGAAAACTATTTTTTTAATTTTAAAATAAGAGCAAACAGCTTTATTAATAGGAAAATGAAATGAACACAATAAAAACATTAAAAGAGATTAGTCATTCGCATAGTTTTGATACGGTTAATCCAATTGCAAAGAAAAATACACTTTATGCTACGTTTTTAACTTTTGCGACAATGATAGTAGAAATCATCGGTGGATATTACTACAACTCTATGGCGCTTTTAGCCGATGGTTGGCATATGAGTTCACATGCACTTGCTCTTGGTATGGCATATATGGCATATGTTATGGCACACAAGTACGCAAATGATACAAGATTTAATTTTGGAACTTACAAAATTGAAGTTTTAGGAGGCTATACGAGTGCAATTTTGCTTGTCGTTGTCGCTTTTTTTATGTTTTATCATTCAGTTGAGAGAATAATAAATCCAACTCAAATTGCATATAAAGAGGCGATTATTATTGCCATCGTAGGACTTATTGTAAATCTTATTTGTGCTTGGCTTTTAAAAAACGACCACCACCATCACGATCACGACCACAATCACAATCCCAATCACTCTCATGAACATCATCATGACGTCAATCTAAAAGCCGCCTATATTCATGTACTAACAGATGCACTTACTTCTATTTTGGCAATTACGGCTCTAATCGGCGGAATATTATGGGGAGCTTCTTGGCTTGATCCGGTTATGGGAATAGTAGGGTCAGTTTTAGTAACAATCTGGGCGATAGGACTTATAAAACAATCGGGAAAAATTTTACTTGATGCAACCATGGATGAGCCGATTGTTAAAGAAATTATGGACGTCATAAACTCTTTGGAAGATAAAATTATTATAGAAGATTTACATGTTTGGAGAGTCGGCAAAGGTAAATATGGGTGTATTCTTACTTTAAGTTCAAAAAATGAAATAAATATAAAAAATATAAAACAAGAACTTTCAATTCATGAAGAGTTAGTGCATATTAACGTGGAGATAATTTAAGCTGTAGCGGCCTCTTTTATTTCACTAGAGCCTCTATATCTTTTTTAACTCTCTCAAACTCTAAACCATAACTAAAACAACTCTCTAAAGTACAAGCCAAAAACATCTCCTCTTTTTCAAAATGTTTATAAACAAAAGGATACTTTATCTCTTCATTTTTAAAAGTTGCAAGAGCTGCCGTTGGGTAGTTTGACGGGTAATCCTATAATTATAGGCAAATAAAAGTGCTTCCAAAGTGTCAAAGGATTATAAATATGAAAATACTACTTTTAGAAGACGATGAATTTATCTGCAAAGAGATTAAATTACGATTAATAAAAGCCGTCTCTAAAATATATAAGAAGCGAGTATGCTTATATTGTTCATCTTTTTTTCTGTGTATTCTCTATAAATATCCGCTTCGTATTTTAGCTTCAAAAGATATGCACTGCCGTCTTGCGGGGCATACATGTTGGCTCTGTCGCTTATTACATGTATAATTTTTGCCTCTGCGCTAACTTCATCTGCACCTAAATTTTGCAAAAGCAGACAAAAAAATATAAGTAGAGTCGTTTTTTTCATAATTTTCCTTAAAATAAAGTGCAAACAATACAATAACGAGATATTTGTGTCAATTTTTATATTTAAAAAGTAAGTACCTTATCACTTGCGATAACCCAATCGGCAAGAATTTGCATAGTAGAAGATACCTTTTCATCAAAGTAGGGTTCATTTTTAAACAATCCGCAACGAGCGTTACATGTACCGCATACCTGAAGTTTTGTACCTTTTTCATAAAGTTCTTTTAGCATAGCAACCAAATCATAATCGTAGCTATCGGGCTTAGAAGTTTTATCGCGAGCCAAATCAACGGCATCATTCATTAAAAATATATTTACCTCTTCGCCGCTTTTAACAAGTGTTTTTGCCAAACGAAGTGCATTCCATGTCACATCTGTTCCGTCATACGGTTGATGATTTAAAATAATAGTCGTCATCTTTTTTCCTTTAATATTGTTATACCTAAGCCTGTTTGAATAGGATAGCCGGCTTGTGCCCAACCTTTTAAACCGCTTTGCAGAGTTGTTGCATTTTTGTATCCCATTTTTCTTAGTACTTGAGCAGCAAGTGCGCCGCGACCGCCTTTACGACAAAATGTTACGATAATCGCATCTTTGTCGGTAATCTTTTGGGCTACATCCCATTCCAAATTTCCGCGAGTGATTGCGATAAACTGGTCTTGATTTAACTCACTTGAGGGGATATTTCCTTCGGCTCTTTGTTCGCTCTCTCTTACATCAAGAACAATCACATCCTCGCCCTCATCAAGCATAGATTTTAGTTTCTGCGGGATAATTTCGCCAACCTCTTTTTTTGCATTGTTGATTAAATCCATTTTACTCATAGAGTCTGCCATCAATGCAGTTGTTGCTAATAATGCAAGTGCTAAGAGTATTTTTTTCATAAGATTCCTTTGTGTTAATATTTAGCTAATTAGGCATTTAGCTAAATAGTTAAAACATGGTATAATAATAGAAATAAAATGTCAAGGGTGACAAATGTTAGATATGCAGCAAAAAATCAAAATCTTTAAGGCGTTGGGGAATGAGACTCGTTTTTTGATTTTTAAAAATGTTTTTACGGGAGGTTATACCTGTTCAATTGACAAAAAAGACCCGAAGGTAAAAGTCAGTCCTCATGCGACATGTGTAAGCACCATCGCAGAACATTTTGATTTTGCACTTCCTACTATTTCAAAACATCTTAAAGAGCTGCGTGAGGCAAACATAATAACGATGGAAAAAAAGGGTAATAAGATATATATTGAGCCAAATATTGAAACAATCCGTGAATTAGGAGGATGTTTTGATACTCTAGTTGAAAATTTTGAATCAAATAGAGAACTGTTCTTTATCCCCTCTTAAACCTAAAACCTTCATTTATTAGAAGCTCCCGCAGCTTCTCTTGTAACTCGCCTTGAAACTCCATCCATCCATCTTTAAGAGTTCCGCCGCAGCCTAGTTTTTTCTTTAAATTTTTTAGTATAGTTTCCAATTGGCTTACATGTAGATGAAATTCGCCGACAAGAGTTACCGTTTTACCGCGTCTTTTCTCTTTTTTAAAAACCAAAAAGTGTTTGGAAGGTTCTAAAATCTCATCTGCAATAACTGTTTTTCTAGGCGATTTAATTTCAGCCCAGCCATCTTCAATCTCTGCGCCGATAAAAATATCTAGTTTTTTTCCTCTGCTCATTGAATGACTTTTTGCTCTAGTATGCTCATATTTGCCAAATCATAATTACCATTTTTTATACTCTCTAAAATGTCATGTGATGATAAAGCAGAGTGATTGTAAAGCATTACAAACAGTTCATCATCTTTTTTCAAAAAGGTACTTTCTCCATAAGGAGTGTATCTTGTCGCGCCGATACTTATTACGGCATTAGCGGGATAGTTACATGTAGATATATATTCACTCAAAGGTTCAAGCGGACCGAAGTCTTGTTGAGTGTTTATCTGATTAACCATCCAATCAAGCAGTTTTTCATAAAAGTAGCTGTAACCGCCAAGCTCAACATCTTCTCCGTAAGCATAAACTTTACCGTCTCTTTTTAAAAAAGAGCAGATTGAGTAGTTATCCATCACTCCGCCGCTCTCAAATTTGTCGATAACGATTAGATTGTCACTTATACCTTTAGAGTTCTCTCCCCAGTTTTTTTTATCGCTAATTTTACTAGCACCGGCAACTCTAATTGAACAGTCGTTGTATGCGCCAAAATGAGTAGGAGTTATTTTATATAGTTTGTTATTTTTGTATTCAAGAGCGCAAATAAGAGCGACTTCGGGTTCCGCTTGAATATTTACATGTAAGTCTGGAAGTCTGATAGTAGAACTAGATATAGGATAGGTATTTAAAATCTCTTTTGCCTCTTTTACATGTAGAGGCAGATAAAAGGGGAACATCCCTTTAGGAGCAGCTTCATCGGCCGTGATGATATTTTTAAAATCTTCAAGCTCGCCGGCTTGGGCTAAGTGCAGCGCAAAGTTGCCTGCAATTCCCAGCCCTAAAAAATCTCTATATTTGTCCATTTTGTTTCGCTTCTGCGAACTCTTCGTATGAACCTTTAAAGTCAACATAGCTTCCGTCTTCTCTAAGTTCTATAACACGGTTTGCAAAAGCGTCAAGAAGCTCACGGTCATGTGAAACACAGATAACATTTCCTTTGAAGTTGTAAAGAGCTTCACCTAGTGCAACGATAGCTTCAAGGTCAAGGTGATTCGAAGGCTCATCCAGAACTAAAAAGTTTCCGCCTTCTAGCATCATTTTACTAAGCATCATTCTGTGCTTTTCACCGCCTGAAATACTTACAACCGATTTTTCTTGTTGCTCTCCATTAAAAAGCATACGACCTAAACAGTTTCTAACCTCTGCCATATCGCCTTTTGGGTTAAAAGATTTCAACCAATCATAAAGAGTTCCATCACCTTTGATGATATCTGCCGTATCTTGAGGAAAGTAGCTGTTCTCAATAGTAGCACCCCAGTGAATCTCTCCGCTAGATGGCTTCATCTCTTCCATTATTATTTTTAAAAGAGTTGTTTTACCTGCACCGTTTGGACCGATAAGTGCAACTTTTTCGCCCGGTTCAAATTTTAAAGTTATATTTTTTAAAACTTCATTATCGCCGTAAGAGTGATTTATACCGATTATATGTAGAGCTTCGTCACCCATTGTTCTTTTTGCTTTAAATACGATGCTTGGGTCTCTTCTTGAAGATGGTTTTATATCATCGATTACTAACTTATCAAGCTGTTTTTGTCTTGATGTTGCCTGTTTTGCTTTTGAAGCATTTGCGCTGAAACGACGTACGAAAGCCTCAAGCTGCTCTTTTTCTTTCTCTTTTTTAGCATTGTTTAGCTCTTGTTGTTTAGCTATAACGTTTGCAGCTATATACCAGTCATCATAGTTACCCGTAAACTCACGGATTTTTTGATAATCAACGTCTAATATATTTGTAACGACTGCATTTAAGAAGTGTCTATCATGTGAGATTACAACCATTGTTCCTTCATGGCGTTGAAGTTCATGCTCTAGCCAACTGATTGTTTGAATATCAAGGTTATTTGTAGGCTCATCAAGAAACAGTACATCAGGTTTCGGGTATAAAACTTGAGCTAAAAGAACTTTAAATTTATCCGCGCTGTCAAGTGTACTCATAAGCTCTCCATGCTCGCTTGCAGGAATACCGACATTTTCTAAAATTTTTGCAATATTTACATCATACTCGTAAGTAGGGTCTTCTTCGACACAGATAGTCTCAAGCTCTGCAAGACGGTTATTTACTGCATCATCTTCAAAATCGCCCGTTGCATAAATAACTTCTTTTTCTTTGATTGCATCATAGAGCCTTTTGTTTCCGTATAAAACGGCATCGGCAATAGTATAGTCTTCAAACGCATACTGATTTTGTCCTAAAACACCTACTTTGTTTGTTTTTGGGATTATTATTTCGCCCTCATACTCTTTAATTTGACCGCTGAGTATTTTTAAAAATGTTGTTTTTCCTGCACCGTTAGCACCTATTAGACCATATCTTTTATGACGGTCAAGTTTAAGGTTTATATCTTGAAACAGGACTCTGTTTCCGTAACGCATAACTAAATTTTGTACTGTTACCATTGTGATTTCTCTCATTTTGGCACATCATAGTAGTGTGCCAATTATTTTTCGCGATTATATCTAAGAGTTGTTTAAAGCCTATTTAATAATTGAGTTCTGTGAATATTATAACTTAGATTTTGCTATGCGGTTTATCCCAAAAATCATCAGTTGGTTTGTTTACATGTAAATCTTGATGATATTTTTCCTCTGTTCTTTGTATCTCTGCCCTGATTAGATTTAGAATCGCTTTTTGTGATATAACAGGCTCCGGAAGTACGCAGTAATCGCCGTCAGTAAGTTCATCGTTGAATTTTTTTTCATTGAAGTTTTTTCCTAAATATTTGGCAATATACTTCATATCCCGTTCTGCATTGCCAAGACAAGAAGTTGCCCCCGGAGATGGCGTCATGTTAAAAATAAGACCCTCTCCCGTATAGATGGAAGCTTCGCCAAGCAGAAGTTTTTGTTCATCTTTGTTTAGTACTTGAGGACGAACGCCGCCAAAACCTTTGGCATATCTAAATTCGCTAAGTTTAAGAGAGGGAACAATTTTTCTAGCATCTTTTAAAAACAGATACTTATTTATAAAAGGGATTTCAAATAGAAAGTTTCTAAATATATAGTTTCTAATATCACTCTCTTTTAGAAGTTTCCAAAGAGCAATAGCTATGTTTTTATCAAATCTAAGAGTTTTCCAAAAGTCCATGTAAGTGCCTTTTTTATAGCGCTCAAGTTTTGGCAACATCAATGCAGTCGGGCCAAAGCGAGTGTTTCCGTTTGCCAAAACGTCAGGGTCGCCGTGAAGAGCGGCAAAGGGGAGCTTTGGATTTTGAATCATATAAACTTTGCCTTTAAGCATTTTTTCATTTGTCATGTAAAAACTTCCTGCAACAGGAAGACATCCTAGATTTAGACCAAATCCCATCTGATGTGCTAAAAACAAAGAGTGTGCTCCTGCATCAACCACTACAAAATCCGCATAAAATTTATCTTTTTTAGTCTCAACTATATATCCGCGTTTTTTACTTTTTTTAATATTTAAAACTTGAGTGTTTAAAAAAAGTTCTACGTCAGTATTGCTCTCTTTTTTAGCATTTTCTAAAAATGATTTTGATAATTTTCCAAAATCAACGGTAGTCCATTGATCTTTTGTTCCTATTCCTACTATATCATCTTTTCTCTCATTGCCGTCTTCATCAAAAACGACGCGTGGTTCCAACTCTTTTAGTCTCTCTTTATTCCAGACTTCCAAGTATGGAAAAAGTTCAAAAAACTCTTCGTAACGATGCAGCAGAAACTCAACCTCTTTTTTGCCCACACCCAAAGCCATCTTTTGATGTGAAAAAAGTATCTCATTTTGATAATGGTGTTGCAGACAATATTTCTCAACCATTTTTGCGGTACGTTTTGTAATTGCAGCTTTTTGAAGTGTATAGTTGGTCTCAATATCTCCTACATGTATTGTTTGAGAATTGCTTGTGGCACATGAATTTAAAGTGGCAATATCTTCGTATTTCTCGATAATGCCGATTGATTTGATATCGGTATATCTTGCAAGTTCATATGCTAACGCAGTACCTGAAATACCGGCTCCGACTATGATTACTTCAAAATTTTTATTAGCCATTTTAAATTTCCTTGATAGAGTCTCTTTTAGTTATATTGTAGCTAATTTATTATACTATCTTACAATTTTTTAAAACGGTGTTTATATGCAAATTAGAGAGTTAAGTTTAAGAGAGCTTGTAATGGCTTATGAAATAGTGTCTCAGCTGCGTACTTCGCTTAGCTATAAAGAGTTTGAAGATTTAATATATGAGATGAGAAGTATGGAGTATAAGATGCTCGGCATTATGGAGCGTGAGAAGCTTGTAACTTATGCCGGTGTTGCAGTCCAAACAAATCTTTATCACAAGAGACATTTATTCGTTTTTGATTTGGTTACGGATGAAAAATACAGAAGCAAAGACTACGGCAAGATGATGCTTGAGTATTTGAATGATTATGCAAAAATGGCGATGTGTGAAAATATAGTTCTATCTTCTGGATTACAAAGAGAAGATGCACACAGATTCTATGAAAAAAACGGTTTTGTAAAAAAGAGTTTTGTATTTTTAAAGAGTATTTGATTGAAAAGAGTGTAAAAGTCTGCAGACAAAGAGTCTGCAGAGTAAAACCTTATAAAGGAGTTACGTTCTCAGCTTGAGGACCTTTTTGACCTTCGCCTAGTTCAAAAGTTACTTTTTGACCTTCAGCTAAAGAAACACGACCTGGTCCCGTTCTGTTTACTTGGCGAAAGTGTACGAATACATCTTTACCGCCGTTTTCTTGTTGAATGAAACCATAACCTTTTTCTTCATTGAACCATTTAACTGATCCGTCTAGCAATTCTGCCATGAGTAGTACCTCTGTTGTAAAAATTCACTTCTTTTGGAAGTGGAGTCAAAATATAGGGAGAGTCGTTTGTCTAGCAGAATATACTATAGATGAACTCGCACGCAAAATCTTTCATCGAAAAGAATTATAACCTAAGTTTTAAATTTTTGTATATAAAAATAAAAACTTTAAATAACTCATTTTAGGTCGATATGTATGTAATACTAATCTAAAAGGATTTATCATGCAAGTAACGTCAAGTACAGGAACTTTGAATCCGGCAAAAAATATACAGCCTATTAAAACTCTTTTTACCGAGAAGATTTCAAAAGATGAGGCTATGGAGATAAGAGAACAGATTAAGCAAAATTCTAATGCAATGGCTTTTAATTCTACTTCGATTCAAGGCGGCATAAAAAGTGCAGATGATATTTTTGCAAAGCAGTATGATGATTTTCAAAGTTTTCTAAAAAATATAGGGTATGAAGGCAAACCTATAGCTGAACTATCAAAAGAGGAAGCTGCAGAACTTGTTAGTGAAGACGGTTTTTTCGGGATAGAGCAAACTTCTACCAGAATAGCTGAATTTGTTATCAACGGCGGCGGCAATGATGAGAGCAGACTTCGTGCGGGAAGAGAGGGGATGATTCAAGGATTTAAAGAGGCTGAGGCTATGTGGGGAGGAGAGCTTCCTGAAATCTCTCAAAAAACCATGCAAAAAGCTATAGAGATGGTTGATAAAGCTATGTATGATTTGGGATTTTCTATATTAGATAAAGAGGCTTAATATCTTTTTCATTGAAGAGATGTGTTTGGCTACTTTGTAGCTTTATACCATCTCTGTAAAAACTCGCTTCTGTTATATATCTCGCATCCGAGTTTTTGTTTGTACTGCATGTGTGGGTGTCCCAAATTCCAAAATTCAAAATTATTGTTTTGCAGATATTTTGAGAGTAACACAAGTTGTAGAGTTCCGTAGTTTGTATATTTTTTCTCTTTGGAGCTAAAACCGCTTAGGCTGGTATATGTTTTTCCTATAATGTACCCGACTTCACCTGCAATCAACTCGCCTGAGTTTTTACAAACCAGTTCAACCGAGATAATTTTAAAATTATTGTTCTTATCATTATGTAAGTTTTTTAAGAGTTGGGCATACTCATCTTTTAACCAATTATATTTATGTTGAAGAGAAATTTCTTGAAGTACCTCATTGAATCTGCTATTAATTAAAAACTCGTAACTATTTTTACACATAAGTTTTTTGACTTTACTCGAGATATGAAGATTTTGAAAATCCAATACCGCATAATTGTATTGAAGTTCAGGAAGTAAAACCAAACCCTCTTTTGTGTCATATGTCGTGCTGATAAATCCGGCTTTTGCTAAATCTATATAAAACTCTTTGCTCCAATCATCACTCCAGTAATAATTGTTTTTCATATTTAAGCGTATATGCTCTTGAAAATAACTAGTATCTTTTAAATTTGCAGATGTTATGTAGTATGTTTTTGATAATCCGCTAATAACAGTTCCTTATGAAATTATTTAATTCCAAACTTTGCCACAATAGGCAAGTGGTCGGAATAACCGCTTCCCTTGTGCGTTTTAACCCTTGTATGCGACATCTCCCATCTAAAAATTTTTCTCTTTTTAAATAGGTACTTTTTGTCAAAATTTGTAACACTGCCGTTTAAATAATAAATCTCTTTGTTATTTAAAAGTGATTGAGATATTAAAATATTATCAAGAGCCTCTTTTTTATTTTTGAATATATACGTGTATCTATTTTCTTCATTAGTGTCGTACCAAAGGTTATAAAAGCTATCTTTAGCATATTTTACATGTATAGCACTCTCTCTTTGATTTATGCTCCCAAGAACATGATTGATTCCCGTTATCCCATCGGTGTCGTTATGCTCTCTTTTTCTTTTAAACTTTAAAAACTCTTCATAATCGGAGTTGAAATCTCCAAGCAGTATTACATTTTTATCAAACCCGATTTCCGATATTCTACTTTTTAAAGCTTTTGCAGAGATTATCCTCATGCTCTCGGCTCCGCCTTTTGATTTCCAGTGGTTGACAAAAACATATAGCTCTTTATCGTTAATTTTAAATTTTGTCTCTAGGATATTTCTATACTGATACGTTGATGTTACGCTAATCTCTTTTGAATAGACAAAGGGTATTTTGCTAAGGAGAGCGACTTTTACGGTTGTGTTTTTTTTATCTGCAATGGAGTAATATTGATAATATAGCCCGTTTTGTTTTAGCGCAAATCTTAAATCTATAAGTGCTTGAAGCGATTCTATCTCTTGCAAAGCGATAATATCAGCGTCGATATCTTTTATTACCTGTGCAATGTTTTTTAGTTTTATTTTATAGGTTCTTTGATTCCAGTTTGAAGAACTGTTTGGAATATACTCTTCGTACTCATATCCGCTTTTATCTAAGTCAAAAAGGTTTTCTACATTATAGGTTGCAATTTTCAAAACCGTATCTCCAAAAAGTGTCGTAAATAGTACTACAATTAAAAAGAGGTATTTCACTATTTAATTCCATTTAGTCTTAGCAAGTACTCAGGATTTGCTTCTCTGCCCATTAGTTCTTTAAACAAAACTCCCATACTTTGCGACCCGCCGCCTTGAAGTACTACATGTAGATATCTTTTTGCCGTTTCTGAGCCAAATATTCCCTCGTCAACAACACTGAAAAAAGCATCGGCACTTAGTACTTCTGCCCATTTATAGCTGTAATAACCTGCCGCATATCCGCCTGAAAATATATGGGAGAAACCGTTTTGAAACTTATTGTAAGATGGCGGTTTTATTAGTGCGGTCTCTTCTCTTATAGAATCAAGCAGACTTTGAACTTCATCTTTTTGATAAACTTTTGTATGGAGTTTAAAATCAAAAATAGAAAATTCAAGCTGTCTTAACATACCCGAAGCAGATAAAAAGTTTTTACTTCTAACAAGTTTTTCTATCATCTCATCTGGTATTATCTCAGCCGTTTCATAGTGTGATGCAAAAAGTTTTAGAACATGAGGTTCATAAGCAAAATTTTCTAAAAATTGTGACGGAAACTCAACTGCATCCCACTCAACTCCGTTTACGCCGCTTACTTCATTTTCATTTACATTGCTTAACATGTGATGGATTGCATGTCCCATTTCATGAAAAAGAGTTACAACGTCGTCATGTCTTAAAAGTGACGGGTTTTTATCGGTTGATGGCGGAAAATTGCATACTATTACGGCAGAGGAAAGCTGCTCATCTGCTTTTTCATCTTTGCAGTGAGTCTGAAAGTTGTTCATCCACGCTCCGCCTTGCTTGCCTTTTCTTGTCTCCAAATCCAAATATAGCCTAGACTTTAACATGTCGTCAATATACAAATCACAAGAATAAGCTTTTTCATGCCAAAGTTTTTCATCTGTTCTTTTAAACTTTACCCCAAATAGTTTGTTTAAAAATTCAAACATACCCTCTACTACTTTTTTTTGTTCAAAGTATGGACGGTAAATCTCTTCATCAATCTCATATTTCTCTTTTTTGAGAAGTTCGCCGTAGTAGGCACTGTCAAAACTTTGCAGGGATTTTGAAGATAGTTTTTGTACTTCTTGAAGCTCCTCTTTAGCTTGTTCTTTAGAATTAATCAGCAGTTTTTCTAAAAAATCAAGAACGCTTTTTTCATCTTTTGCCATTTTGCTTGCAAGTGAATATGAAGCGTAATTGTCAAAGCCTAAAAGATTGCTCATCTCATTTTTAAGTAGTAAAAGCTCATCAATGATTTGTGCATTTTGCGGTGCTCTTGTAACGTAGGCACGATAAAGCTCTTCTCTGATTTTTTCATTTTTACCGTAAGTCATATAGGCTATATATGAAGGCATTTGAAGTGTAAATCTATATTTTGTAGTGCCGTTTTCTTCAAATTTTGCGTTTAAAATATCGCTTTGGGGAATACCCTCTATGTCCTTTTCATCGGTAATAATATATTCATATTCGTTTGTAGCGTTTAAGACATTTTGAGAGAAATTGTTTGAGAGTTCACTTTTTTTAATATTTATCTCTTGAAGCCTTGCTTTGGTTTTTTCATCAAGATGAGCGCCGCTTAGTTCAAAATGAAGGATGTTTAGTTCTAAAACTCTTTTTTGCTCTTGATTTAAATTTTTTTCTTCACTTTTTTGTATCTCTTTATACGCTTTATATATCTCTATGTTTTGCGATAATTTTGTAGAGTATTCTGTTATGATAGGCAAAGATTCGGCATAAATTTCTTGCGTTTTATCACTGTTGTTTACCGAGTTTAGGTGTGAGAGCGGAGTAAAAAACTGGTTTAAATGCTCATCCATCATCTCTAGCTGTTTTACAAAATTTGCAAATGTTTTATTCTCTATCTCTAAAAGAGTATCAACTTTTGCGTTGTTTTGCTCTATCTTACTCTTTAACTCTTCTATAAAACCATCTAAATCTACTCTAAACTTTAAAAATTTTGACATGTATATAAATTCCTTTTTTAATCTTCTTCGTCGCGTCTTTGCTTTATAGCATTAAATTTGTTAATCAAAATATCATCATACTCATCCGCACCTTTTAAAAGCCTCTCAAATGCAACTCTTCCCTCTTTAAAGGTTAGCGAAGAGTCAACTATTAGATGAGACAAATATATAAAGTTCTCATTTATAGAGAAGTGTAAATATGAGAATTTATTGTTTTCATCAAGCAGATAGTCATAAATTTCCGATATGTTTTCTTGAGGAATTACACACAGTTTAGAGTCTCCTATAATTATCCCGTTTTCATAGTAGTTTATATCTATGCGGGCAGTTCCGTAGTCGATTCTCCATGATGCTTGAGACCTTCTGGCCAGTGTCACATTTACATCCAAAGAGCTTAATATCTCTTCAAGAAGTTTTGTACTGCCTGTCGGGTTATAACCTTTTGTTCTTAACTTGGCAATTTCAAGTTTAATGCCACACTGGGGACAATAGTCGTTTTTTATATCTTTTTCGTCAATTAGATTTTTACATGATTGACATTTGATTATATTTTTCAAGTTAAGACTCTTGTACGCTTTTATAGCTTCGTCCACATAAAAGTAGGGAAGGGCAAACCCCAGATTATTTGAGTTTTGTATGATAAAAGTATTTACGCCTATGACTTCGCCGCTTGTGTTTAAAAGAGGACCGCCGCTGTTTCCGGGATTTATGGCAGCATCTATTTGTATGTACTCTAGTTCTGCATAAAGTCTTGAAGCTTTTGAAACAATTCCTTCCGTTGCACTGTAGTTTAGTCCGTAAGGATGACCTATCGCTATCGTAGTGTCTCCGTCTTCAATAATACTGCTAGATAAAACAAGAGGATTTTTTGGTTTTTCAAAATCAAAGCTTATAAATGCCAAATCAAAATAGGCATCATCATACACAACCTCTGCAATGCTTCTTTTAATTTTTTTTGCACTAATTACCACCTCTTTTAGTCCTGCAACTACATGTGAGTTTGTAATAATTAAATCATCGATTATAAATCCTGTACCGCTACCGTAAGGCGTCATAATCTGTATGATATTTTCTATATAAGTTTCAAGTATTAATTGCGTATTCACGGCTATATCTCTTCAAAATTAAGATTTTTTAGTTGCAGATAAAAGCTATTGCTAAACTCATTTAGCGAAGTGAAATTAAGTTTATCGCCAAAAGGTTTTAAAAGCTTATAACGGTTCTGATACGGAGCTATAATTTCTTCTATTTTTGATACAATCGCTCTTTTTGAAAATGTAGAACTCTCTTTGGTATAGAGTGTATCGTAACCTAGAGTTTTAAAAAAATCAGGATTTTGAATCTCGATTAATGTATGCAATAATCTTTTTGTAACGGGATGCAGACCGTAGTTATAAAGAAGATAGAGCGCTATATATTTATACATTGTAGGAATTATCTGATTGTATCTGTTGTTTTTATACCATCTTGTTTTTGAAAGCGACTCCGTGATAAAAATCTCTATCTCTTCATGTGAAGCTTTTTCCGTGGGGTTAAATGTATATTTCGCATCATAAAAGTTTGTTTTAAACTCTTCAAAATCAATTTTGCCTAGTTCATCTATATAGTTGCTTAACTCCTCATTCTTTGACTCTACGCTAAGGTTTTCGTCGCTAAAATACTCTTGAACTTTTTTACTGGATTGTTGAAATATTTTGTACTTAGGCGCAATTAGATAATCCATCTTGAAGATTAAATATAGAAGTATAAATGACTGCATTCCCGCATTGTCATTTGATGGCAGAGATGCTATTTTAGCTCTTATCTCATCAATCCAGCTATGTAAAAAATCATATTTTATACGTATTTCATCATCATTTATAGGTTTTAAATGCTCAATGTCTTCAATCGGTATCTCTAAAAACTCGCTTTTTATATACTCTTTGTCAAAGTCGGCATTTAAAACGATTTCTCTTATGGGGAAAAAAACTTTTTGCGTATTCATAGTAATATTGTCGTGAAAGAGTTTTAATTTTATATGCTCATCATCACTAAAATAGTAGGAGTATGTCAGTTGATAGTTTCTCTCCAAAAGCAGTCTCTTGAGTGCCACGTTTGCAGATGATTTTTTTGTGATTATAGCTTCTGCTTGAAGGTTCTCTTTTGTAATCACTCCTGTAATTCTGGCACTTCCTTGAAATATCTCAAAATTTAGTTTATCGATTTCTCTTGAAAGTATAATATTTTTATTTGAGGTGCTGTTTGAAAAATTTTCAAGAGATTTGAAAAAATACTCATAAGCATTTAATATATCTTTTGCCTCAAATGCTTCATAGGATTTGTTAAATAAATTCTCTTCATCTTTTGAAAGATTTGCATTTATCCCTCTTCCAAATGAGTGTTTTAATTCTGTTTTCGTATCAAAAAAATTGAGCCAATTCACTTACTATTTTTCCAGTTATTTATGAAATATTTTAAAGACATTATATTGAAATAGTACTTATATAGAGCAAAGCTTCTTTTGTTATAATTTCTTTTATTTTTATTAAAATTTAAAAGTATAAAGATTAATAAAAATATACTTAATAAATTTGATATACAATCGTAATGTTTTGTTGTAGCTAAAGAGGAAATAATAGTTATGAAAAATCTAAATATCGAGAAAAAAGCAAAGAGCTTATACTTTTTTATCTTTATAACTTTAGTGCCTGTTATAGGCGTCATAATTATTTTTTCCAATGTTTTTTTACATGTTCAAGACGATATAGAATTTGTCACTCATGAACTAAAAGGGTTAAAAGCTATATCGCAGATAGAAAAAACTATCTTTAATATACAAAAACTACGCGGTTTAAGCTGTATAAAAACCCCAAATGAAGAATCAACACAAAACCTAAAAATATTCAAAGATAATATCTTAAAAGATTTAATGGCGCTAAAGAGAAATTTACTTACGATAGAAAAGAACACTCCTCTAAGAAGCGAGTTGTTGCAGTATATAGATAAGGTAAAAGATATACCGCTAGAGAGTGTAGGTTATGAGTATTTGACCAATATTATAAAAGAGTTTATGCTGTTTTCAAATCATATTGCTTATAACTGCAAACTTATTTTGGACTCAGATTTGAGTTCCTATGTTTTGATTGACAATGTAGTCTATCTGTTGCCGGAACTTATTGAGTATAGTGGAGAGATAAGAGCATTAGCGTCAAGTATTGATGGAGATGCTTTAACAACAGAGCAAAAAGAGCAGATACTTATACAGCAGGATAAAATCAAAGAGAAACTAAGCAAGTTGAACTACAATAAGCTTTTTATCATGAATGAAAACGAAGATAAAGTATTATTTGAGCAATCTTATAAAAATATTATAGAGACACAAAACAAAGTTATAGAATTTACAAAAGAGAAGTTGTTAAAAGATGATAAAATTAATCTTGAATCAAATGATATTTATACTTTAATTACAAACGATATTGATTCTATAATAAGTTTATATAACTCAAATTTAAAACGGCTAAATAGTAATTTAGAAAAAAAATTAGAAAAAAGCAAGGAGAACTCTGTTGTTGTTTTCTTTGTCGGCTTAATATCTGTTTTATTTATAATTTTTATAAATAAAATGTTTTACTATAAAAATAGAGAGTATATCGACAAAATAGAAGAGTTAACCATAACTGACAGCATGACCTCTTTATACAACAGAAGATATTTTGATGAAGTTTTTGATATTTTTTTGAAAATTCAGCAAAGAACAAAGCAAACGGCTGTTTTTATCATAATTGATATTGACTATTTTAAGCAGTATAACGATACTTACGGGCATCAAGCAGGTGATGTGGCTATAAAAACGGTTGCAAAGCATTTGAAAAACTCTCTAAAAAGAGCAGGGGATATGGCTTTTAGACTAGGTGGCGAAGAGTTTGGCATCTTGTGTACGGAAGAGAGTAAATCTCAAGTTCTCTCTTTTGCCGATAGTATAATAAAAAAATAGAAGATGAAAAAATAGAGCATATAAAAAGTTATATAAGCAGATATCTGAGTGTATCTATGGGAATTATTATAATTGAACCTGAAATGGCAAATAATATAACGGATATATACAGATACGCAGATGATGCACTTTATAGAGCCAAAGAGGATGGACGAAATAGGGTTGTTGTTTATGATGCAAAAATATTCGGCGCAAAAGCTTTTGTGCCTACGTTTACTATTTGACCTATTTGCAGGTTTTTAGTTTCTGCTTCGCTGATAACGACCTCGACTAACTGCTGCCCGATAGATATGACGGCTACATAGATAACATCGACTTTAATTATGTCCAATAGCTCTCCTTCAAATGAGAACTTCTGGCTTCCGCTTGTTCTAAGAAGTACATCTTTTGGAGTGCCGTCGTTTACAATTTTGCCGAGATTTAGAACCACTACGCGATTTGCCAGACGGTACATCTCGCTGGTGTCATGGCTTACCATAACGGTCGTAGTGCCGAACTCTTTGTGAAGTGTTAAGATTTCGTTTTGCAGTTTTGTTCTCATAGCGGCATCAAGGGCAGATAATGGCTCGTCAAGAAGCAGAAGTTTCGGTCGCTTCATCATAGCTCGACAAAGTGAAACCCTCTGCTTTTGCCCTCCGCTTAGAGTATTTGGAATCCTGTTCTTTAGGTCGCTTAGTTCGGTCATCTCTAAAAGCTTTTTTGCAAGTTCTCTGTCTTTGCTTACAAAAAGCAGGTTCTCTTCAACGCTCATATTTTCAAAGAGTGCATAGTCTTGAAAAACAAAGCCGATGCCTCTTTTTTGAGGGGGCAGACGAAAGCTCTCGCTTAACCAGCTCTCACCGCCCACTTTTATCTCTCCCTTTGCATCTTCAAGCCCTGCTAGTATGCGAAGAAGAGTTGTTTTTCCGCTGCCGCTTTTTCCGCTAAGAGCTACAAACTCTCCCTCTTTTATAATTAAATCTACATGTAGATTCATTTCACCGTTCGCACCGTGTAGCGGTTTGGTTATGTTTATGGTTATCATATTAAGTCCAATTCTTGGGATATATCTTTTATAAGTTTGCTAAGAGGTCAGGGTAGGCTTTGATTATATTTACTATTGGGTGTTTTTCTCTGGTAGTTACTTTACCTATAAACTTTGCACTATATAAAAAATAATTGTTTTCAAAACCTTGTTTTAGGGTTTGATAAATAAAAAAAGTCATTGATTTTTCAGTAAATTAATTAATTCAAGAATTTTATCGTCAATAATTTCAGATATATTTTCTTTATCAAAAATAGATTTATCAAATGCAAAATAATTTGAAATACTGTTTTCATCATCTTCGTATTCGTATCTTTTTAAGTCTTGAACTTTTGACAATATCTTCTCATCATCTGAAATGATTTCTATCAAAATCGGAACTCCAGCTTTCTCCCATATTTCATAAATAACACCAAACCATATCTCAAAATCTTCTGATAGGTTATATTTCTTATTATCGATGTAGTACCCATAAAAATCTGGATTTTGTTCATCATATTTTTTGCGGACATGCACTTTGTATTTTATATTGTTCACAATATCAAACAATTTATTCATTACTCTTGGTATATTCGCATTAAAAGCCATCTTTAACTCCTCATTTTTCATATTGTGTTGTTGGAAAATTAGTTCTATCTCATTTTTTGAAAAATGAATTAGTTTGGTATAAAACCACCTATAATCAAGAATTTCACAAAACTCTTTAATGATAATATTGAGCTTGTCTAATTCTCTTTTTCTTATCTCGTTTATAATCTCTTCCCAATATAAAAAATGATTATTTTGAATTATCTCTTTTGGATAGTTATTGCAAAATTCTTGCCATTCTGAAAAAATTTGGTTTATGTGCATATACCCTTTTGGGATTATAAAATATAGATTGTCATTATATGAAAGTTCATTTTGTTTTTTAAGATAACACAAATACCCTTGTGGCTGATTTTTTGTAAGTTCTGTATATTTCTCAACTTTTAGTTCAAAAATATAATCCTCATCATCATAATTGAGTATTAGATCGCCTCTGCCTATTTTATTATTTTCATCTTCTTTAAAACACTTTTCAATCTCTCCAAAGTTTTTTTCAGTTGAAAAATCTTCGTATGATATATGTTGACATTTTAATTTGTTATCGTTATTTCGTTTTTGATTGACCATATCAATGAATATATCTCTAAATGCTTTATATGACATCAAATTACAAAAAACTTCTGTGAGCGACGTTTCATTTTTTAAAATATTAAAAAAAATATTCTTTTTCCTCATTTATTCATTCCAACTTTTTTACTATCATAACTACATGTAAACCTCGGGCTAAAGTTAAATCCCTCATTTTCAATGTTCTTATACTTTTCTACCCAAAGATAAACCAGTTCCATCTCAAAATCCTCTTATTTAGCCTATAAGCTCGGCAAGTCTCTCCATCGGTCTTGCTATGACGGCTTTGCTGCCCTTGATGATTATTGGGCGTTCTATCAGTTTTGGGTGTTTTAGCACTATGTCCATTATCTCCTCTTGCGAGAGGTTCTTCTCGGCAATACCCAGCTCTTTGTACTCGTCCTCTTTTGTTCTTAGCATCTCTCTTATGTCCGAGATACAGAGCATCTTGATAATGTTTTTTAGCTCGTCTTTGGTTATATCTTCTTTTAGATATTCGAAGACTTCGAACTCTTGATTCTTATCTTCGAGCATAGATTTTGCCTCTCTTGATTTCGAACACTTCGGGTTATGCCATATCTTTAACTTGCTCATTTTAACTCCTTATATACCGAATTTTCTGTTTTGCTTACCGTTGAACATGTAAACGCCAAGAAGCACCAAAAAGCTGATAATTACCATTATAGCGCTATATACATGTGCCGTGGTGTAGTCCATTATCTCTACCATTTCATAGATAGCAACTGATGCCACTTTTGTTTCATTCGGTATGCTTCCCCCGACCATCAGCACGACGCCGAACTCTCCGACTGTATGAGCGAATGTAATGATTATAGCAGTCATTAGAGAGGGTTTGATATTTGGCAGGGCGACTCTTAGCATTGTCGTAAATGCGCTTTTTCCGCTTATATAACTCGCTTCTATCATATTTTTGTTAAGAGCTTCAAAACCGCCTTGCAGGGGTTGAACCATAAAAGGCAGTGAGTAAAATACACTAGCTACCACAAGACCGGTAAAATTAAAAACAAGTTTAATGCCAAAATACTCCTCAAAAAATACGCCGATAACAGAGTTTTGCGACAATGCCCACAGTATATAAAACCCCAAAACCGAAGGCGGAAGGACAAGTGGCAGGGCGGTAACGGCTTCAAAAAAAGGTTTTGATTTTGATGAGGTCTGAGAGAGCCACCATGCTAAAGGAAGTGCTATAAAAAAGAGTATAAAAGTAGTTATCAGTGCCAGTTTAAAAGAGATAAAAAAAGGTGTAAACTCTAAATTTGATAGCGTCTCAATCATTGATTACTTCTTGTATAGAGAGTTCACTAGCTTTAATAAGAGCTACTAATCTGTCCTCTTTTTTTAAATTCATCCTAAACGCCGATTTTTTCGTGATGATACTCTCTATTATAGTGTTTTCGCTTAGTCTTAGTCTAAGTGCGCAAAGCAGCTCCCCGACATCTATCGACTCCACTTTACATGTAAGTCTGTTTGAGTAGCTTAGTTCTCCGCTTAGATTTTTACCGATACCTATATTTGAAGCTTTACATGTAAGCTTTACGATGGAACCTATCGTTATATTATTTGGTATTTCAAGGCTCATCATAGATAAACTCTCACCGTTAAAATCAAAGTCGATAATGTTGAGGTTTTCTACGCTGTTTATTGATGTTACTTTGGCAACTATCGTACTCATTTAGTTATATAGCCGTAACTTTTAAAAATCTTTTTTGCCTTATCGCTAAGAACAAAATCGTAAAAGTCTCTATACTCGCTGTTGTTTTTGCCATATTTTAAAATAACTATGCCTTGTTCGATGGGTGTATATAGTTTTGAATCTACTTCAGCCCAGTTGATACCCTCTTTGTACATTGACATTTTATCGCTGTAGAGGGATGATTTTGCGATAAGTCCGATATCTGCTGCAGTTACGGTATAAGCAACGGTTTGAGAGATGGATTCTGCAAAAACAAATTTATCTTTTACGCTTTCATAGACTCCGCCGTTTTTCATAGCTTCTATAGCGGCTATTCCATAAGGCGCAGTCTTTGGATTTGCTACTGCTATTTTTGAGATTTTATCGCTTTTTACTATCTCTATGCCTTTTGAAAAATCTTGCTCTTTGTTGCTAAGATATGCAAGAGCGCCCTCGGCATAAACGACAGGTTTTGTAACAGCTATTTTATCATCATAAAGAGATTGCGGGTACTTCATATTAGCAGACATAAAAAGCCCGTATGGTGCGCCGTTTTTTATCTGCGCGGTAAGTTTCCCGCTGCTGCCTAATGTTACTTGAATGTCGGTGTTTGGATGATTTTTTTTAAACTCGGTTTTTAACTCTTCTATGGCATAACTGACATTGGCTGCTACTGCTATATTTATTGTTTGGGCTGCAAGAGAAGTAGCTATTATTGCTATGCTTAGTACTATTTTTTTCACTGAGTTATTCCTGTAAATATATTAAAACAGATAGTTGACTTCAAAACGTGCATCAAGATTATCCGCATCTATCTCTTTTGTGTCGGCATAGCCAAATCTAAGACGCCATTGCAAATCAATCATGCTCGGGATATTTTGAACAAATCCAGCGTAGTAAAAGTTTTCGTCAAAATAACCTTTTGTTTCATCCGCATCCGTATGCAAAAATGAAAAAAGCATAAAAACATCCCTATAGACTCCTTTTGAATTTATTCCTTTAGCAAACTGAATGCGATAGCTTTTAGTATTTGCCATCCAGTTGTATCTTGCCATAGATCTTGTGTATCCCACAGTAGGAAAGCCGCGCCAAGGTGTGATTAAATCCGCTTCGTCTAAAACATTGCTATACCCTATGTTTATTCTGTAATTATCATAAGATGCAAGTAAACGCGCGGCTATCATCTGTGAGTCAAGTGAAGAGGCATCTTTATAGCCTCCGTTTGCTCCGCTTAAACCTGCTAAGTTACCGTTATAACTTGCACCGCCTATCTCTCCTGCACCGTTGTCAAACTGTTTTATATAACGAATACCGGGAATAATATCAAAATTGGAAAGTTTGATTTTATAATTTGCTTCAATCATTGTTTGTGAGAGAAGTTCATTAACTTTGTAAAATGATGCACTAAGGACGGTATTGTCAAATGATTTATTGCGGATATCGCCGGTAATTAGAGGTGCATCCGTACTTACTCCTGCCGCTTTTAGATTTGTATAGCTAAGTCCTTTATGCATTACTGTGTCATCATTTCCATTCCAAGAAGAGTGTTTAGCTGCATCAGAGTCATCATACATTAAAACAGAGTGGGAAGTCGTATGGTCGCGTAGCTTCTCTTTTGTTAAATAGGCAACCTTAACGTCCGTATCGGGAATAATTTTTGTCTGTACAACTACGCCGTCAAAAGTATTTGGAAGCATCTTTGTGTCATTGGCTCTCGCATAAAAAGTGTCAACTAGTTGGCGTCCTACATGCAGACCTGTTTTTGGTATGCCCATATAGCTTACATAAGCTTGACCTAAAACAGCCATAGATTTGTCGCCGTTATTTAAGTAGTCATAGCGGCTTACTAAATCTTTTGCAGGTTTTAATAAACCTACAGGGTCTTTGCCATTATCAAAAAACCCTTGCGAATAATATAATCCCGTCGTAAAATTAAAGTTCTCAAATGTTGCACTCTTATATATTAAAGAGCCGCCGAGTCCAAATGCTTTATGAGAGTTTTGAGTTGTATTCTCTTTTTCCCAATTGTATAAAAAGCTGTTAAAGCGAAGCCGCCCGTAAAATATACCCTCTTTAAACATATCTGCCGCATTATCGACAGACTTAGGCAACTTATTATAAACTAATTGATAGTTTCCTCTTAATATGCGTTTTGGAACATCTTCGCTTGCGCATGAGATAGATGCAAAAAGTAGTGTTAAAATCAAAATTATGCTAAACCTGATACTTCTGTTCATAAACTTTCCTTTACGTTAATATAAAAAACTAACTATAACTTTTATTTATTATTTAATAAAAGTATGCTTTTTTGTTACCAAATACCTAAAATTATTGTGTTAGGTTTACAAAACGCAACAACTTCCATTCCTATTTCTAATTTTTGTTCATCAAGTTTTTCTGTTGACATAGTTGAGCATATAGTGTTGCCACCGTTTAGCTCGATAATAACTTCCGCATTAAAACTGTCTGTATTAATTCTTATAATTTTTCCTATAAAACGGTTTAAATCACTTTTGTTTAGCGTAGTGTCGGTGTCAACCGTTAACGCATTTGCTTTAAAAAGTGCAAATAGTTTGCTTCCGGTTTCAATTCCGAGGGTATCGATAGAGTCATTTGTTATTATTGCCATAATGGTATCTTCGCCATGAAGTTTTAAAAAAATCTTACTCTCTACGGCACCTTTTTCTATTTTTACAACTTCTGCCTTGAGCTGATTTCTGGCACTTATTCGAATATCCATACTTTTTAAAAGATTAACATGTCCGTTTTTTTCGCTGATGCGTTTGGAGAGATTGTCTAAAAATTGTTGATGTTCTTCTTGTAAAATTTCATAAGTATTTATTAGCTCTTTCGCATACTCGGTTAGATGAGTTCCGCCGCCCCCTTTTCCACCTTTTGAGCTTTGGACAAGAGGGTGTTCTGAGAGATTATTCATAGCGTCAACAGCGTCCCAAGCAGCTTTATAACTCATTTTCATAGCTTTTGCGGCTTTTGTTATAGAACCGCTTTTGCCGATATTTATTAGGAGTCTTATTCGTCCTTCTCCAAGAAAATTATGTTCTGATTTGCTTATCCAAAAACGGCCTTGAAGAGTACTTTGCACTGTGATTTCCTAAATTGTATGTATCGTAGTATATTAAAATATATAACGATTGTCAATAATATTATGCATTATTATTGCAATTTTTTTCAAAGCAAAACAAAAGCCAATTTTAAGTATTATTCGCGCAATATTTACAAAGGAATTGCATGGCTAAAAAACGGGTGTTAGTAAAGTTTTCAGGTGAAGCTCTTGCAGGTGAAGCGGGTCATGGAATAGACACGCAGATTTTAAATTATATATCACAGGAGATTAAGTCTCTTGTAAATGCCGGAATCGAAGTAGGGATAGTTATCGGTGGCGGAAATATTATCCGCGGTGTAACGGCGGCTAAAGACGGTATTATCAAGAGAACTTCAGGTGACTACATGGGAATGCTAGCAACTGTTATAAACGGAGTTGCAATGCAAGAAGCATGTGAACATGCCGGACTTCAAGTTCGTATGCAAACGGCTATAAAAATGGAACAAATTGCAGAGCCATATATAAACCGTCGTGCAGTTCGTCATTTGGAAAAAGGTCGCGTAGTTATTTTTGCCGCAGGAACAGGAAATCCATTCTTTACGACAGATACGGCGGCAACTCTAAGAGCTGTTGAAATAGGTGCCGAAGTAATAATTAAAGCTACAAAAGTTGACGGTGTTTACGATAAAGATCCAAATAAATTCAGTGATGCAGTAAAATTGTCTGTTTTGACATATGAACAAGCGTTAAGTGATGATATCAAAGTTATGGATGATACTTCTATCGCATTGGCAAAAGATAATTCATTGCCTATATTAGTGTGCGATATGTTTAAAAAAGGCAATCTATTAGATATTTTACAAAACGGTAACATGCAAAACTGCTCGATAGTAAGATAAGTAAATTAAATTAAGGAAAGAAAATGAAAGTAGAAGTATTAACTGCAAAGATTTTAGATAATAACCCAAAAATGGATCGTTATCAGTTGGCAATAGCAGTTGCAAAAAGAACTGATGAGCTTTTAAACGGTGCGACAAGCAAGTTGAATGTTGCAAAAAATGTTAAAGTTGCTGATTTAGCTTTAATGGAAATAGCAGAGGGCCTTATAACTGTTAAAGGCTTTGTGGATATCAAAAAGTAACTCAATTGAGCCAGAGTCAAGTTGATATAGAAAAAGTCAAGCAAATATGTGATGTTGACTCTGCAATTGCTTATCTTTTTACACAAATTACTCCGAGTGAAACTCTAAAAAAAGCTCTTAGCTACTCTATAGCTGCACATGAAAAACAGTTTAGAAAAAGTGGAGAGCCATATATAATTCATCCGATTTTAGTTGCCAGCATTGTTTCATCTATTACGGATGATGAATCTATGGCAATTGCGGCACTTCTTCACGATGTGGTCGAAGACACACAAGTCAATATTGACGAGATAAGAGAACTCTTTGGGGCAGATGTCGCTCATCTAGTTGAAGGTCTTACAAAGATTGACACCATTAGGGATGCTGAATTAATTCCGTCAAATTCGGATGAAAGACTGGTCGCTTCAGCGCTCTCATTTCGTAAAATGCTCTTAGCTAGTATTAAAGATGTAAGAGTTTTAGTTGTAAAACTTTGTGACAGACTTCATAATATGCTAACACTTGATTCGCTTTCTCCTCAAAAACAAGAGAGAATTGCAGAAGAGACGCTTGTCGTTTATTCGCCTATAGCACACCGTTTAGGAATCTCTTTTTTAAAAAATTTATTAGAAGATTTAAGTTTCTCATATCTTTTTAAAGAAGAGAAGTTCCATATAGATAACTATCTTGATACGAATTATCATGCTATCGAGATGAAGCTAAATGAGTTCAAAGAAACAATAAATAAAATTTTGGTTCAAAACGGTTTTTGCGAAGATGATTTTGAGATACTCTCGCGTGTTAAACATAGATACTCTATTTATCTTAAAATGCAGAGAAAAGGCGTGGGGATAGAAGAAGTTCTAGATCTTTTAGCCGTTAGAATTCTTACAAAAGACGCCGTTAAATGCTACAACATCTTAGGTCTTATTCATCTGCATTTTCAACCGCTAAGCTCAAGATTTAAAGATTATATAGCAGTTCCTAAAGATAACGGTTATAGAACAATTCATACAACAGTTTTTTATAATACGGCTATTTTTGAAGTTCAAATTAGAACTTACGATATGCATAAAACCGCAGAGCTTGGAGTTGCCGCTCACTGGAAATACAAAAGCGGCGGGAATGATAATATAAAACTTGATTGGCTACATAATCTCGGTTATCAAAACGAATCGGTAGAAGATTTTTACGATTTGATAAAGAATGACCTTTACAGTGAGGATATATCAGTGTTCTCTCCCACCGGAGAAGCTTTTACCCTTCCTCGCGGCGCCGTTGTTTTGGATTTTGCTTATGCCGTGCATACACATGTAGGAAATCATGCGAAATCTGCTCTTGTCAATAAAACAAAAACATCACTTATAAATGAGCTTCATAACGGCGATATCGTAAAGATAGAAGTTGACGAAAACAATATCACGAGATGTAGCTGGATTGATGCGGTTAAGACCTCAAAAGCTAAAACAAATATGAGATATAACTGCAATGCCAGAGTAAGAGATATAGATTCAAAGTCAAGTATTAACATTGTAGCAACCGCTATGAATTTAAATAGCTCAAGGGTAGAAGAGTGGTTTGATAATCATAACTGCGATAAAAGAGCTACGATTGCTACCGATATAGAGCAGTTTCGTGAAGTCATACATAAATATACCATAGACATAAGCCAAAACAGCCGTTTTAAAAGATTTTTATCAAGACATAGATTTAAACTTAAACTATACGGTTTTAGAGGTTTAGAAGTTTACAGTGCATCTTATGTCAGTGATGTTGTATTTGATTATTGCTGTCATCCTAAAAACGGTGATGAAGTTTTGGCATTTTTAGAAAAAGGAAAAGCACATGTACATCATAAAATGTGTAGCAGTGCCTCAAAAAAACTAGATGCTAAAGAGCCGATGGTATTTGTAAGATGGGAAAAACTAAATGTCCACAACTACAATATGATAGTTTCTCTTCATAGCGGAGTAGGTACTTTGGCTGAGTTTTTAAACTTTCTGGCAAGATTAAAAATTGATATCAACCAAATAGAACTTGGAAAAAACAGAAGCGAGTCCACTAGATATTGTGAAATCGGATTTGAGTCAAAAGAAGCTGATATTAATTCACTTCGTGCTAAAATCGAGCAAAAAATAAAAGTCATACATCTTATTCGTACCGATGATGCTTATAGATAGAATTTAAATGGGAAATATATAAATATGTTAGAAGAAGCTTTAAGAGAGATAGAAAGAGGCAGTGCTGAAATTATAGATATTCAAAGAATCCAAAAATTGTTAAAGGCATACTTTGATGAAGGTAAAACTTATACAGTTAAAGCAGGATTTGACCCTACGGCACCTGATTTGCATCTTGGGCATACCGTGCTTTTGCAAAAACTTGCGACATTTCAAAAGTATGGTGCAAAAATACAGTTTTTAATCGGTGATTTTACCGCTCAAATAGGTGACCCGACAGGAAAAAGTGCAACTAGAAAAACTCTTAGTGCGGCAGAGATACAAGAGAATGCAAAAAGCTATAAAGAGCAAGTATTTAAAATTTTGGATGCTTCTAAAACCGAAGTTGTTTTTAATTCCCAGTGGATAAACCCGCTTGGTGCGTCGGGTATGCTCTCTTTAACTACGACTTATAATGTTGCTAGGATGCTTGAGCGTGATGATTTTGATAAAAGATACAAAAGCGGAACATCGATTTCAATCAGTGAATTTATCTATCCGCTTCTTCAAGGATATGACAGCGTTCATCTAAAAAGCGATATAGAGATAGGCGGAACAGATCAGAAATTTAATCTTTTGATGGGAAGACATCTTCAGCGAGCTTATGAGATAGGAAAAGAGCAGTCTGTTTTAATGATGCCTATTTTAGAGGGTCTTGACGGCGTACAGAAGATGAGTAAATCTCTAAATAACTATATCGGTGTTGCAGATGAGCCAAACGACATGTATGGGAAAGTTCTTAGTGTATCCGATGAGCTTATGTGGAGATATTATGAGCTTTTAAGCACAAAAACATTGTCTGAGATTGAAGGTCTAAAAAGTGGAGTAGAGAGCGGTTCTTTACATCCTAAAGCGGTTAAAGAGGATTTGGCTTTAGAGATTACTGCAAGGTTTCACTCAAAAGAACTTGCGAAAGCGGCAAAAGATGAGTTTGAAAAAGTACACTCAAACAATCAAATACCATCAGAGATTGATGAATATAGTTGTGATGGAGAGATTTGGATAGCAAAAGCTCTTGTTGATTGCAATATGACGCCTTCAACCTCTCAAGCAAGAAGAGATATTAAGCAAGGTGCTGTTAAAATAAATCAAGAAAAAGTTAATGATGAACAGTTACAGCTCTCAAGCGGAGAGTACGTACTTCAAGTCGGAAAAAGAAAATTTGCAAAGTTAAGGGTGAACTAATGAGCATGCAACCGCTAAAAATTGGTAAATATATTATAGACAAACCTATTGTTCAAGGTGGAATGGGTGTCGGTATAAGCTGGGATAAGCTTGCGGGAAATGTCTCAAAAGAGGGTGGTCTTGGAGTAATTAGTGCAGTCGGAACAGGGTATTATGAAGATAAAAAATATGCTTCAAAACTAGTAGCAGGCAGACCTCTTGATGCACTCGGATTTTACTCAAAAGAGGGATTTGAAGCGATAATAAAAAATGCTAGAAAAGTATGCGGCGACAAACCTTTAGCGGCAAATATCTTATATGCTATAAATGATTACGGGCGCGTGGTAACCGATGCATGTGAAGCCGGAATAGATATTATAATAACTGGAGCAGGGCTTCCTACGAATATGCCTGAATTTACGGAAGGGTATCCTGATGTAGCACTTGTCCCTATCGTCTCTTCCGCAAAAGCTTTGAAGATTATCTGTAAAAGATGGCAAAAGAGATATAACAGAGTCCCGGATGCAGTAGTACTAGAGGGTCCAAAAAGCGGTGGGCATCAAGGTTTTACTTATGAACAATGTTCCATGGAAGAAAATCAGCTGGAAAACCTTGTAAAACCAGTAGTAGAAGAGGCGGCACTTTGGGGAGATATTCCCGTAATTGCCGCAGGTGGAGTATGGGATAAAAACGATATAGAGGAGATGCTCTCTTTGGGTGCAAGAGGCGTTCAAATGGGAACACGCTTTATCGGAACGCATGAGTGTGATGCACATGATAATCTAAAGCAAGTTTTGATAAATGCAAAAAAAGAGGATATTATTCTTATGTCCTCGCCTGTTGGGTATCCGGCTCAAGGTGTGCGAACAAATTTGACAAAGCTTGTTGAAAAGAGAGAAGGACCTGCCATTAAATGTATATCAAATTGTGTGGCTCCTTGTAATCGCGGAGAAGAAGCTAAAGAGGTCGGTTTTTGTATTGCGGATAGGTTAAGCGATGCTTATGAAGGAAATCTTGAAACGGGTCTTTTTTTCTCAGGTACTAACGGTTATAGACTTGATAAAATAATTTCCGTAAAAGAGCTAATGGAAAAACTTACTAAAGGCGAATAAGAGTTTAATGATTCGTTTTCTCCTCCTTCTTTTATTTTTCGCTCTCTCTCTTGAGGCGCTAAGTAGTAGTGAAACCCTCAAGCGTGCAGATTATTATATGCAAACAAAAAATCAAAGTAATAAATTCAGAGCGTATAATGACTATAAAAATCTCTATCTTCGTGCTGTAATAGAAGATGATTCAGATTTAAAACTAAGAACTTTGCAAGGTATAGTAAGTAGTGGCAGAGAACTTAATATAGATGTTTCAAAATACATAAATGAGTTAAAAAAATTTACTCCTGCCGATATTGAGGAATCAAAAAAAGAGAGTTTAGCGAAGCAGACCTATCACAAACCGACATCTAAACCAATGCAGGCAAGCAAAAAGGCAGATGAGATACATGTGCAATCGCTTCATAAACTTGAATCCGTAAAATGGAATGATGAAAAATTAGTTATAACTTTTGATAAAAATTTAGATAAAAATCAGATTAGTTACTTTACCATTCATAAACCATCAGCGAAATCATATAAGTATGTTATCGACGTTAAATCATCTATGCTTATAAAGTTTGAAAATATAAGCAAAAGAGGTATTGATAGAATTAAAATAGCTCAGTATAACCCCACTACTATCAGAATAGTTATTCAAAATAGCTCTAAAATAGATTTTAAGTATGAGCAAGAGAGTCAAAATATAGTAATTGATTTAAATTTAGACTCTTCTGTACGCGAGATAGTAACAACTACTCCAACAAGAGTTGATAGAAATAAAACGATAGTTATAGACCCGGGACACGGCGGCAAAGACCCGGGTGCAATAGGATATAAAAAATATGAAGAAAAAGAGGTTGTTTTTACGATAGCAAATGAGCTTGAAAAGATTTTAAAATCTCGCGGATACAAAGTTTTTATGACAAGAAATAGTGATGAATTTATAAAATTAAGCAATAGAACAAAATATGCCAACGAAAAGTGTGCAGATATTTTTATTAGTGTACATGCAAATGCAGTCGGTAACGGAAGCTCTGATGAGGTTCATGGAATCGAGTGTTATTTTTTATCTCCGTCTCGTTCAAACAGGGCTAAAAAAGTTGCAGCTCAAGAAAACTCCGCAGATATGAGTGATATGAATATTTACGGTAAAGATAGTTATCTAAATCTTTTAAATCATCACAATATATTGGCATCAAATAAACTTGCTATAGATTTGCAAAGAGGAATGTTGGGGCTTCTTAATAAAAAATATGACGATATAAAAGACGGCGGAGTTCGTGAAGGCCCGTTTTGGGTTTTAGTAGGAGCTCAAATGCCTTCCGTGCTTGTTGAAGTAGGTTTTATCTCTCATCCAAAAGAGGCAACGCGTCTTATGGATAATAATTATAGAAAAACTATGGCAAAAGGACTTGCCGACGGAATAGAGCGATATTTTGCAAATAATTAGGCGTGTGATTTTACAAACTCTTTGATTCTCTCATAATCTTCAATATAATCAACTTCTGCCCAGAAAACGCCTGCAACGTTGTTTATAAAAACATCCGCACCTTTATCTACGGTTCTGTATATGACATCTTCCCACCAGCAGTTATAATCTTCGCAAGATACGGCATCAAGAACGGCTTGTTTAAACGGAACCAAATCTTTGGCTTTTAAGATACCAATACCGACATATTCTCCGGTAGTCTGTTCATTTGTAAGCTCTTTACCGTATTTTTTAAGTTTATCGCCGTCCCAGTTAAATCTGTAATCGGCATCTTCAATTCGACTGCTGTCGCTTAACATTACAGGACTTCTTTGTTCTGACAAAACAATATCAAGAATTTTTTCTTCCATAAACACGTCACCGTTCATTATCATAATATCATCGTTTGGAGATAAAAAATCTCGAGCAAACCAAACAGAAGATATTGAGTTTGCAACTCTATAAAAAGGGTTGAAATATCTCGCATATGCAAAGCCTTCAAGTGCTTGGTGAATATACTTTTCTTGATAACCGGTTACTATTGCGATATTTGTAATACCTTTTTTCTTTAGAAGTTCAAAAGTATGTCGTATCAACGGTTTTCCGTTAACATCTACACAACATTTGGGTTGTCCTTGCAAATGTCTGCTTATTCTGCTTCCGACACCTGCCGCCATTATTAAAACTTTCATCTATCTCTCCCGTAATAGTTAAATAAAGCATCTATTAAAATATCTGTATATTCTTTTGTCATAGCACCCATATGTGAAATTCTAAAAGCTTTATCTTTTAATGCACCGCCGTTTGGCGCGACAACAACATTATACTTTTCATCTAAATCTTTTACAATTGTACTTGCAGACTTATCGTCTGTAGGCGTAAGAGTTGTTAAAGCGTTTGGCATAAAATTACTAAACGCTTTAAGAGGAAGAGTCTTTATAGAGTCTCTAAAATATGATGAAATCTCTTTTGCTTTATTTATCTCTGATTCAATACCGTCATTTATAATTTGTTGCAGTCTAGCTTGAAGTTGTAAGATAATAGTAACGGCAGGAGTAAAGGGAGTTTGACCTCTTTTGCCGTCAATTATATAACTATTAAAATCAAAATAGAGTTGATGTTTTGGATTTACCCTTTTTATTGCTTTTGGAGATAGTATAACCATACTAAGTCCCGGCGGCAGAGCTAAACCTTTATGTGAACTTATGATTAATGCATCGATATTGTGATAGCACATGTCAAGTCTGTCTGTTACAAACATACTTATTGCATCTACGATATTAAAAATATCATTTTTTTTACAGAATTTCCCTATAGCATGTAAATCATAAAGCAGACCTACGCTTGTTTCGTGAGCATTTATTAAAAGTGTCGTAGCGTCCTTATGCCGTTTTAAATTTTTTGTATCAGAGAGATTATCGTCGTTTACTTTAAAATCAATATGATTTAAGTCGTGTATAGTGCAAATGTCAACAAATCTTTGACCGAATGTTCCGCCGTTTATTACAACTATCTTATCCTCTTTATTTAAAAGGTTCTGAGCGGTAGCTTCCATTCCAGCCGTTCCTGATGCTGTTAAAAACAAAACTCTGCTATCTTTGGGTGCATTAACTATTTTAAGTAAATTCTTTTCACAATCAAGTAAAATTTCCGAAAATTCGTTGTTTCTAAAATAGGGAGTTTGCATACCTCCTATTGCCAATATATCTTCTGACATTTTTACGGGACCGGGTGTAAAAATATGTTTATTTATAAGATTTTGCATAAATACTCCTTTTTTCAAATTTTGCAATAAAACTATAAAAATATTTTTATAAATATTACTTTTTGTAAAATTATTCAATAATGAAAAAGTATCTTTAATAGCTAAATCATAAATTGAGCCGCAATCTACCGAACACCAAAGACTCCCCCAGTTTCTAGGCGTAAGTTTTTGATTTGTAGGAAGATTTTTGTTGTATGAAGTTAAAATATTTTCAATATCATTATTCTCCATTTTTACTATATTGTAATATTCATTCTCTTTTATATATTTTACCAAGCCTATGTGTAAATTCTTTGTACCTACTTTTATGCGTAAAAGATATTTTGGATGATTAATATCTATATATGTTCCAAACATATGCGATGTTTTTTTATCTTTATTAAACCATTGCGTGCATATCTCCAAAGAGTGTACTTTTGTATTTTTTATAAAATTATCGACAACTTTATATAAGCCCTCTTTGATTGCCTCTTTTTCTATTGATTTAAAAAATTTCTCTAAGATACTCCCTTTAAAGTCATGAGAGTTTTTATAAATACTATTGTATTTTAAAAAGGTATCTTTTTTTACACTGTTTCTCTCAAGAGACTCTTCAAGAGTATAGTTATTTTCTATATCATCAAATACCGCAGCTATTCTGTCTTCGCTGAATTTTGTTAAAGTATTGCGAAGAATTCTATATAAATCACCGTTTTTTCGTAATAACTGAACCAATTGGTGTCCGCCATCCTTGTATGGATAAAGATTTACATTTTTAAATTTCTTAATTTTATTTACATGTTCTACATCTATTCTCTCATCAAGTGAGTAATAAATATTTATTTTGGTTTTATCGTTTAATGAAATTAATAGTTTAGATAAATCAAGATATTTTTCATCAATCCGTTTCGGCAGCCTCGATATCTGCTCTTCCCAGCGATTGTCACTGTATTTTTGTCTATTTTTCGTATCTAAAAATGTTTGAGGCGCAAAAGCGAGTACCATATCTGCCTTTATTAGATGTCCAATTACAATAGCAGCATATCCTCCCATAGAGTTTCCTAGACATACTACTTTTTTATAATTATGCGATTTTATAATTGATTTAAGATATTTTGCGGTTGTTTCAATTGAATCGCTTATTCCTCTCATTCCTTTGTGATACCAAGATTGTTCAAAATCCCTTATAAATATTTTATCAATCTCAAAACCTTGTGTTATTTTAAAAAATTCAAAAGGGTATAGCCCGATAGCACCGCTTATCCCGGCAAACGTAATCAGTAAAGTTTTTGATCCGCTTCCGACTTCCATAGTGTATGGAAGCTCCTGATTTTGTAAATCATTTTGAAATTTTTGTGACATGTTGTTCCTTTTCAATTAGACTTTTGTATCTGTTTATTACGTTGATAAAATCTATAATCTCTGTGTTTTTATTTTGTAGATTACTCAAGGTGTCTCTGATAGAAAGTAAGATATATAAATCGTTGTTTGGTGATTTTTGCTCTTTTTCACTCCATCCGTATTGTGTAAAACCGTATAATTTTGCAACTTCTTTATCATATTTTTGATAATTTTCTAAGATATTTTTAATGATATCAATTCCGCAGAGCTTTTCATCTTCTATCCAATATTTATCTGTAAAAATATTTTTATACTCTTTCTCATGGTTAAAATAGCAATCGCTTTTATCCGACAAAAAAGCTATTCTCTCCCAAAAATAGCTTGACTCATATATAGTTTTTGTAAGCTCATTTATCTCTTGTATAGAGGATGGCAGTTTTTTATGTTTTCCCGTACCTTTTCTAAAAGCGTACTCTATCCATCTTGCCTGACCTTCCATCGACCAGCGGTTGTTAAACATGCTGTATCCGTATTGTATTAGATGAAAAAACTCGTGTAGCGGGGTTAGGGTATATGGAACTAAATCAAGAGAAAATTTTATTACTAAAGAGTCGTTTTTTTCATCTACTACGTCTCCCGCGGCACCGTTGACTTTTATAGGTATCAAATGTATGTCTATATAGTGCGCTTTGTCTTTAAATCTCGGCTGAGCCAGAGGGTGTATAAATTTAAAATCATCAATTAATAATCTTGAAGCTTCATTAAGCTGATTTGCAATATTTTCAACGTAATCAGGAATTTTATTGTTGTTTGAGTCAATCTGATTTTTTTTAGGCAGTGCATTCTCGCCCTCTAACGTATAGTATATTCTAAACTCGTCTTGTTTATAAATTTTATCCAGAGTGCTTAAATATGAATTTGCATAACTATAAATCGGAAGAAAAAAAAGTATAAAAAATATTACTCTTACGTATTTTACAGGATTCAATTTAGTTCATACCTAGTGTTTACTTCGTTTATGTAAATATCCATCATCCCTTTAAACTCGTCGCAAAATCCTGCCAAAGTATAGCCGATTCTAGGATTTATTTCAAAGATTTTAGGAATACCGTTTTGTATTTTATAGTTTATACTGCATTGGCAGTACCCTTTTTTACCGCTAAAAATCTCTATAATATCTCTAAAAATATCGAGAAATTGCGTCTCTTCTTTTTTTGTTTGAATATTTTTTTTGCTCTCTTGCTGTAAAACATAAACCTCTTTATCGGCGGTTTTGCTAAAAGTCACCTCTTTTAAAATTTTTCCGTTCTTGTAAAATATGCTTGTTGCATACTCCGTATTGCTTGGCAGATATTCTGAGATGATACTGTTTTCATCTACTTTAGTTATATCTTTTTTACTATAAGCAAGATATACGCCTCTTCCTGCTCCGCCGGTTTTTGTTTTTACCATGCATGGAAACTTTATATCATCATCTAACATGTAGTATTTCGGCACGTAGTTGCTCATATTGTTTTTTATCATTATGTCGTAGAACTTTTGTTTGTCAACAAAATCTCGAAGTGCTTTTTTGTTGTTTACTATAAACTTCAAGCCATTTTGTAAAAGTAAATCGTTATGTTTTAAAATAGCACTCTGTGTAGCATAGTTGTTTGCAAAAAGTACTTTTATATCATTTTCTTTAGCGTATTTTATAACCTCTTTTATCTTTTTAAAGTTTATATGATAAGCATCAAGCCAGTCGCATTTCAAAACTGCTTTTTGCCACTTGTCTGCGAATAAAATTTTTAATTTTTTTTGGCTTTTTTTAGGGATTGCTTTTTCTTGTATGTTTAGAGATAGATTTTTTAAAATCAGCTCTTCCAATACACCCTTTTTATGCAAACATACTGCTATATAATGGTCACAATCATCATGCGCGATTAATTTAACTTTTTTGCTCTTTAAATGTAGTGCATGAAGTTCGTCTAGTTTAATATCTTTAGAGTAGTGAATCTCTATATTTACATTTTCATCAAGAGGCTCCCTGTAAAGCGGCTCCAAATCAAAATACTCTTTGTCGGCTTTTGATTTATTTAACTTTTCTAACTCTTTTTCCCATCTTATGTCACTATGTTTTTCACGGTTTAGAGTATCTAAAAATGATTGAGGCGAAAATGCCACAATGTTTGTCGCACCTAAAATCTTTCCGCAAAGAAGAGCCATATAACCGCCCATAGAGGCACCTATACAAAGAATTTTGGAGTATTTTTTCTCATCCGTTATCTCTTTTAAAAGAGTGATTGTCTCTTGTATATTTTTTGTAACGCCCTCAATTCCGTTATGAAACCAAGAATTTTTTTTATCCATAATAAAAATTTTATTTGTTTTCATCTCATCGATAATGTATGGATATCTTGAGTTAAATACTCCGCCAAGCCAACCGTTAAATCCCGAAAAAGAGATAATCAAAATATCGGACTCTACCTCAAAATCAAACATGTAAGAGAGTTTTAGGCTGTGTGTAGTTTTTCCGAAATTTTTATAATCGTGCGCCGGCTTAGTGGCAAACTTGTATGTCGGTATAAATTTGTTTGTATTTTTTTCGTAGAGTTCTAGTATGTTTTTGTGAAAGTTTGACTCTAAAGAGGGCTTCTTTTTGTACTGTGTGTAAGAGTCTATAGAGATTATAAGATAATAATCTTCATCATTTTGTAAATTTTCTAAAGCTGATATATCATATAAATCAGGGTTGTTATGAATGGCGATGGTTCTATTTTGAGCGTTCCATTTTGTAGTATAAATTTTTTGTAGATTCTCTAGCCCGTTTAACGTAGAAAGATTGTTATAAGCAATTCCCAGCATCCCTTTTACAGTGTTTAGTTTTGATAATGCGGATAAGTCGTCTAATTTGTTTGAAGATAGAGAAAAACTGGCGCCGACATACTCTAAACCCTCAAGACCTTTTAAATTTGTAAGTGCATTATGATGCAGATAAAATGATGATTTCACAACTCTTAAATTTTTTAAAAAACGTATATTTTGAAGTTTTTTATTGTGCGTTATTTTAATAAAATCATCTACCGTGTCGTTTTTTCTAAAGAGAATATTAAAACCGTTTATCTCTTCTAGTAACTCATTTTTGGAAATCTCTAAAGAGTTTATTCTCTCTAAAGAGTTAAAGCCGTTTATTGACTCTAGGTTTTGCATATCCGTAATGCAGAGGTTCTCTACACTGCGAAGATAGTTAAAACTGTTTAAATGTTTTATCTCTTTTGATGAGATAATTAAATCACCCTTTAAATTCTCTACAGCGTTTAAACAATCTAGTTCATATTCCGATAAATCTACACAATTTAATTTTGGAATATTTAATGTTTTTGTCTCTACATCATAATATTCACAATATAAAATAGAGTCAAATTCATTTATAAACTCATTATGGTTAAGTTGTAGAACTTTTAAAAATCTCTGTATCTGCAAGGTGTCAAATCGTTCTAGTTGCGTTTCGCTATTTTTAGAAATAAGTGTTAAAAACTCATCCAACTCTTCATTTCTTGTAGGCATACAATCTTTAACAGCATTTACAATTGCGCTAAATATATATTTATTATTAAGAGTGTTTTTTTTCTCCTCTTTGCTCCAACTGTTTTTAATATATCTCTCTTTTGTACCGAATTTTTTCTCAACCAAAGATGTTTCGTATGAAGAGTATTTTAAAAGAGAGTTTATAAATAGTTTTTCATCGCCGACAAGTGTAATGAGCCTTTTCCAAAAATACTCTGCGTCATGAGTTTTATTGATTAAGATTTCAAGTTCATCCAAATTTTGCGGCAGTGCCTCATATTTGTCAGCTCGATTATGTGTAATATTTTGCGCCCATCTGGCAAGTCCTTCCATAAACCACATGTTGTTAAAAGATGAATATGAGTACTGAAATATATGAAAAAGCTCATGTATGGGAGTTGCGGTTTTTTTAATAAGATTGTTATCTAAGAGTACTCTTATGGCATCACCTTGCATTGAGTGCTGACCTTTAAACAAAGCGCTGTTGTCAACAAGTTCTGCGGCCACTAAACCTTTTTGGGTAGGGATTGCAGTTAGCATGATGTCAATAAACTTTGCACCTTTTTCATAGTATATACCTTTTTTTAGAGGGTCGTTAAGCTTGTATATATTTATGTAGATATTGTAAGCGTGGTAAAATACTTTTATCAAATCCGTAACATAATCAGGTATTCGCACAGCATCTGCATAGTCAAGCTTTTTTGGTGTCTTATCATCACCGCTTAAATTATAAAAGAGTCTAAAAGGCTCTACTACGACACAGTGCTGATATGCGCTATTTTCGCCAAAGTTATATAGTTTCATTGCTTTTTCCATCTGTAAACCACCAAATCTCCGCTCTCTTTTTTAATATCGCTCATCTTCCAAATATCGCCCTCATCAACATCGCAACCCATTCCAAAATAAAAAGCTCCATCAAGCAGTTCAAAAGATCTAGCAAATGTCGGATACTCAAATGAAAACAATTTTTTGTATTTCGTTAAATCATCTGTTTTAAATTCCAAAACCTCTATTTCGGTGTTCTCTTTTACACTTTTTGAACTCAAGACATAAATTGTATCATCTCTTTTTATAATATCTCTAGGTATGTAACCGTCTTTTAATTTTACTCTTTTTGAATATAAATTACCATTTTTTAAGATTGTATAATAAAGACCAAAAGGTTTTGTCTGGTGAGAGTTGTATTTGTATGCTCCCAGATAGATTGCTTTATCGTCAAAGCTTATTATCCTTGTCGCTCTTGAGTATTTTATGTCAAACTTTGTAGAAGGGAACATATCGTATATACTTATATCGTATCTAGGTACAAAGTTTTTGTTTTTATACTGTGCAACGCTAAAATATGGTTTAGATGTATGTTTAAATTTTTTTAATGCAAAAAGCTCATCGCCTATTTGTAAAAAACTATAAACTCTGCTGCTGCCGAGTTTAATAATCTCCCAGTTTTTACCCAAATCTTTTGTTATGCCAACAGCGGCACCTTCGTAAAGACCTACTCCTGCAAAGAGTTTTTTATCTTTATATGCCAAATCATATACATGTAGAGCTTTTGGTATATTTCTATACATCATCCATTTTTGATTATCCACTCTTAGATAAAAGTTTCCAAAATTCCAGCTTCCCGTAGCATCATGACCTGGGATAAAAAGCTTGTCGTCTAAGAGTTTAAATATATCGATTTGGTCATCATAAATAGTAGTTTCTTTATTAAACTTGAGTGTTTTAGGATTATATACATGTAGTTCTACATTGCCTGAGTTTTTAGACGGTCCTTCATTTGCACTGTTGCCTGCTCCTATAAAAAGCTTATCATTATAAACCTGCAAATCCCAGACATTTCTCGAATATGCCGCTTCTCCGTCACTAAATTGCGATTTTGAAGGATTGCCTATAAGTTCAATATCTTTGGTTACATCGACCGCACTTAAAAGTGTGATATTTATAAAAAAGAGGATAAAAAATTTAAAACTCATCTTTAAAAGCCTCTTTTTGAATTGTAACTTTTTTATCTTTGTAAGCTTTATACATGTTTAACATCTTAGCGGGTCGAAGTATTTGCTTGTTATGTTTTAAACCTGTATGTCCCATATCGGAAGCTGCATTTAAAAAATTAAAATTTTGCATCTTTATTATCATCAGATATTCCATATAAATATGTAAACCGTTTATGTTATGGTCACTTTTAATTACAAATAGACTTCCTATATTTTTAGTTATCTCCCCTGCAAAATGGAATGATTTTATTTTAGAATCTATTTTAAATACTAAGCCCAAAAGGTCTTTTTTGTCAAATAGATGAGCATACTCTAAACACATCTTTGTATATCTGTTATCTAAATTATTATACTTTGAACTTTGTCTTATACTCCATTCGTCAAGAAGTTCTAAACACTCTTTTTTATCTTTATTCGAGTACTCTAAAATCTCAACATTTTCAAGAGTATCTATTTTTGCTACGGCTCTTCGAATGTTTCTAAGTTTTTGCCCAGATAAATCATTATATATTTTAGGATTATAGATATATTCTCTGTCTCTTAATTTAAATAAAATATCATCAAATTTTTTTGAGCTTTTTATTTTTATTAAATCATCTCTGTCAACCCATAAAATTTTTGCTTTTTGCTTTTTATTATATCTGTAAAGAGCATTTAAAGAATTATCTAAAACAGTCTCATTAAAAGGCAACGGAGGTATAAACATCTCAAAATCCGGCTTTTTTTCTCCATTTAGAGTGCGAAGCAAAAAGAGTTTTATTGAGCTGTTTTGTTCGCCGATAAGGAGTTCTCTGCTGTTTGATAGCGACCAAAAATATAAAAAAGGAAAATAATAAATCCAAGATGCTTTATCTGCTGCATGAGTATATTTTTTGAAAGTAGCTAAGTCATCTACATGTAAAGCTCTTAAGCCTCTAAAAGATAAATTTTCATCTTGCATACTATTCTTTGATTTTACTTTTGTAAGTTTGATGCCGTCTAAATTTTTTATGTAGAGTATAAATTTTGGCAGGATGCTCTCAAAAATTCCTTTAACACATAGAATGTCGTCATCTTTTATGGAGTCTATAATTTCATCTTTTATATTATTAAAATCTATACTGTGATTTTTCCAGATGGATTTGTCACTTAAAACATTGATATGTTCACTGAATTTCTCAACACTGTAAAAAGTTTTTATCCCTGAATCTTTTATAAGTTTTTGAAACTTTTTAGTATCGATAAATGCAATCTCACCGTCTTTATAGTCAACAAATTCAGATGTGAGTAAAATTTTTCTTCCGTTGTTTTTCGGTTCAATATAGCTAAAAGTTTTAAAAAAATTCTCATAACCCTCTATACCGCCTCGTTTACTCTGATCATAAAGATAAAAATTTTTACTCTTGTAATTTACTTTGTAAAATAGTCCGCTACTTTTAAAATTTTCGCAAGAGTAGTACTCATTTGCCGCGTCATGTATATCTAAACCTAAATGATATGCACAAAGCAAGACTCCAAGCGAGGTAGAAACGGCATACTCTTCAAAAAACGGTACTCGATAAGCAACGACTCTGTCTTCAATTTTTGCAATAACATTCCATCCAAAATCTTCAAACTTTTTATATAAAAGATTTGCATTGCATCTTCTTGGGGTTCCGTAGGTTAAGATATCTACATGTCTGTATTTTTTTGCCTCTTTTTTTATCTGCAAGTAGTGTTCATCATCGTGCGGCAGAAGAAGTTTCCCGCCTTTTTTGATTCCATAAGCAATTGAGAGTTTATTTTCTATAATGGCTTCAATGCTTTTAAATCGCTCAATTCCTTCATGCCCGATAGAAGTTATTACTCCTATGTCCGGATTTATTAGGCGGCTTCTTCTTTGGATTTTTTCTTTTTTAGATACCGGAAGTTCAAGTAAAAAGAGTTCATTGTCTTGTTTTATGGAAGCTGTATTACAGTAGGTAGATGCAGCATAGTTTGCACTGTTTGCTCTAACGTAACAACTTTTTTGTTTTTTTGATATATGATTGAGATTTAGTTTAAAACCTGTTTTTCCGTAGCTTCCAGTAATCAAGACTTTTTTTGCTTGAGTGTTTTTACTTGCATATTTAGCTAATTTCTTTATTGCAAAATAGCTGTTTTCTACTTTTAAAACAGGAATATTTACGTTTATTTTTAAATTTTCATCGACAATAATCGCACTAATTCCTTTTTTTACGGCTTTATTTATGAGGTGTTCATTATTTTTGTAAGCACTTGAATTAGGCCAGTTATCAGACCTTACAACAAAACAATCTCCCTTTTTTAAATAGTGATATGTATTTTGAAACTCTTTTATAATTAGAGTATTATCATTAAGGTTTTCCCATGTTCCGCCCGTTATATCTGCTATATCTTCGGCGCTAAAACATAAATGATTATCAACCATCTATAGCTCTTTTACTACTTTGGATAATATATCATTTAGTGTGCTTTTTGAAAAATCGGTAACGGTAAAATAGTTTTTTGCATCGGTAAAATCGATTAATCTTCCGCAATCAACGCTAAACCATTTTAATCCCCACGTTCTGTACTCAAAAGGCAGATGAATAACATGTGAGAATTTCTCTTCTATTTCGCTTTTCTCATTTTCATCCATTTTAATAACTTTAAATTTCCCGTTATCTTTAACATACTTTACAAAACCTATATGCAAGTTCATAGTAGCTGCTTCTACATGTAAAAGATATTTATCGTCTCCAAAGTAGTAAAAACTTCCAAATAGCTGTTTTTTAGGTAAATCAGGTTTTTTATCAAGATTATTAAACCATTTTTGACAATAAGTTTCATTATAAATATATGAGGCATTTCCCGTCTCTTTTATATCATCATTGACTGATTTAAACTTAGTGTTTGAGCAGATATCTTCATCAAGCGATTTAAAAAAGTTCATAAGCATAGAAGCTCTCAAATCGGTAAAAGTGCTATATTTATCTGTTATTTCTTTATAATCTTCTTTTGAAATAGCATTATTTAAAAGAGATATTTCAAGCGGAATTTTATTTTCTACCTCATCTAAAACTATCATAGTTTTATATTTCAATAAATCTTTTGTTGAGAGTTCATAACCGTCAATTGAGGAATCATATTTACTCTTGTCTTTAAATTTTAAGATTTTATCTGCAACACGACCTAAATAGAGGTATGCATTTCCAATTATAAAGAGCAAATCTCCGCCTTGAACTTCACTGTAGAGCGTTTGTGCCAAATAGTCCAAATCGTCGCTATGCGTTACATGTATATTAGAATTTTTTAGATTATCGGTAACATAGTTCATATAGTTACCCGTAGTATAGAGTCTGTCTATCTTGCTCTCGTTTATCATTTTTGCAAGTTCACCGTGAGCTTCTTTTGTCCAGTCGCTATCTTTTTTGGTAGATATTCCGCCTACAAGCGCAACTATCTTTCCGTCAAGTTTAAAGTTTTTCATGTCGTTAAATGCCGAACGCATTCCATGAATTCCGCCGCGTCTGCTTTGGTCGTAAAAGTGAACGATTCCTGAGCGTTTTTTTATACTTAACATTCTTCCCATAGTCTCAAACGGCACAAGCCCGTCATAATCGGCTGCCGCTTTTTTAACGTCGTAACCCATCTCTTTTACGGCAAGCAAAATACCGACACTTGTAAGCGGAGCGTGTAATTGAAACAGCGGTAAGAAATACTCTACGATTTCACCGTCAATATCTGCTTTTATATTCCAGCCAAACCTTTTAGAATCGAAACTTTTAGTAATAATTTTTGCATTGTCGCTCTCAAGATTTCCATAGGTTAAAATAGGTACGTCAACCCTTCTTTTATATATAGCGTTTAGAAGTTTAGGATAGTGCTCTATGCTTGAGTTCAAAATACATTTTCCACCTTCTCTTAGACCCTCTACTACGGAAGATTTTGCCGTCATTATATTATCTAGGGTTTTATGCATATCCATATGATTTGGACCTATATTTGTAAAGAAACAGAGGTTTGGATTTACCATTTTTGTTCTCTCGACCCTATATGCCTCATCGCTTCCGACTGAGACTTCGTTTATCTCTATGATATCATCTTCTTCAAGATTAATAAGCGAGCGAAGTACGGGGACTTCCGTATTTGCGCTGTTTAAGACAGCATGTGTTTTCGCCTGGTTATTTAAGATATGGTGAAATTGAACTTTTGCTCCGGTTTTTCCTTCTGTTCCCGTGATTAAAACGGTATAAGGGTTATGCTCTTGTCTGACTGTGAGGGCACATTTTTTAAATGCTTCAAAACAATCTTTTACATATAAAATAGGCAAATCTATTAGGTGTGCATAATCTAAGTTATCCAAAACAACTGCTTTTATGCCTTTGTCCAAAACTTTTTTTAGTTCACTCTCAACATTTTTTTCCTCTTTTATCCAATCTTTTATTGCCATTGTAAAATAGATATTGCCTTTTTGGTATGTTCCGTAAGTTCCAACGCCGCTAAATGTAAGGTTGTCATATACTCCATCTTTTATCCACTCTCCGCCCGTATATTTTACGACTCTCTTTGGTGTTAAAAATATCTCGTGATGATTATCTATTTTTTTAATCAGTTCTGAAGCCATTTGAGTAAATTTTTCTCTATCTTCTTTAGCCATATCTAAAATAGAGTAGTCAAACAATCTTAATTCAGGATTCGCAATTAAATCCTTTGTTCTTTGCATCCCTTTTTTAACCTCTTCAATCCACTCTAATAGAGATACTTCATTGTCTAAGTTTGGGTTTTCAAGCAGAGCGGGGCTAAAGCCGTTATATGTTAAAAGATGAGTAAGCGTAACACAGCTAAACGTTCTTGAGTTTCCGTCTGGAAAAGGGTGTAAAAGTTCAAGCTCACGAGGAACCAGCGCGATTACTCTTAGTTTTTCCTCGTCTGTTGAAGCTTTTTTTATATTTTTGTTGTATCTATCGACAATATCTTCCATCTTTGCAACCATCATCATCTGTACGGCATGTTTAGCTTCATAAAACTCATGTAAAGATAGCTTGCCCTCAATAGCTTCTTGTTGCTTTTTTGTTATGTTCGGATACCAGTTGCGGTAGTTTATTTTTCCATCTTTTAACATCGCCTCATAAACTTCATCTACATTAAGCTCGTTTGCGGTTTTACCCCATTTTTGACTATTAAAGATAGCCGTATTATCATCTTTGCGCATCTCAAATACTTCAACTAGATGATTATATGTAGTAGATTTTGCAAAAAACGGCATTCCTGAATTTAGGTAACGAATATCCCCGGGACTTGATTTTAGATTTGTCGTTTCAACGCTTAACATGCAGACTTTGTGAAGTTCGCGTAAGTAAGTGGCTCTTAGTCCGCCGGATATATCAAAGTTATCCAGCATAAAAGCAAAGCCGTTTAAAAGAGCCTGAACGCTTCCTCTCTCTCCTGCTTCATATCCAACCCAACCGTTATACTTTTTTTGAAATCTTCCGTCAACGAAAAATCTCCAAAATTGGGATTTGTCAAATTTTTTTAAGTAATGAATGCCCGACATATTTTTATCCTTAATATTAGTTCGTTATATCTTTTGTGTTTAAAATCAAGATTTTCCCCGTATCTTCACTTATCTCATCATAATCAAAATTTTTAGGGTCTGAGACTTCTGAGCCGAGTGAAAAGTAGAACTTGTCTCCAATCAGTTCAAAAGACCTCGCGAAAGTAGAACTTTTAAATGAGATATATTCACTAAATGAGTCAAAATTATTGCCTATGGCAAAAAAAACTTTTACGACTTTTGTATTTTTATTATAAGCAAGCAGATATGTTTTGCCGTTTTTATAAAGAATATCCCAAACTTGATAATCACCTTGAATTTTTATTTTTTTACTCACAAGTGTATCGTTTATAAACTCGGTATAATAGACTCCAAAAGGGATGAATTGATGGTCATTGTGCAGATACGCTCCGATATAGATAGTTTTTTTATCGATGTTTACTGAATGGACTATTTTTTGTGATTTATAATCCAAGTTATCCGAATCCGGAAAAAAGTTTTTGGAGTTTAAATCGTAATTAGGAACAAAAACGTCTGCTTTATACTCTGCAACACTGAAAAATTGCTTCTTTTTATTTTTTGACATCTTTTTTAAATCTTCTGATGATGGAAAAAACTTTATGGCAAATAGGCTATTTGCTACTTTTAAAAAACTATATATGCGAAAGTGATTTAAATTTTGTATATCCCAGCTGTTTGCGTTATTGCTTGAAATGCCTACTGCTGCACCTTCTTTGACTCCTAGCGCCGTAAATATTTTGCCGTTGTAAAAAGCAACATCATATACATGTAGTCCATTTTTTATATTACGGTATTTCTTTAACTCTTCATTGTTATTTTTTATATATATATTTGCGTACTCCCAGTTTTGCGTAGCATCGTGACCGGGTATGTAGAGCTTGTTTTCAAATACGTCAATTATATCTATCTGCTCGTCATCAACTATCGCCTCTGTCTTAAACTCTTTATTAAGAGGATTGTAGCTTATAAGTAAAACGGGACCGGCATTTTGTTTAGGTCCAATATTGCTGCTATTGCCTGCTCCCATATAAAGTTTACCGTCAAATTCCCGCATATCCCAAATATTTCCGGCATATAAATCTTTTTTATTAGGATATACAGCTTTATATGGAGAATCGAGAATTTCGATTTTATCGCTAACGTCAAAAGAGAGTAAAAATGTATTTATCAGTAGAAGTAAAAACAATACTTTCATCTCTTATATAGCCTTTACTCTTGTGATTTTTTAACGGCTATCGTATCGTATATGCCCATATCCGTTTTATATAATCTTGCAAAAAAACAAGATGCATGCTGTACGCTGTCAACCCTAACCCACTGACGTGTCAGTTTAAATCTGAAGCTATTTAGCGCTCTATGAGGTTCTATATGCGAGTAACAGGACTCTTCGCTGTTAAAAGTTTTCATTAAACCTTTTGCACTTAAGAGCATATTGTTCATTATCCACTCTGCTTTAGGCTCATCACCAAGATATTTAGCCAGATAGTACGCACTTACAACGCCTTCGCACCTAGAAGCGTCATGATAAACATGGTCTCCGTATTCATAAAAGAAGCCGCCTATATAATCTTTGTTATTAGAAAGGGTGTTTTCATCTGTGTACATGTGATTAAACATAGTTGCAGTATCGTTAAAAACAAAATTTATGTAGCTCTCTTTTGCAAGTTTATCTACTTTAATCCACTCTTCGATTGCCTGCATAAGCCAAGCATCCGCAGGAAGAGGTTCAAACATATGAATATATTTAATAGGTCTTACGTCCACTAAAAAATCAAGTGCCATCTCTGTTTTTTTAAGTAAATCTTTTTTTAACTCTTTGTCGATATCTCTTACATGTAGATAATAAAGTGCAAGTCCTAAAAGAGCTTCCCCAGGGTAGTAAAAGGAGAAGAGCTCTTTTTTTGTCTCATCGTTTGGATTTGTTAAAGGTTTTCCGTCATTAAAATTCGGATGAATATAATATCCTATCAATTCGCCGTCTTTATCTACACGGCTTAATATGTGGCGCACAAGCCCGTCCATCTCTTTTCTGTAACACTCATCGCCCGTATGCATATAGTAGTGCATTATAGCTACAAGACCTATTCCCGCACCGCCTAGTTTTGATTTTTTGTTAAAAAAAGGGTAACAGGCAAACTTCTTTTTATATACATGTGTTCTAAAAGTCGATATTAAAAAATCGATAGATTTTTTTGCTTTTTCAAGATAGAGTCTGTTTGCACTGATTTCATAACCGCGAAGCAAAGAGATTGTTCCGCCGCTGTGTCTTAATATATTGTTATATAAAGGATTTATCATTGTCGGATGCATATCGTCAATAATAGTGTTTAAATAGGGGTCGTAGTAGTATAAGAAACTCCCGTCTTCATTCATGTTTTTTACCAGCCAGTCGATGCTTTTTATGGTTTTATCATACATGTTCTCTTTACTAAATTCAATCGGCAGAGGGTATCCCCTCTCAAGCTCTAATACATCATCGCCAAAAGAGATGTATGCAATAGACTCTATAAATTTATACTCTATAGGCTCTCTTCTCATAAAATGGACTCTTTGACTGATTTTATCGCTCTGTTTTGAAATGCCGCACTGTTTCGATAGATAGTTTAAAAGTTGATTTACGCTCATAATTGATTTAGTAAATCCGTCTGTGGGCATAAAAAATCTTGTTATTCCCTCATAAGTGTATTTTAAACCGTTTACCCCAGGCTCAAATCTATTTGCAGAGTGCATTCTCATAGTGGTTAAATTTCTTATGTTGCACTCATACTCTTTAGTTACCATTTCAAAAAGTATTCGACATTTTGAACTATCTTTTAAGTTGAATTTTTTAAAGTTTTCATTCTCTCTTAGTTTATAGTTTATTCTGTTTATCGATTTTGAGAGTGTCTCTTTTTTTGTTCCCCATCTTATATAAGTGTTACCTGCTTGAAAAAGAGTTATATATATTTGAGATATGTTTTTGTCATATTGAAAAAATCCATCATATTTTTTTGAAAAGGGCAGGTTATAAAGCAGAGAGTCTCTTAAATCTATAAAAAAAGATTTTATATTTTGTGAATTTTCCATAACATGTCATTTCAATAAAAGAATTAATGAAACACGGTCATTTACATGAAGTTTTGCAAAAATTGAACTTACATGAGCTTTTACGGTTCTTGTAGAGATATTTACTTTCTGTGCTATTGCATCATTTGTAAGCCCATTCAAAATTAGATAAACTATTCCCACCTCTTTATCGGTGAGTCTCTCTTTAAGCATCTTTATAGACTCTTTGTCCAAAGATGTTTTATCGATTGTTGACACAAGTGTTGCAGTAAGTTCTGGGTAGGTCCATGTTCTGCCGCTGAGTACGACTCGAAACATCTGGTCAAAATGGTGCTGAAGCATTCTTGAGTTTCCGTATGCTTTAACACCGCTGTAGATAAGTTTTTTTCCGGTAGGAATTGCAGGTGATTTTTCAAGAACTATAACGTTTTTTGGAAGTTTTCCTGATGAGATAAGTGTATTAATATCATGAGCAACCGTATCAAAGTCTGCTATCACAATGTTTTTGCTATCTTTTGAAATCTCATCTTCTAATGATTCTAAATCATATGCTATATCAAAACTTTTAACTTTTAATTTACCCGTCCACTCATTTAACATCTCTTGATTCGCGCTAAAGTATATAGTCTTCATTTACCTCTCCGAAAAAACATACTGTTTTGATTTTAGTATAGGCTTTAATAAATATTGCATAACTGTTTTTCTACCGGTCACAATATCGACATCAACGGTCATCCCCGGAATAATTTTTTGAGGTTGTTCTTGTGTTCCTAGATAATTTTTTTCCGTTTCTATGTTTATAATGTAAAAAGTCTCTCCCTTCTCATCAACGGTAGTGTCGGGAGATATGTTAACGACTTCTCCGACTAAAGAGCCGTATATAGCAAAATCATAAGCTGAAACTTTAACTTTTGCCATAGCACCGGGATGTAGATAGGCTATATCGCTAGGTTTGATTTTTACCTCAAGGTATAGTCTTTTATCCGTAGGAACGATTTCAACTAAATCAGCACCCGGTTTTATAACTCCGCCTACAGTATTTACGTAAAGTTTTTGAACTATACCCTCAACAGGTGATTTAACCATTGTTCTACTGACCTGATCGCTAAAAGCAACCTGCTGTGTTGTGAGTCTCTCAAGTTCAGCACTTATCTCGTTTAACTCTTTTTTAGCAGTATTCATAAATGTTTGCTCAGCTTCAATCAGTTTGTTTTTTTGCTCTTTTATAGCTTCTAACAAGCGAGGTAGTGAGAGTTTTGAAGCTTCAATGTCATTTTGTATTCCATTCTCTTCTCTTTTGAGTTTCAAAAAGTCAACTTTTGATTTGACTCCCTCTCTTACCATAGGCTCAGTCATAGCAACTTCCTCTTTGACATATTCTAATGATATCTGCAAAGTTTTAATTCTAGCTTTAGCTTCTTCGTATCCCTGTTTTTTTTGCTCAATTTGTGTTATTATAGAATTGTTTTTAGCATTAAGACCACGTATGTCGGATTGGTAAAGTTCCTTTTCTCTTTTAACATGTATAGCAAAAGCCGGATCATTGACTTTGGTGTCTTCAAATTGTAAATTGTTTGCTTCAGCATAAAGCCTCATTTTCTTTGCTTTTAACTCCATAAATTTGATTTCATTTGTCTCAGAAGTTGAGGTAGTCATAGAGTTATTAATTTTAAGAATAATTTGCCCCTCTTTTACATATTGCCCCTCATTTATTAAAATAGACTCTACTATACCACCTTCAAGATTTTGTATAATCTTATTTTGTCCAAATGGAACAACTTTTCCTCCGCCTCTGGTTATTTCATCTATTTCGGCAAAAGAGGCCCATACAAAAATTAAAATAGTTGTTAAAACCCACATTCTCAAAACTCTGCTAATTCTTGATGGTGTTTTTTCTAATATGGCAGAGCTTAAGCTCTTCATAAATTCATAATCTTTTTCTGTATATTCTACTTTAGAGGTATCTTTTTTCATTACTCTTTACCGCCGCCGCTTAATTTTGCAAGTGCTTCTTGTTTAGGAGCGTCAATTATTATTTTACCGTCATGTACTACTATGATTCTCTCTACTATCTTAAGAAGAGCCATCTTCTGAGTAACAATTATAGATGTTACTCCCTCTAAATTTTTTTCAAAGTTTTTCAAGAGTTTTGATTCGGTTGTCTGATCCATTGCATTACTCGGCTCATCCATTATCATAATAGGTGTTTTTAGTAAAAATGCACGAGCTATCCCTATGCTTTGTTTCTGACCGCCTGAAAGCCCTTGACCTCTTTCTCTAATTGGCATCTCGTAGCCTCTTGGGTGTTTTTTAATAAATTCATCGGCACAGCTAATTTGAGCTGCTCGAACCATTGCTCCGCTACTAGCATGAGTTGCTCTAAATTTTATATTGTCTTCGACCGTACCTTTAAATAACATGACATCTTGAGATATATAACTCATGTGCTTCCTTAAATCAGCCGGGTCAATCTGTTTAATATCAATTCCGTCTATGAGTATTTGACCTGAATCAGGTTCATATAAGCCAAGTAATAATTTTTGTATAGTACTTTTGCCTGAGCCTATTCTTCCAATGATAGCTATATGTTCACCGGGAGTTACTTTGAAAGAGACATTCTTTAACGCAGGTACATCGTTGTAAGGGTAGGTAAATGTCACCTCTTTAAACTCTATGTTACCGCTAAATTCAGGTTTTTGAACAAAAGATTTTCCGTTTGGTCTCTCACTGGGCTGCATAATAACTTCATTTAAAGAGTCGTATGAAGCTTTCGTATCTTCATAATTTGTAAGTATCGATGCTACTTGTCCCATAGGAGAGACAACTCTAGCTGATAGTAAAACGGTAGCAATCAATCCACCCATAGAGAGTTCAAAATCTCTAATTAAATATACGCCGTAAACAACTACCATAACTCGATTTAGCTGTATAAAAAAACCTGTTATTATAGGAAGAGAGGCTGAGAGAGTACGTGATGTTAAACTTTTCCTAGCTATCTCTCCGCTTGCTTCTTCCCATTTCCACTGAACTTGACCCAAAGTCCCTAAGGTTTTTAATGTCTCTATATTATTGAGCGTCTCAATCAATATAGAATTTTTATCTGCATTTGCTTCATGTGTGTTTTTTATACTTTTTTTAAGTGCGCTTTTGAGAAAAAAAGCGTATGAAACAATTAGTATAGTACTAATTAGCGGGATGAGTACTATAGCACCTCCAAGATAGCCGATAACAAATAAAAAGATAACAGTAAACGGCAAATCGATTACTACGGCCATAGTAGCACTTGTAAAAAAGCTTCTAATAGAGTCAAAGTCTTTTAATTTACTTGCAAACGTACCTACAGAGGCAGGATGGTTTGCCATTTTTAAATTTAATATTTTCTCAAATATTATCGATGACATGATAATATCACTTTTTTTAGCTGCATTTTCAAGTAGATAAGTTCTGGTAAACTTTAAAAAAGTATCTAGCCCCATAACGACTATAACACCTATCGCAAAAACCCAGAGAGTCTCTATGGCATTGTTTGGAACAACTCTGTCATATACGTTCATAGTAAAAAGAGGTGAGGCTAAGACAAATATATTAATTAATAGCGAAGCGTATAAAACTTCTTTATATGTTCCAATGGATAATTTTAAAGTACTCCAAAACCAATGTTTTTGGTTTAAATTTAATGTTTGATTCTCTCCATCCGTATGTTCAAAGGCTTTTTTTATTAAAAATCCATAGCCAATGTATTCATCTTCAAGTACGTCAATATCAACCCACTGCTCAATTACCTCTTCGGATGGCATTATGATTTTTGCTTCAGATTTGTCTTGATTAAAGCTGTCTAATATACATGCACCTTGATTTGATAGTAAAATTATCATCGGCAGTTGAAGAGGAGATATTTGAACTAACGGTCTTTTTAATATGCTTGATTTTAAGCCTGCTTTTTCGGCAGCACGCGAAAAAAGACCTTTTGATTTATTTATAGAAAAAAGTTCAGGAGATTCAGATTTCGGTTCAATCGGAAGTCCGGCGGTAAGAGCTTCTGCAGAAAATGGCTTGTGGTAGAGTTTGGTAAATAAAACCAAACACTCAAGCAAAGAATCCATTCTTAAATTATCAACTTCAGTTTGAAGCATACAAAACCTTGAAAAAAATTTTTAAATATTTAACCAGCTTAGCTTAATAAATCTATTTTAATAGTTTTGAATTAAACATTATCGTTTATATTTACTTAATATAACAATATATAATAGCAATTTTTGTGCCATAAAACAAAGTATAGTGTCGAATGTTTGTAATAGTCGAATTGATTACTTAATCAATTCAACATCTATACGACGGTTTTGAGCACGACCTTCCGGTGTTTCATTGCTTGAAAGCGGATTTATAGAGCCTTTTCCTATAGCAATAAGCCTAGATGTAGCTACCCCATAGTTTATAAGTGCTTGTTTAACTGAATTCGCACGATTTTGTGAAAGTACTTTATTATTTTCTTCATCTCCCGATGAATCGGTATGACCTCTTATAATAGCTCTTTTATAGCTAGGGTTCTCTTTTAAAAATAGTGCGAAAGCCTCTACGTCATCCATACGAGAGTTTGATATATCATAACCGTCTGTAGGAAAATTTACCTGTAGCGTCAGAGATAACGGACATCCGTCACTATCTACTTTAAATCCTTTAGGCGTTCCCGGGCATTTGTCTTGAGGATCAAATACACCGTCACCGTCAGAGTCTAGCGGCTGTTTTTTCTCTTCACATCCTCTGCTATTTACCGCATGACCTTTAGGAGTATTTGGACACTCATCCATTTCATCAAATACACCGTCACCGTCAGAGTCTAGCGGCTTTTGCTCTTCACACCCTTGAGCATTTACAACATGTCCTCTAGGAGTGTTAGGACATTTATCCATAGAGTCAAATACACCGTCTCCGTCAGAGTCTGAATCTTTTATCAATTTTCTAACAACAATATCTACGCGGTTATTTAAGTCAACGCCTTCATTCTCATATAGTCCGTTTGTAAACATAGGGGCTTCATCCGAAAGAGCATAAACCGTAATATTCTCTTTTTTTGCACCGGACTTGATTAGTTTTTCTCTTACTACATGTGCTCTTTCGCGTGATAAATCTCGCATTTCGTCTTTTGACATTTTCTCATCGTCAACATTGCCGAGTAACTCAAATTTTATATGCTCTAAACCGTAAGGCTTTATCTGTTTAACCAAAGCATCTAGCTTATCTTCGGCTTCTTGAGTTATAGTAGCCGTTGTTCCTTTAAACAAGAAACCGCTGTATCTTTCTATGCGTAGCGTGTCTTTATAATCATAAACACAACCGTAAATACTTCTTAGTTTATAATTAAGTGAATTGTTACATATGTCCCTGTCATCAACGATTAAGTCCGTATCTCTATCAAGGAAGATAGGAAGAGAATCGTCATTTTTTGGAGCTGTTTTATTTAGATCAAGAGTTACGGTAGGAACATCATAATCAGCTGAGTCTTTATCAACTCTACTGTAGTGTGAATAGTCAACATTAGAGTTAATAACCAACCCTACGTTTGAATAATCAACACTGTTATTGCCCATAATAGTAGTAACTAACGTACCTAAAGCATCAAGGATTCTGTACTTTGCATAGATAAGACTATACTCTGCATTAATAATTTGTGATTCAGAGTTGATAAAATCATTTTGAGCTGAAAGTAAATCAAGAAGTGAGCGTCTTCCTAAATCATACTCTTTCTTATAAAGGCTAAGAGTAGTCTCTGCGTACTCTTTATATTTTTGAAGAGGTTCTATCTGTTTTGTAAGCTGCTCATCGGCTGCCCAAGATAGAGCTAAATCATCAATAGTCTCTCGTCTTAAAGTATCTTTTATATGAACTTCTTTATGAACTTCGCTTATACTTTTTTGAAGTGCCGCTTCGTCTGCAAAACCGTTAAAAAGATTATATTTAACTAGTGCCATTGCTTTAAATCGATTACGTTCACCCTCGGATGCACCGAGATTTTTAGTATAGTTTTGAGATACTTCTATATCAAACTGAGGATAAAACGGAGATTTCTTTTTATGATGAGTTGCTTGTGCTAGTTTTATATTATATTTGCTAACAAGAAGTGAAGGGTTGTTTTGTATTGCAAATTGTATAGCATCGTCAATATTTTTTGGAAGTTCAAAATTTGCCTCAGGTTTAGTCATACTATCTATATCAATGTGTCTCCCAAATACTTTATGAAAGTTAAACAGAGCATCTTTTAGATTATTTTCCTGAACTACATAATTTGAAGTTGCAAGAGATAGAGATGATTGGATTTTATTAACCTCAGAAAGGGTAGTAAGTCCGGAGCCGTAAAGCTTTTGTACCTTATCTAGTATCTCCTTATTTATATCAATATTTTCTTGTGCATTTTTAAGAAGTTCTCTCTGTTTTAAAACAAGCAGGTACTCGTTTACCATCTCAAAAGCGGTAGAGTTAACCCTTTCTACATAGTGATAAGCAGCTGCAACGGTTCTGTTTTCATGCTCTTTTACCTGATAGGTGGTCTCAAAACCCTTAAAAATATTTTGAGTAAACGTTAAAGAGTTGTCATATACGCCAAAGTCAAAAGAGCCATCAGGCGTAGCAGGACGATTATTTAGTTCCGTATGCTCATATCCGGCACCTAAAGAGAGGTCAAGTTTTGGATAGTATCCTGATTTTGCAATTTTAATATCCTCTTTTGTAGAGTTGTAGTTTTTCAATCTCTCTAAAATAATAGGGTTTGTCGATAAAACTTCACTTACCGTTGTTCTTAAATCCTCCGCGCTCAAGAGAGATGCTGCTGTTAATAGTGCTAATGATATCTTTTTCATATTTTTTCCTAATTACTTTCTAATTAATTCAACTTCAGTTCGGCGGTTTTGTGCACGACCTTCTACGGTTGCATTGTCTGCTACAGGCTGAGTAGATGCTTTACCTATAGGCATAAGTCTGCTACTCTCTACACCAAAGCTTACTAGTGCATCTCTGATTGAGTTTGCGCGATTTTGAGAAAGTATTTTGTTTTTCTCTTCATCTCCGCTTGAATCAGTATGTCCGCTTAAGATAACTTTATAGCCTGAGTTGTCTTTTAAAAATTGTGCAAAAGTTCTAAGCTCATTAATAATATCATCGGTTACTGCATACTCGTTAGTCGGAAAATGAGCCTCTAATGTTGCAGTCAGAGGACAACCGTCAATATCAACTTTAAACCCTTTTGGAGTTCTAGGGCATTTATCTTTAGAATCAACTACTCCGTCTTCATCACAATCAATCTCACACCCTTTTCTATCGACAATTACTTCAGGAGGGGTATTTGGACACTCATCTTTGGAGTCAAAAACCCCGTCTTTGTCGGAATCAGGCTCACAAACGCCTTGTGTAGCGGCCGGTGCAATTGCCTGTGCTACAACTTGTTCACACCCTTTTGTATTTACAACAGTTCCTTCGGGTGTGTTAGGACACTCATCCATAATGTCAAAAACACCGTCTTTGTCGGAGTCTATCATCTTATATTCAACTGCTACCGGCTTTATGTAAGGGAACTCTTTTTCATCGGTTGGTTGAATCAGTTCGGAAGCATTTAGGCAAAGTAAGAGGGCAGGGGAAGCAAGTAGGGCTAGTTTGAGATTCATCGTTTATCCTTAAACTTTTTTACTAGTTTTATTTTGTTAATATGTAATCGTACCAAAAAAACAGCATAAATTTGTCAAAATTTTAAATTTTTTAAGTATTTACGGTAAATAACGTTTACTTTTAATACACTAAAATTTTTTTAATCTCTTTAAATAAAGCAATTTTTTTTAATATGATATAATCCTAAGCTTAAAAATAAGAGAAAAGAAATTAATGTTTGCATCAGACCTAGGCGATATCTTAGAGAATAAAGATAAATTATTAACTCAAACATATTTTGAGCTACAGAGATATTTTGAAGATAAATACGGCAACGATACGGTAGTTTTTATGGAGATAGGCACTTTTTTTGAGGTCTATGAAGTAAATAACGACGATATGCAAATAGGCAAAGCAAAAGAGATAGCAGAACTTTTAAACATACAACTTACCAAAAAAAATAAAAATATAGTGCAAAATAGTGATAGAAATCCGCTCTTAGCCGGTGTTCCTGCCGTATCTTTTGACAGATATTTAAGCCGCCTTATTTCAGAACAAAAATATACGGTTATAGTAGTAAAACAAAAAGGCAATCCGCCAAAAATTAGCAGATATATAGCTCAAATAGTCTCTCCGGGAACAAATTTTGATTATGTAATAGATAACGATGACAACTATATAGTCTCTATTTTAGTTGATAAACATAGAGATATATATGTAGTCGGTTACTCTGCCATTGACGTAACGACGGGGAAAACATGGCTATACGAGAGTCATGGAACGAGTGAAGACCCATCTTACGCTCTTGATGAAATTTTTAATCTTTTAAATGTAAATCGTACTTCAGAAATAGTAGTTACTTTTTTAGACGGTGTTGAAGACCAACGCCACGCTATGCACTATCTCGAGATTCCTGAACACTACAATTACAGCGTAAATAACCAAAGACCTCGAGTAGAGTTTCAAAATGAGCTTTTTCGACAAGTCTATCAAATTCACTCGCTTTTATCCCCTATAGAGCATCTGGATTTGGAGAGAAGCCCGATGATTACGGAATCATTGGCTATACTTATCCATTTTGTAATAGAACATGATATACACATTGTACAAAAGCTTAATTATCCTAAAATAATCGATAATCGCCGTTTTATGTATTTAGGCAACAGTGCACTTGATCAGATGGGCGTAATTTCAAAAGACAAAAAGGAGTTTACTCTTTTAAAGATGTTGGATAAAAGTTCAACAGCAATAGGGCGAAGACTTTTAAAAGAGAGACTTTTAAATCCTATTATTGAAAAAGATGAACTTGAGAGAAGGTACAACCTAATAGAGAGAGTTTCATCACATGTAAGATATCTAGATGAGGTAATGCGAGGAATTTATGATTTGCAAAGACTCTCTCGAAGACTCTATTTAGGAAGACTCCACCCTTTTGAGATGAATCATATTTATGAGTCTATGTTAAGTATAAAAGAGTTGATACAGTATGCAAAAAAACATAAAATCCAAAAAATTCACTTTCACGAGAGTGAAGTTGACGAGTTTTTACGAGATATCTCTAAAAGCATAGACTTGGATGTTTCTCGCCGTTTTACAAATGCGACGATTGATGAGAATTTTTTAATGAGCGGTGTTGATGAAGCGATAGACACTTTAGTAAAAGAAAACTCTACTATGCTTATAGTTTTTGAAGATATCATGTCAAAAATAGAGACTTTGCTTGAGTCGTCAAATTCGTCTAGCACAAACTCATTGGTAACACTTGGACTTTTGGAAAAAGAGGGATACTACATATCTCTTAGTAAAAATAGATTTTCTATGATAGAAACGGAGTTCTCCAAACGTGAGGATTTTAAAGATTTTGCAGTAAAAAAACTGACAAACAGCGTAAAAATAACATCTGCTTTTACCGATACGCTATCAGACAATATTATGAAAAATCGCCGTAAGATAGTCTCTTTGGCTAAAGAGAGATATATAGCACTTCAAGAGGTTTACGAGAGAAGATATTCGCTTCTTTTTGACCGCATAATTTCTTACGTAGCGGATTTGGATGTCGGTGTCAGCTCATCAAAAGTTGCACAAGAATATAAACACTCAAGACCTATGATAATAGATGTTAAAAGCGATGAAAATTTTATGCAGATAATGCAGCTTCGTCATCCTCTAATTGAGATTCAAACCGGAAGCGGTATATATGTTCCAAACGATATCGTCATGGGAAATCGTGATTATATGGATTTGCCGCACCCAAAGACGGTTATGCTTGATGTTAATGTGCATGACGGGCATGAGATAAACGGAGTGCTACTTTACGGGATAAATTCTAGCGGGAAATCGTCGCTAATGAAGAGTATAGGACTTGCTACATTAATGGCGCAATCAGGCTTTTTTGTCAGTGCTGCCGTTATGAAATTTTCTCTCTTTGATTCTCTCTTTACCAGAATAGTATCAAGAGATAATCTTGCAAAAGGGCTTTCTACTTTTGCGGTGGAGATGTTAGAACTGAAAAATATTTTTAACCGTGCAACAGTTCGTTCACTAATACTCGGTGATGAGATAAGTCATGGAACAGAGACGCTTTCTGGTGTAGCTATCGTGTCAAGTGCTATTATAAAGCTCTCACGTCTTCGCTCAATCTTTCTCTTTGCTACGCATTTGCACCAACTCTCTACCATGAAAGAGATAAGAGTTTTAAAAAATGTTGTAGATTTGCATTTAAGTGTTGAGTATGATGAGCTTGAGGATAAACTTCTCTTTAATAGAGTTCTTCAAAATGGAAGCGGAAGCAGTATTTACGGGCTTGAATTTGCAAAATCTCTTCACATGGACAGTGATTTTTTAGATACTGCAAATAAAATCCGCAAACGACTTGCACGTGATTTTGACGAATTAGAACTGCTTGTAAAGAAAAAAACAAGTAAATATAACAAAGAGCTTTACGTAACAAAATGCGTAATATGCGGAGATATGGCAGAAGATGTGCATCATATAAATCATAAATCGTTAGCCGATGAGAGCGGTTTTATAGGACATTTTCACAAAGACAGTAAACATAATCTTATTCCCTTATGCAGGGAGCATCATAAGGCAATACATGATGGTAAGATAAGAGTCGGTGGCTTTGTTATGACTTCAAAAGGGTTGGAACTAACTTACGAAGAGCAGATAAGTAAAGTAAAAAACAAGATAGTTGAAGAGCCGCAAATAAATGGTTTTGTTCTTGATGATTGGTAATTTAAGATAACAAAGGAGTAGTTATGAGTAAAATATATCTGGTAATGGTTGCATTTTTATTTGTCGGCTGTTTGAGCAAAACGCCCATTACCGGCAGAGAACAGATGATTTTTATGTCACCGAATGAAGAGAAGACATTAGGGGAAAGTAGTTACAGAGAGTTTCTTAAAACAGCGAAAATTAGCGGCGATAAAGTCCAAACTGCTAGGGTAAAAAGCATAGGAGCGAAGATAGCAAAAGCGGCAGATAGAGCTGATTTTGAGTGGGAATTCAATCTCGTAGAGGATAAACAGATAAACGCTTTTTGTTTGCCCGGAGGTAAAGTAGTCGTTTATACGGGAATATTAGGTATTGCAAAAAATGATGACCAATTGGCAACCGTTATGTCACATGAGATAGCTCATGCACTTGCAAGACACGGCGCGGAGAGAATGAGCCATCAACAGATATCGAGCGGAATTCAAACTTTGGGCAATATAATAATAGGCGCAACCGCTCCGGGATACTCTGATGCTTTTAATATGGCTTACGGTTATGGTACTCAGCTAGGAATTATGCTGCCATACAGTAGAAGTCATGAGTATGAGGCAGATGCTATAGGGGTCTATTTGATGAAACAAGCAGGATACAATATTAATGAAGCGGTGCATTTTTGGGAGAATATGAAAGAGGTTAAAGGCAAGTCTCAGCCTGAGTTTTTTTCTACGCATCCAAACGATGATAACAGAATAAAAAGAATTTCAGAGATAGTAAAAGAGTTGGGCAAGTGAGAACGATAGAACTTTTTAAACACCTTATAGAGCAAAAGAGCGAAACACCGAGTGACGGCGGTATTTTAGATTTTATAGAGAGTTATCTGTCGGATTTTAAAGCTATTCGCATAGACGTAGAGGATGTTAAAAATCTCTTCATGTATAAAAAATTCGGCGAAGGCGAGCACCTCTGTTTTGCAGGACATGTAGATGTGGTTCCATCAGGTGGCGGTTGGGACACAAATCCTTATGAAGCGCTTGAGAGAGACGGTTATATCTACGGTCGCGGAACACAAGATATGAAAAGCGGTGTTGCGGCGTTTGTTCAAGCACTAAAAGAGGCAGAGGGTTTTAGAGGAACACTCTCAATTTTGCTTACTTCAGATGAAGAGGGCGATGCAATTCACGGCACACTTGAGGTACTAAAATATCTAAAAGAGAACGCTCTTCTTCCCGATGCAGTTATAGTCGCAGAACCTACATGTGAAGAGGTTTTCGGAGATGCTATAAAGGTCGGCAGACGTGGCTCTATCAACGGCTATATCACGCTTAAAGGTAAACAAGGACATGCGGCATATCCCGAAAAATCTATAAATCCGGTAAACTTAATTGCTCCAAGACTTGCAAATATGGCGGGAGTTGATTTGGATAGTGGAGATGAATTTTTTGCACCGAGCAAGTTTGTAATAACGGATATAAGAGCAGGTATGCAGGTTACAAATGTAACGCCAAACGAGCTAAAGATGATGTTTAACGTCAGAAACACTACTCTTACAACCCAAAAAGAGGTTAGAGCGTTTGTAGAAAAAAATCTTGAAGGGCTTGATTATGAACTGCGCCTTACTCAAGGCTCATACCCTTTTAGAACTCAGACCGATACAAAACTTGTAAGAAATATCGATGCTTCTATAGAAAAAGTAACGGGAATTAAGCCAAAACACTCAACGGCAGGCGGAACTTCTGATGCAAGATATATAGCTCCTTTAGGTATAGATGTTATAGAATTTGGTGTGATAAATGATACAATTCACGCGATAAATGAGAGAACTTCAATAAAAGAGGTCGAGAACCTTTGCGAAGTTTTTAAAAATCTAATAACTACATGGAGATAAAAAAGTGAGATATTTGGTACTGATAATAGCACTGATTTCTAGTTTGAGTGCTGGTTTTGACTGGCCTAGCGATTATGAAGCGGCTTTGGCAGAGGCAAAAAAAACCAAAAAAGGGGTTTATCTATTTTTAGGTTCAGAGTATTGTAAATATTGTGAGAGATTTGAAAAAGAAGTTTTGGCAAAAGATGAGGTTTTAAGAAGGTTGAAAAAAGATTATGTTCTTTTGTATCTATCAAGAGATATTGATGATATTCCTAAGAAATTTGAGACAAAACCTGTTCCAAGACACTACTTTTTAACAAGTGAAGGTAAAATAATATACACGACAATCGGTTCAAGAAGCATTGAAGGGTTTTATGAACTTTTAGATGAAGTAAAAGAGACAAAAGAATTAAAATAAACAAAAGGATATTTATAAATGAAATTCGTTCAAACAAACAAAGCGCCTTCGGCAATCGGTCCATACTCACAAGCTGTTGTGGCAAACGGTATGGTCTTTACATCGGGTCAAATCGCACTTACACCCGAGGGTGTAATGCTTGAAAATGATATAGTTATTCAGACAAATCAAGTGCTTAAAAATTTAAAGGCAGTTTTAGAAGAAGCAGGAAGTTCAATGGATAGTGTCATAAAAACAACCATTTTTTTAGCCTCAATGGATGATTTCGTAATTGTAAACGAGATATATGCAGAGATATTTGGTTCTCATAAACCAGCTCGTTCAACCGTTGCCGTAAAAACTCTTCCAAAAAATGCACTTGTTGAAATAGACGCTGTTGCACTCGTAAAATAACTCCATTTTAGCTCTCTTATTTTTAAGAGAGTTATCTCAACTTACATGTACTTCTTAATCTTTAGCTAAGCTAATAAAATCTATAATTCTCTTGATTGACTGATAGTCGGTCATTTAAAACAGGATATAAAAATGGCAATAATAGTAGATAAGGTACAAAAAAGAAAAGATATAGCTCTTTCGTGCAAAGAACTCATTTTTAGAAATGGAATAAGCAACTTAACAATATCTCAAATCGCTAAAACGGCAGGAGTTGGAAAGGGAACGATATATGAGTATTTTAAAAACAAAGAGGATATTGTTTTTGAAATAGTAAATATTTTGGTGCAAGAGAGAAATATCATAAAAGAGAAGCAGTTGTCTGAGATAAGTGTTACAAAAGATAAAATAAAACTTTTTAGTAAGTTTTTTTATTGTGATGAAGATATAGAGTTAAGAGAACTTTATAAGGAGTTTATATCAATTTCGTTGAGTAATCCAAACAAAGAGATGATAGCGTTTCAAACTGAGTGTTCAAACGGTTATTTTCGCTGGTTTGAGAAGATTATACAAGAGGGTATAGACAAAGGCGAACTTATAAAAGAGTCGAGTAGATTTGCAAGAGGGCTTTTTGTAATGGCTGAGGGGATGTTTATAAACAGCGAAGTTACAAACAGTATTGATAATCTAAAAGATGAGATATATAACAATATAGATGCCTTATTTGAATTTATAGAGGTTAAGAAATGAAAAAGTTACTATTGTTGGTTATACCTGCATTTATTTTTGCTCAGAATTTAAAATCGCTTATTGAGTATGCACAGCTGCGTAGTGATTTGGTTGTTGCAAAAACTCTAAACAAAGACGCACAGAGTAAAAATATCGACTCAAAAGAGAGTGCGTATCTTCCTACGATTGATGTCGGAGGTTACTATCAAAGTCTTCAAGATAAAACAGCTACTCAAGCGGGAGATATTTACAGCGGTTATGCAAAAGTCGGTTTTGATATATATGACGGCGGTAAAAAATCATCTCTGCTTGAAGAGGCAAGATACTCATACAGAGCTAGCGAGCATGATGTAAAAGAGATAAGAAAATCTCTCGCACTTGAGATAACAGAAGATTTTTACATGGTTAAAAATCTGCAGGCTTCTCTAAGAGCAAAAGAGGACGCGGGAAAATCTCTGCAAGAGCAACTAGAACGTATAAAAAAATATTTTGAAGCCAAACTTGCTACAAAAGATGACATTGACAGACTTCAAGCGGCAAGTGATACGAATATTTATGATATTGAGTCATTAAAACTTGATATTTTGGCAACCATAAAATCCTTAGAGCTAAAAGTAGGTAAAAAAATTGAAACTTTGGATGATTCAAATTTTAAAGAGTCAATTGATGAGAGTTTAGAAAATAGAGATGCAATCAACTCTTTAATGGCAAAAGAGAGTGCCTTAATAAGCAGTTCAAAATCTATAGAGAGTGCGTACTATCCGCAGATAAGAGTAGAAGATACATACAGCTTGTACGGATATGACAGAGCTGACGCACTACATCCAAAAGGGCTGGATAATCAAAACAAAATCCTGCTTAGTGCAAATATGAGACTTTTTGATTTTGGGACGATAAGCAAGTCAAAAGAGGCGGTGCAGATAAATGCTCAAGCTCTAAAGAGTGAGATATCTTACATGTTAAAAGAGCAGAAGATGCAGCAAGAGATTGCTCTTTTTAGAATTCAAACAAGCAAAGTAAAAATTAAAAGTGCTTTGAGTGCATTAACTGCGGCTTCAAGTGCATTTAAAACGATTAATGAGAAGTATAAAGCTGGCATAGTAGATTATGTAATATATTTGGATGCGTTGACATCAAAAACAAAAGCAGATGCACTATATGAATCATCACTTAATGAGTTAGAGACGGCTTATGCAATGTACTACTATTACAGCGGAAAAAATTTAACGGAGTATATAAAATGAAGAAAATAATTATAGGGTTAATGAGTTTGGTTTTGATGCTTGGTGCAGAGGATATTTATGCAAACTTTCATATAGAAGCAATTAAAAGCGCAAATTTAGCATTTGATGCTAGCGGTGTTGTTAAAAAAGTACATGTAGATGTATCAAGCAGGGTAAAAAAAGGCGACAGGCTCGCAGAACTTTATAATGACGATAAAAAGGCTTCACTCAACATTGCAAAAGCATCACTAGAGAGAGCAAAAGTTGCCATGAAGTTTGCCAAAAAAGATTATGAGAGACAAGAGATAATTAAACATCTTATAGACCAAGCTCTGTTTGATAAATATGCACAAAATTACGAGAGTGCAAAAGCCGCTCTTGTAGAGGCAGAAGCAAATCTCTCTTATCAAGAAGCACTCTATGAAAAAACCGTTCTTTATGCACCGTTTGATGGAGTGATTTTTGAGAAAATCGTAGAAGAGGGTGATGTTGTGAGCGGAATGATGCTTAGAACTATTTTTAAGATTCAGAGTTTAAGTGAGAGAAAACTGCTTTTAGATTTTGATCAAAAAAATTGGCAAAAAGTTCAGATTAATCAAAAATTCAAATACAGAGTTGACGGCGATAAGAAAGAGTATGAGGGTGTAATAACAAAAATATATCCACATGTAAATGACACAAACAGAAAGCTAAATGCTGAGGTAAAAGCTAATGATTTTATTGTCGGATTATTTGGCGAGGGGTATATACATGTACCCGCTAAAGAGTAAGCAACATGTATAAATTAGCTATAAACAGACCAATATCGACCTTGATGTATGTAATTACATTGGTAGTATTTGGATATATGAGCTTCAAATCAATGCCCTCGGCACTCTACCCAAACGTTGACTTTCCGATAGTTACGGTACAGACGACCTATGCAGGTGCAGAATCAACTACTATAGAGTCGCAAGTAACCGATAAAATAGAAGAGGCGATTTCAAGAATCGGCGGAGTTGACAGTATTACCTCTTCAAGTAGCGAGGGTGTTAGCATAGTCATGGTTAAGTTCTTTTTGGAGCGTAATATCGATGAGGCGACAAATGACGTCAGAGATAAAGTTTCAGCCGTTAAACTGCCAAAAGATGCAGACTCTCCGCTTGTAAGCAAACTAGATATAGGCGGAGCACCGGTTATAAATCTCTTTTTAACCGCAAAAGGCGACAGTATCAATAATCTTATGCTATTTGCGGATGAGAAGGTAAAACCTACCATACAAAAAATCAACGATGTCGGCGCTATAAATATTGTCGGTTATAAAGACAGAGAGATAAAAATATTTCCCGATATCAATGCTCTAAATAAATACGGCATAACTATCAGAGAGATAAACTCAATTGTAGAAAATGAGAATGTAAAAATCGGCGGCGGAAAGCTAATCTCGCAAACAGAGGAGTTTACGCTAAAGACAAAAGCCGATGCTTTAAGTATAGAAGAACTTGAAAATATAAAGATAAAAGAGGGGCTGAGACTAAAAGACGTAGCAAGAGTAGAAGATTCTCTAAGCGATGCCAAAAGTTATGCTTCGTTTAACGGCGTTGAAGGTGTAATGCTTGAAGTTCAAAAGATTTCGGGAACTAATACGATTGATATTATAGAGCGAGTAAAAAAGGTTGTTCCGGAACTTCAGGGTTTAGCAGGAGAGAAGTATGACGTGATTCTTTTAAACGATACATCTCCTTTTATTATCCATTCTTTAACCGATGTCGAGTTTGATTTGATTTACGGTGCGATACTTGCGGCAATTATAGTGTTTGTTTTTTTAAGAAATATTACTATCACTTTAGTTTCGGCACTCTCTATCCCATCTTCGATAATGGGTACGTTTGCACTTATGAACTACATGGGGTTTGATTTGAACAAAATGACTCTTATCGGACTTACATTGGCAATTGGTATAATAATCGACGATGCAATAGTCGTCATTGAAAATATCTATAAAAAGATGGAAGAGGGAATGAGCAAGTTTGAAGCGGCTTATGAGGGAACAAAAGAGATGGCATTTACCATTTTGGCAATTTCCGCAATGCTCTTAGCCGTTTTTATCCCGGTTTCGTTTATGAGCGGAATAGTAGGAAAGTTTTTTGAGAGTTTTGCTATGACCGTCGGTTTTGCCATCATTATCTCTTACTCAATTGCTCTTAGTTTTATACCGAGTTTGAGTGCTAGAACCTTGAAAAAAGATGAGAGCAGATTTTACAATCTAACGGAGCCTTTCTTTAAACTTTTAGAGAAGATATATGAAGCGACTTTAAAAGTAGTTCTTAGGTTTAAATATATAACCATTATTTTAGTTTTTATAATATTTTTTGCTTCACTTAGTCTATTTCCGAAAATAGGTATGGATTTTATACCAAAAGAGGATAAAGCAGAGTTTGAGATAAAGATAAAAGCAGATTCGGCAATTTCACTAGAAGAGATGATAAAAAAGTCTAAAGTGATAGAGGATTTGGTTAGAAAAAATCCAAATGTTGAATACACGACTCTGAGCGTAGGTTACAACACATCTCAGGAGAAGCATAAATCTTTGATATATGTGAAGCTTACAGAAAAAACGCAAAGGGCGTTAAATCAAGAGCAGATTATTCAAGAGTTTAGAGAGGCTCTCGTACCGTATAAAAAAGATATGTTTATAACGGCTTCTGCTATTCCAAACATAAAAGGTACCGGAGTAAGCGTACCTTATCAAATAGTTTTAAAGTCCGATTCATTTGAAGACTTGATGAGTGCAAAGAAAAATCTCACCGAATATTTGGCTAAGAAAAAAGGTTTTGCGGATATCGATACAAACTTAGACGACCCGAAACCTCAGATTGAGATAAATATTTTAAGAGAGAATGCTTCAAGGCTAGGCATAAGTGCATCTCAAATCGCAGAGGCGATATCTATTGCGTTTTCAAGTGATCTGGAGATTTCATACTTTGAGCAAAACGGTAAGCAGTATAACATTACGCTCAGATTTGACGATAAAAACAGAGTGAGTGTTGAAGATATTAAAAAGCTTCAACTAAGAGCCGCTAACGGCGATCTGGTCTATCTTGATGGTTTGGTAGAGTTTAAAAAAGGTCAAACTCTAGCAACAATAAACCACTTTGACAGACAGCGACAAGTGACAATCTATGCCGACTTGTTTGGGCTTGATTTAGGCGGAGCTGTAGGTTACACAAAAGCAAAGATTGATGAGCTTTTGCCAAAGAGTGTTGTTTACAGATTTACGGGTTTTGCCGAAGAGATGGTAAAAACAGGTCAAGCTTTTAGCGCGGCAATCGGTCTGTCAGTAATTTTGATGTTTATTATTTTGGCGATTTTATATGAGTCGCTTATTCAGCCTATTATCATTATGGTTTCGCTTCCTCTTAGTATCATAGGGGTTATGCTCGCTCTTTACATGTCAGGGCTTCAGTTTAGCTTGTTTGTCATGATAGGCTTTATGCTTCTTATGGGGATGGTAGGAAAAAATGCCGTATTGCTTGTTGACTTTGCAAACAATGCTATTGCAAAGGGAAAAAGTGCCGATGAAGCTCTTATAGAAGCAGGGGAGAAAAGACTTAGACCTATTTTGATGACAACTATCGCTATGGTTTTTGCGATGCTTCCTCTTGCATTAGGCACAGGTTTAGGAAGTGAGACAAAAGCACCGATGGCTATCTCTATTATCGGCGGACTTTTAAGCTCTATGATTTTGACGCTTCTTATAGTTCCCGTTATATATAGACTTATAAGCCCGTTTGACAGATGGCTGAGAAAATTTTATGAAGCAAAAAGGGTGGTTTAGTAAATATAGTTTAACATATAAAATTAAGTTATATTAAATAGATATTGATATAAAATGAGTCAAAAGTCGTTTTTAGGGTGTTGATAATAAAAAAATTCCATGTTTTATACTTATGTATTGTTTTAGATGTGGGGGGAGTATGTTATGGAAAAAATAAAAGAAGCTAAAAAAGAGATATATATTATCATTTTTGCTTTTTTATTTCTTGCGATATCTGTCATAGTTCTGAGAGCTTTTAGTTTATACGATATAAACACAATGAAGAGAGTGACTTCTGCCATATATGAACATCCTCTAAAAGTCTCAAATGCTGCGCTTTTACTTCAATTAGACGTATATAAAATTCATGAAGATACAAAAGATATAGTTTTTATGTCATCACAAGATGAGTTGATATACCTTTTAAAAGATATTGATGAACATAAGAAGAGTGCTTATGAAAATCTAAAAATTATTAAAGAAAATATACTTGGAGAAGAGGGTTTAAAACTACAAGAACAAACCCAAAAGATATTTAACGAATTGCAAGAAAGTAGTGATGAAATAGCCTCACTTGCAAAAAACGCTAAGATAGATGAATCAATAGCTATCATTAAAGATAAAAATGAAAAACAGATATTAAAACTGGAAAATTCAGTTAATAATATCTATATGTATGCAAAAAACAAAGCCTTCAATTTTAAAAATGAATCCGACTTTACATTTGAGAAGTTAGAAGCAGTAACTGTTTTAGCAATTATTTTGTTTTTGCTGCTTTTTGGAGTTATTGCATACTACACTATAAACAGAATTTCAAATTACATGTATAAAAATGAGCATTTAAGAGGTGTTTTGTCTGTCATAAGAGATGTAAATCAGCTTATAGTAAGAGAGAAAAATAGAGAAAAACTTATTCAGGAGTGTTGTGATATTTTAGCTTCAAAGCATGTGTTCCATAATGCTTGTATGATACTGTATGACAGTTCTAAACAAAGTGAATATATTGTAAGCTCAGATAAAACAGAAGATTTTATTTTATTTCAAGATAAAATAAAAAATGGTTGGACGCCTCATTGTATAGCAAAAACAGTTCAAAAAGGAAACACTTTTTCTTTTATAGAAAATCCAAAAGAGTACTGTGAAGGGTGCCCTTTAAAAGATACATATAACGAGAAAAGTGCTTTTGATATAGAACTAAAATATGAAAATAAAAATTTTGGTTATTTAACACTCCGCATTGATAAAGAGTTTTTTAACTACAGTGATGAATTGTTACTTTTAGAAGAAGTTGCAGGAGATATCGCTTATGCCCTAAACAATATTGAAATAGAAAAAAACATACTTGATTTAAAAGAGCTTTACGACAATACAATCAACAGTCTTGAAAATTTGCTTTTCGTAAAAGATAGGAACTTTAGCTACATAACATGTAACAGAGCTTTTGAGCGTTTTATTGGAAAATCAAAAAATGAGATTATCGGTAAAAGTGATTATGATATCCTAGATAAAGAGTCTGCAGATTTTTTTCGCCGACACGATGAGGCAATATTTGCCGATAAAACTCCAAAATTAAATTATGAGTGGGTAACTTACCCTGATGGAAAAAAAGTTTATCTGCTTACTACTAAGTCCCCGCTTTTAAGTCATAATGAAGAGATAATCGGTCTTGTCGGAAATTCTGTTGATGTAACAAAGCAAAAAGAGTCGGAAGAAGCTCTAATCGAGAGTCAAAAACGCTTTAAGCAGTTGATGAAAGAGTCTCCTTCTGTAATAGAAGTTTATGATTTGGACGGCTTTCAGATAGATGTTAATCATGCTTATGAAGTTTTATGGGGATTTCCTGCAAGTCTGACGCTTCATAAGTTTAATCTTTTTAAAAGTAAAGAGGTTGAGACAACAGGACTTTTAGAGTATATAAAAAGAGCTTACGCAGGAGAGAGCGTAAGCGTTCCTCTGTATGAATTTGATTCTACTGGAGACACGGAAGCTGCAGGAAAGGGGAGAGTACGCATTTTAAATACGCGCATTTATCCTCTTAAAGACTCACAAGGCGGTGTTGAAAATATAGTAATTACTCATGAAGACGTAACACAAAGAGAAAAGTCTCTTTTAGAGTTAGAGCAAAAAAATAAAATTATGATAGCTCAATCACGCCATGCGGCAATGGGTGAAATGATAGGGATGATAGCTCATCAGTGGAGGCAGCCTATAAGTATAGTATCTATGATAGCAAATAATATACTTCTTGATGCTGCTCTTGGAAGTTTTGATGCAAGCAAAATTGAGACTTATTCTAAAGATATTCTTGAACAGACAGAGCATCTCTCAAAAACAATTGATGATTTTAGAAATTTTTTTAAACCGGACAAGAGTGTTTCAAAAATTAAGATGAAAGATGTTATTGATGAAACATTATCTATTGTTAAAGATAGTCTTAAAAATAATAGTATAAAAATAAATACGCATTATCAGTCACAAACTCAAATAAACGGTTATCCAAGAGAACTTATGCAAGTATTTGTCAATATAATCAACAATGCTAAGGACGCATTAATATATAAAAAAGTCAATGATGCATCAATAGAGATAAGTGTATATGATGATGAAGAGCATGTTAATACAAAAATATGTAACAACGGCGGTAATATCCAAAAAGATATAATCTCAAAAATATTTGATCCGTACTTTACTACCAAAGATGAAAAGACGGGAACTGGTTTAGGGCTTTATATGAGTAAGATGATTGTTGAAGAGCATCTTTATGGGATTATAGAAGTGTTAAATATAAAAAACGGCGTCTGCTTTATAGTTAGATTACCTAAAGAGAAGGGGATATAACGATGTTAAATGAATTTAGTGAATTAGTAAGTTCAGTAAAAGAAAAGGCAAAAAATATCTCTGTTTTATATATTGAGGATGAGCAAAAACTATGCGAAGAGATGAGTGTTTTTTTAAATAAAATATTTACACATGTAGATGTGGTATCTGATGGCAAAGAGGGATTAGAAAAGTATCTTCAAAACAGACATGATATCGTTTTAACAGATATTCAGATGCCAAAGATGAACGGTTTAGAGTTGATAAGGGAGATCCGAAAAATCAATGAAACACAAGAGATAATCGTAATATCCGCTTATACAGATTCAGAGTATCTAATAGAGTCTATCAAGCTTGGAGTTACAGGTTATATTATTAAACCGATTAATATTGAGCAAATCTTAAAAATGCTTCAACAATCTATAGATAAGCTCATAGCATTTCGTCAAAATGAAATATATAAAACAAAATTAGAAGTGATGGTAGAAAAGAGAACAAAAAAAGTACTTAGTCTGCAAAATGAACTTGTTTCAAACTATAAACAGATGATGCGCTCTTTTGTAAAAATGATAGATGGTCGCGATACATATACGGGTGGACATAGCGAAAGGGTAGCTATTTACTCAAGAGATATTGCATGTGCTATGGGATTTGACAAAAAGGAGTGTGACTTAATTTATGAAGCAGGAATACTTCATGATATAGGGAAAATTATTACCCCGGATACTATTCTTCTAAAACCGGGAAAGCTTAGCAGTGAAGAGTATGATTTGATAAAAGAACATGTAAGTGCGAGTTTTTTAATTCTCTCCGATGTCCCTATGTACAAAGAGTTAGCAGATATTGTTTACTCTCACCATGAGCACTACAACGGAAGCGGTTATCCTAGAGCTTTAAGTGGTGAAGAGATTCCTTTTTTTTCCAGAATCATGACTGTTGCCGACTCTTTTGATGCAATGACGACTAGCAGAGTATATAAACCAAGAAAAAGCAAAAGTGAAGCGATAGAGGAGCTTAAAAAATTAAAACATATATTTTATGATCCAAATATCGTAGATGTAGCAGTAAATGTTTTCAAATCTGTTCAAATCGATAACAACGTTACTCAAGAGGCAGAAACATATTTAGATGATGCGCGTTTTGCCTATTTCTATAAAGATTCACTGACACATCTTTATAATCATGACTATTTTGATTTTATATTAAATAAGAGTAAAAACGAAAACCTTTTTATATGTATGCATGTACTCTACATAAGAAATTTCACTGCTTATAACAAAAAAAACGGTTGGGATTTGGGAGATGTTTTTTTAAAAGAGTTTGCAGATTATTTAAAATCAGAATTTAAAGAGTTTAAGATTATTCGTATTTTCGGTGATGATTTTGTACTCTTAAAGCATGAACATCAAGATATAGATATAGATAAAATAAACGCTATTGAGTTGCTTAAAAAGAATAATCTTCATTGCGAACATAAACATTTTAATTTAAAAAATACAAATATAGAGAGCTATAAAGATTTGGAATAGTTTAATAATAGTATAATTTCCTCTTGACACAGGAGTGATAATTGCTTAAGAAAAAAGAGAATAAAAAAGAACTCATAATGCAAGCGGCATTGGAGCTTTTTGCTTCAAAAGGATTTTATACTACTACTATCCCTGATATTGCCGCATCTTTGAAGATGAGTGTCGGCAATATGTACAACTACTTTAAATCAAAAGATATTTTGGCAAAAGAGATTATAAAGTATATATCTTCTTATTTGGGAAACAAATTAAGAGAGATTAATGAACAAGAGATATCAACCAAAGAAAAAACAAGAAAAATAGTTGAAATTTATTTTAAAACCGCCTCTTTAAAACCTGAGATGATAGACTACTTTTTAAGAATATATCTCTCAAACCGCGAAGTTTTTAAAGATAGTTGCGAGGGGATGATATGCGTAAACGAGTTTGTCACGGAAATAATGATATATTTTGAAGAGGGCGTTAAGTGCGGTGACCTTAGAGAACAGGATTTCTTCAGCGCTTTTGGTCTGTTTATGGGATATTTAGGCGGTATGGTTTTTTTAAAGGGCGAAAATATTTTGCCAAAAGATTTAAACGACTATATAGACGATATAGCGTTTAATATATACAAAGCCCTAAGTGCAGAGTAGTTATGAAAAAAACGAAGGTTCTGTGGCTTAGCGCAATTGCCTGCAACGGAAATACCCACTCGTTTTTAAACTACCCGTTTATGGAGCAGTTTTTAGAGGATTTTGAATTTATCTATCATCCCGTTATAGATTCAAAGTATTCTCTTGAAGATATAGTTTCAAAAGAGATTACATGTGATATTTTGCTTATTGAGGGCGCAATCTCAAAAGAGTTTAAAAGAGCGGATGTCTCTGTTGTAAAGATTATCGAAAAATATTCCAAAATAGTCCAAAAAATAGTTACGGTAGGTACATGTGCTACTTTTGGCGGAATCTTTAGAGAGAGCGGTTATGAAAATACGTCAGGTCTTCATTTCGACCAAGATAAGCAGCTAAAGGAGTTTCAATATCTGCGTGATAAAACAATATCCGTTTCAGGCTGTCCCGTTCATCCGGAAGTTTTGGTAAACACTCTTTATGCAATAAAAAAGAGTATTACATTAAAACTTGATAATTTTCTACGTCCAAAAGAGTTCTATGCCTACACGGTTCATAACGGCTGTACCAGAAACGAATATTTTGAGTATAAAGTTGACAATCACCGTTTTGGAGAACTAGAGGGGTGTATGTTTTACGACCACGGCTGTCAAGCACCGTTTACGCATGGAAGCTGTAATAAAATACTTTGGAACGAGGTAAACTCAAAAACAAGAGCGGGGCTATCGTGCATGGGTTGTACCGAACCTACATTTCCAAAACGAAACCTCTTTAGCACGAAAAAAAATATGGCTATACCGGAAAATCTTCCCGTCGGTGTAGGAAAAAGAGTTTATCTAACACTAGCAGGTATCACTAAAGCGTTTAAGATAGATAGACTAGAAAAGAAGTTGATAGATGATTAAACTAATAGAGAAGATAGAAGGCGAAGCAAAACTAAACTTTAATTTTAAAGAGGGCAAGATTGATTTTGTTGATATTGAATTTATGTCAACTAGAAATATCGAAAATATTTTAAAAGGCAAAAATGCTTTTGATGCGCTTGTTATAAACCCCAGAGTCTGCGGAATATGCGGTCATGCTCATCTCATAGCAACCGTACAGGCGCTAGAGAGCTGTTATGAAAATTTAGAACTTTCAAATAAAGCAAAGAGCATAAGGGAGCTAACGCTTAATTTTGAACTTATCCAAAATCACTTTAAATGGTTTTATCTCACTCTTTTCCCGCTCTTTGGAAAAAAACAAGAAATACTAAAAGCAACGTACCCGTCTCAGCTTATGGCAAAAGCAATTGCCGTATTCGGCGGTCAGTATCCGCATACCTCTTATGCAATTGTAGGCGGAGTAGTCTGTGAGATAACACATATGGATATCATAAAACTGCAGCACTATATATCTCAGACTTCCAAGTTTGTAGAAGATAATCTGGTAAAAACGGATAGTAAAACTTTTTTAACATGTAAAGATGCAGACGCTCTTTTGGATTATGAGGGAGATTTGCCTGATATATTAAGAGAGATAAAAAAAATGAATTTGTTAGGACATGGAAAAAGCTATGACAGATTTATCTCTTTTGGGCAGAACAGCTACTTTAAAAAGGGCAAATCGCTAAAGACAAAAGTAAGCCATAATATTTCATTAGAACATGTAAAAGAGTCTGATATTGCTTCATCTTTTGCTAAAAATGTAAGTTTTAAAGATGAATATTACGAAGTAGGACCTCTAGCTCGCGCTATGATAAACAAAAACCAGCTAATAGCAGATGCCCATAAAAAGTACGGAGATAGTATATTTAGCAGAATATTGGCAAGAGTATGTGAGATATCTAAATTGTTAGAGCACTCAAAAAAGTTGATTGATAATTTGGATTTAAACGAACCCTCATACATTGAGCCGTCCATGGATATATCAAAACTAAACTCTATCGGCTACTCAGCCGTTGAAGCGGCGCGCGGAACGCTTATCCATAAAGTTGAGATTGAAGAGGGTATTATAAAAAACTATGAGATTATCACGCCGACACAGTGGAACCTAAGCGGCGGAACAAAAGAAAAGCAGGGAGTTTCGCAAAAAGCAATGGTTGGTTTAGACGATGTTAAAACCGCCGAACTTGTTTTTAAATCATTTGATGTCTGCTCCGTTTGCACTACTCACTGAAATAGCAAAATAATAGATTGCTTCGCTGCACTCGCAATGACAAGACATAGTCACTGTGAGTATTGAAACGACGTGGCAGTCCGATATTGCTTTACTTCCTAATCATTTTTTAAGCAAATAAGAGTATATTTATATAAATAATAGTTATTTATCGATATATTAAATTTACTTTAAGTAATTTTCATATATCATTGTTGAATGAACATTCATTTGTGAATATAGCTAAAAGTAAGGGAGTGTATTATGAAAAATAACAGTCTGTTTAACAAGTTGTCTTCAAGACTAGACGAGTTGTCAAATTTACCTAAACTTGACGATAAAGTGTCAATATCAAAACTTATTGAAGAGAAGGGTTTTTCAAGAAGAGAGTTTATGGGGTGGGCGGGAGCAATGGCATCAATGCTTATGTTGCCTGCTAATTTTACTCCTCTTGTTGCAAAAGCAGCGGAATTAGCCGATAGGCTTCCTTTGGTTTGGCTGCATATGGCGGAGTGTACGGGGTGTAGTGAGTCACTACTACGTTCTTCAACGCCTAGTATAGATAGTCTTATATTTGACTATATTTCACTGGAGTATCATGAAACGATTATGGCGGCGGCCGGTTGGCAAGCTGAACATAATCTTGAACATGCTATGGAGAAATATAAAGGAAGATATATATTAATGGTTGAGGGCGGTATCCCTCACGGTCAAAGCGACTATTTTTTAACAATAGGCGCACACGGCAAAACGGGAGAGCAGAGTGCAAAAGAGGCTTCAGAAAATGCAGCCGCTATCTTTGCTATCGGCTCTTGTTCATCTTTTGGCGGTGTTCAAGCCGCATATCCAAATCCTACAAATGCAACGGCACTTAGCAATGTCACAGACAAACCTGTTATAAATGTTCCGGGTTGTCCACCTAGTGAGAGCAATATTGTCGGAACACTTCTGCACTTTATTCTTTACGGAACTCTTCCCGCACTTGATGTTTTTAACAGACCAAAATGGGCTTACGGGCTTAGAATTCACGACGCTTGCGAGAGAAGAGGGCGTTTTGATGCAGGCGAATTTGTCGAGCAGTTCGGTGATGAAGGTGCAAAAGACGGTTACTGTTTATATAAGGTAGGATGTAAAGGACCATATACGTTTAACAACTGTTCAAAACAGAAGTTTAATCAAGGCACGTCTTGGCCGGTTCAAGCAGGTCATGGCTGTATGGGATGTAGCGAACCTGACTTTTGGGACAAAATGGGAATCGTTCACGAACCTCTCGGAGACAGACTTTATCACACGGCTTTTGGCGGCTTAGGCTCTGATGCAACGGCAGACAAAATAGGGGTTGGGATTCTAACCGTTACTGCAGTCGGTATAGCTGCACATGCCGCTATATCATTAATCAAAAAACCAAAAGAATAAGGAGTTTGCAATGTCAAAAAGAGTAATAGTAGATCCCATAACAAGAATAGAAGGACATTTAAGAGCTGAAGTTATTGTCGGAGATGACGGAGTTGTGCAAGATGCTTTTGTATCCTCTACGCTTTGGAGAGGATTAGAGGTAATAGCAAAAGGTAGAGACCCGAGAAATATACCGCTAATGATGCAGAGAATCTGCGGTGTTTGTACCTACTCGCACTATCTAAAAAGTACTATTGCGGTAGAAGATGCACTCGGGATAAAAATTCCATATAATGCAGAGCTTGTAAGAACGCTTATGAATGCGGCTCTGTTTTTACATGACCATGTTGTCCATTTTTATCATCTGCACGGCGTTGATTGGGTTGATATCGTCTCGGCACTCTCAGCCGATGAAGCAAAGGCAAGTAAACTAGCTTTTAAATATAGTGACAATCCTATAGGAACAGGCGAAAATGAGCTAAAAAAAGTAAAAGAAAAAGTGGCAAAATTTGCTAAAAATCCTCAAGGTCTTGGGCCTTTTGCAAATGCGTATTGGGGACATAAAACATTTAAGTTTACGCCTGAACAAAACTTAATAGCACTTTCACACTATTTAAAAGCATTAGAGATTCAAAGAACGGCAGCGCAAATGATGGCGGTATTTGGGGCTAAACAGCCGCATCCGCAAAGTTTGGCAGTCGGCGGGGTTACATGTGTAATGGATATTTTAAATCCAGCTAGAATGGGTGAATATTTAGTTAAATATCAAGCAATTGCAGATTTTGTAAATAATGCTTATTACGCGGATATAGTAATGGCGGCAGAGATGTATAAAACCGAACCTTCTGTTATGAAGCCTATGGGTGTTAAAAACTTTATGGCACACAGAGAGTTTATGATAGGAAGAGAGGAGTACCTCTTTGATAGCGGAATAATTATGAACGCAGATTTGAGCAAGGTTTTTGAAATTGATGAAGATAAAATAACGGAAGAAGCTACTCACTCTTGGTACAAAGACGATGCTCCGCAACACCCTTATGATGGAACAACAAATCCAAACTATACGGGTTTTATAGACGGTCAATCAGTCGGACCTGATGGTAAAATGATAGACTCTAAAATGATTAATGAAAAAGAGAAGTACAGCTGGATAAAATCGCCTAGATATAACGGCGAACCTATGGAAGTAGGTCCTCTTGCGTCAATTTTAGTCGGTTATGCAAAAGGGAACAAAAAAGTAGAAGCAGTCGTAAATGAGTTCTTAGCTAAAACAGGTGTTCCTGCAGCAGCTCTTTTTTCGACATTAGGAAGAACGGCAGGGCGTATGCTTCAAGCAAAACTTGTTGCCGATAATGCGTTAGTGGCTTTTAATAATTTGATAGAAAATCTTAAAGTAGATCAAGAGACTTGTGCTACTTATGTTATCGATAAAGATAAAGAGTATAAAGGCAGAGGAATAGGCGATGTTCCGCGCGGGATGTTAAGCCACTGGATAAGAATTAAAAACGGAGTTGTCGAAAACTATCAAGCCGTAGTACCATCAACTTGGAATGCGGGACCGATGGATTCAAAAGGTGCAAAAGGACCTTATGAAGCCGACTTAATAGGTTTGAAGATAGAGGATTTAACTCAGCCGCTTGAGATAATCAGAATCATTCACTCTTATGACCCGTGTATAGCATGTGCAGTACATGTAATGGATACAAAAGGCAAGACACTAAGTCAGTATAAAATAGACCCGCTTTACGGCGGATGTACTATTTAAGGGAGTCATTATGCAAAGTGTTGATACATTAGAAAAAAATTCTCTTAATCATGTTGATGAAACCATTGAAAGAGAACTTGAGTTTACTTCGTTTTATAGATGGCACCATTGGATTAGGGTGTTTAGTATAATTATATTAACGGTAACAGGATTTTATCTCTCTGTTCCTTTTATAATTCCTGCAGTAAATGCAGAGCCTACAAACTTTTTAAATGCCGAGTTTAGAGGCATACATGAGATGTTTGGTTTTATTATGATATCTATGTTTATAGGAAAGACATACTATTTCTTCTTTTCGGTAAAGGATAAAATAGAAATCAACTCGTTTAAAGATGTAATGAGTTTAAAAAATTGGCTTAGTCAGATAGGATATTATCTGCTTTTAACAAAGCACCCAAAGCTAAGCGGAGCGTATAATGTTATACAATTAATGGCGTATTTTGTATTTTACATCGCTATTACAGGTTTGATTATAACAGGACTTATCCTTTATGTTCATAGTTTTCATCTTGGAATAGGCGGAGTGTTGTATGATAGTATGAGAGCTATAGAAGCGATGCTAGGCGGTCTTGCCGTAGTTAGAGAGTTACACCATTTGCTTATGTGGGGAGTTATCTTTTTTGTAGTAGGACATGTTTACATGGTGGTTTTTAATGCCGTTCACGGAAAAGAGGGAACAGTTGATTCTATATTTAGCGGATATAGATGGAAAAGAAAACATCACTGATGTTAAACAACAAAACGAACAAGTCCGTTTTGTTGGCAGGGACTTAGAAGTCCCTACAACCCCCTAAAGCTACGAAAAACAGGTTTTTCGAGAGTTACAAGGTGTGTTACGCTCTTTTTTACAAAAGTGTGTAACATCAGAACATTAGTTTTTATAAGGACTCTTTTTTGAAAATTTTAATTTTGGGTATAGGCAATATTTTATTCGGAGATGAGGGCGTGGGCGCACATTTAGCAAACCTCATAGACGAGAAATATGAGTTTGTCTCAGATAAACATCAAGTAGATGTGCTTGACGGCGGTACTTTGGCTCAGAGGCTTATACCTATTATTACCGATTACGACAATGTTTTACTTATTGACTGTGTTAATGTCGTAGAGGGAGAAGTCGGAGATGTTTACAGTTTTGACTTTAACGATGTGCCTGAATATATAACATGGAACGGAAGCGCGCATGAAGTTGAGATGCTTCAAACTTTACAGATGATAGAGATGTTAGGAGACTTGCCGCCTACTAAAATAGTCGGCGTAATCCCTTTTGTAATCGGAGAAAACAGCACTTTTAGCATGACTCAGGAAGTATTAAAAGCTAGTCTAACGATGGAGAGAGTCATTATAAAATATATAGAGGATTTTGGAGTGGCAGTTTCAATCAAAAAAAACGTAACTTTAGATGAAGTCTCTAAATATACATACCTAAAGGGAACTATGTGATACTACGATTTTCATTCAATTATCTCTCATCTTCTTTAATTTACGAGAAGATAATCCTAAAAACATTGGCACTTTTTTCACTAGACTCTAAGTTAGTAAAAAATAGTGATGAACTGCTTTTGTATGTAAACTCTGATGATAGCGATGAGCTGGAGAGTTTTGCAAACAGGTTGTCGCTTGAGCTGCCTCACTCGATTTTTTTACACAATACTGATGTCAAAGTAGTAGATGAGATGCCGCAGGAGAGTTTTATTTTGCCAAATGTGCCAAAACTCTCCATGGCTTTTTGTCCTAAATGTTTGCGTGAAGTTATGGATGAGGCGGACGAGAACTACTACAATATTTTTCATAAATGCGAAGTTTGCGGATATGACGTTGAGGGCGAAAAAAAGAGTTATAAAGAGGAGTTTGTAAACCTAGCCAAATCAATAAGCAGTGGTTTAGTAGCTGAAGTAAACACATTTTACGGGAAATATTATCTTGGTAAAATAGATAAAAAATGCAGCGATGTAGATTTTGATATTGTCAGTTATGATTTAGCTACTCTCTCACACTATACAAATGCTACAAACAGCGAGATAGCGGCACTTGGAGCAATTGAGAAACCTTTTGTAAAATTGAAAACAAATATTAAATTTAAGATGGATTTTGAAGATGTTGCGGATGAGCTTATCCGTTTTAAACTACCTGATGATTTTGTTTTGCACCTTCTGCTCTGTGAGCTTCATAAACTGGGAATTAATCTAATCTTTATAACAAAAGAGAAACTTCTCTCTGATGTTAAGTTTGACTTAGTAGAGTATGAAAAAGAGCAAGAACCTATAGAGGCAGTTGTCGGCGATAATCATATTGCCATAGTAAGAGGAGAAAAAGGTCTGCCTCATCAAAATCTAAGCAATAGCAATGATTTGATTCCTCATATCGGTGCTTTTTTCTCGGTTATAAAAGAGCACTCTTTGTTTGATAAAACCGTTGCAGGACTAAATATCTCCAAAGAGTATCACAACAACATGTTAATCTACTCTAAGAAATTCGGAACTATAGAGTATCTCTCATTTGGGTTTGAATTTAGCTCTGTTAAAGATGTGTTTGATTCTATTATAAGTTCAAATGAAAGCGGCAAAAAGCTGGTAGAGAACTTTAAAAACAAATTTCCTGAGCATTTTGAGGCGATATCTGCTATAGCATTTAATGAAAAAGAGTTTAATGTCTATAAACTTTGGGGGATAGTTGCAATTGTTTTAGGATACTCAAAAGAGACAAATCTTACAAAAGCGGCAAAAGTTCTTGAGGAGAGTGCAAGCTTATTTTTGGGAACAAAAGGTCCTCGCATAGACTATAAATTAAAAAGAGTCGATTCTAAGGTTTATATAGACCCACTGATGACGATTAGAACCGCAATGAGTTTTAAACTGGCTGGCGTAGATAAGCTTACGCTTAGTTACGGTGTCGTAGAGAGTTTTGTCGAGTTTATCTCATCACAATTTGATGATATAAAAGATGAGATGAAGAGTGATGCGGTTGTTGCAACGGGTTCACTTTTACAAAATAGACATCTTTTTAGTAAACTTAGCAAAGAGGTCTCTATAAATCATAATCTATACTTTAATAAAGAGTTGCCTATAGACGGAAAAAATATTTTATACGGCGGAAACGAGTTGTTTTGAAAAGATATAAATATCTTATAAAAGGACAGGTTCAAGGCGTCGGATTTCGTCCCTTTATATATAAGTCGGCACTCTATTTCAAACTTGCCGGTTTTGTCAAAAACGATATAAACGGAGTAGAAATTGAAGTAGAGGGAAGGCAAGCAGATATTGAGCTTTTTGAAGAGTCGCTTTACTCTAAATTACCGCCGCTTGCAAGAATAGACACTGTAGAAAAAACAGAGATTAAACCCATAAAAGAGAAAAATTTCACGATTATACAAAGCTCTATCGAGTCAAAAAACTCATATAAAACAGCTCTGGTATCTCCCGATATTGCTACATGTAAAGAGTGTCTGGCTGATATAAAAAAAGAGGGGAGATATCATGGTTATTTTGCCACAAACTGTACAAATTGCGGACCTAGATACTCGATTATAAAGAGTGTTCCTTATGATAGAAAAAACAGTTCCATGAACGTGTTTGAGATGTGCAGTGAGTGCAAAGAAGCGTACGAAAATCCGCATGACAGAAGATATCATGCTCAGCCAATCTCATGTAATAACTGCGGACCGAAACTCTCACTTTGGAGTGTAAAAGATAAAACTCAGATTCAAACAGCGACTGTTTTTAAAACAGTTGCAACTTTGATAAAAGATGGAAATATTTTAGCCATAAAGGGCATAGGCGGTTTTCATATAGTCTGCGATGCCTCAAACGATGAAGCTCTAAAGAGACTAAGAGTATTTAAAAACAGACCTGCAAAACCGTTTGCTATCATGTGCAGAGATTTGACGCAGATAAAAAGCTTAGCAGAAGTAAACGAGCAAGAAGAGCAGCTTTTGACATGTAAAGAAGCTCCTATCGTCATACTAAAAAAGCTTACATGTCAAAATAGTTTACATGTACAAATATCATCCTCTTTAGCTCCAAACATAGATAGAGTCGGGTGTTTTTTGCCTTACAGCGCTCTTCATCATCTACTTTTTGAACATCTTGCGCATCCCATAGTTGCCACAAGCGCAAATTTAGGAGACGAGCCGATAATAATCAATAAAGAAGATATATTTAAAAAACTCTCTTTTGTTGATTTTGTATTGGATTTTGACAGAGAGATAATAAACGGTGTGGATGACTCTTTGGTTCAAGTAATAGACGGCAAAACGCAGATACTAAGACTCGCGCGCGGATATGCTCCAAAGCTTGTAAAACTGCCGTTTAAGAGTGAAAAAAAGATTTTAGCCGTAGGAGCAAACCAAAAAAACTCCATAGCTTTTGTGATGAATGATAACATCATAGTATCTCCACATATTGGGGATTTAGATTCACTCGAAGCTTTTGGATATTTTGAGAGAACATTAGAGACTTTTAAAAGGTTTTATGATTTTGAGCCAGAGTTGATAATTCATGACAAACATCCAAATTATGAGACGACCAAATGGGCGAAAAAACAGAATAAAGAACTTCTACATGTAGGTCATCATTTGGCACATATCTACGCATGTAAAGCGGAGTTTGGACTAAGCGGCGATTATCTGGGGTTTAGTTTTGACGGTACAGGTTACGGCGATGATGAAACTTTATGGGGCGGTGAAATCTTTGTAGGAGACAAACGCAAATACAGTTTCAAACAGATTAAGCTTTTAGGCGGTGAAAAAGCCATAAAAGAGCCTAGACGTATTGCACTTAGTATGCTTTTTGAGAAGCTTAGTTTGGATGAGGTTTTAAAGCTTGATTTGGAAGTTGTAAAATCATTTTCACATGTAGAAATTAAAATGCTTCATCAGAGTTATGTAAAAGATTTAAACGCTCCAAAAAGCAGCTCAGTAGGAAGACTTTTTGATGCAGTAGCTTCATTTAGTGACATCGCCCAAACAATAAGCTATGAGGGCGAGAGCGGGCTTTTGTGTGAGAGCCATTACGATAAAACGATAGGAGATAGTTTTCTTTACACAATTACAGATGGCATTATAGAGATAAAAATCGCAGAGTTCGTCTTAAGCAACTCTTACGATAAAAAACTCCTAAACTCTATGTTTATAAATACGCTTGTTAAAATTATCGTTGATATCTCAAAAAGAGAAAAACTAGAAGTGATACTAGGCGGCGGAGTGTTTCAGAACAAAACTCTGCTTGAACTTCTTACATGTAGATTTAAAAAAGAAAAAATCTCCTATTTTTTCCAAGAAAAAACTGCAATTAATGACGGCGGGATTGCCTTGGGACAACTCAATTATGTCATAAATAATTAATTTTTAATTGAATAAATATCATTTAGTAATTGAACAAGTGTATAACCAATTTCTTCCGCCAAATTTACTGGAACTGCATTACCAATTTGTTTGTATTGTTGTGACTGTGAACCTTCAAATATCCAGTCGTCAGGGAAAGTTTGTATTCTTGCATATTCTTTTATTTGAAAAGGTCTAGTTTCATCAGGATGACATCTTTCGGTTTGTTTTTGAGCAGGTGAACATGTTAAAGTTAAGCTAGGTTCATCCCAAGAAATTCTTCTTGCCATTCCGGTTTTACCTCCACCAAGATAAAAGCTTTTTTGCATATATTCTTTTTGAATATCAAGTGGTAAATTTCTCCAGTATCCTCCAGGCGGTACTATATCCAAAATTTCTTTTTTTCGTTTAGGATAGATTTGTCCAGGAGAAGAAAGGACATCAGTATCATACAATTCACCTTTTTTTAAGGCATCTTTTAAGGTATATATCTTTTTATGAGGTTCTGGATAGTTATAAGTTACTTTATCTTTGTAATCATTCTTGATACCAACTATGATTAGTCTCTCACGCTTTTGAGGAACTCTATAGTGAATTGCTTTTAAAACTTTTGGTTTAAAGATATGGTAATCCATATCTTTAGTAAGAACATCTATCATAGTCTGCAAAGTTTTACCACTATCATGACTTAATAAGCCTTTTACATTCTCTATTAAAAATACAGGTGCATTTGTTTCTTGTAGTGCTCTTGCAAATTCAAAAAATAGAGTTCCTCTTGTGTCTTCAAAACCCAATCGTTTTCCGGCATAACTAAATGCTTGACACGGAAAACCGCCTGTTAATAAGTCTATTTTATCTCTGTAAGGTTTAAAGTTAATTTTAGCAATATCACCTTCCTCAATTTTCCAATTTGGTCTATTTTTTTGAAGAGTTTGAACCGCGTATTTATCAATTTCATTTAATAAAGCATGTTTTATCCCTGCTTTTTCAAGTCCTAAAGCAAGTCCACCTGCTCCGGCAAATAATTCAATGCTCTTATATGCTTTTGTCGGAGATATATTTGTATAAGATTTTGTATCAAAATGAATCTTTGCATTTTCAAAAATTATTAAATCATTTTGTTTATATTCTCTATAATTATTTATAGGATTTCGGATACTCTTTAACTTACCAGAATTATCCCATCTTCTTAAAGTCTCTTTACTAATAGATAAAATCTGCGCCGTCTCATTTAATGAAAAAGTTCTTCCAGTCAAAATATATACCCACCTTGTTCAACATTACACATGGTTATTTTAACATATGCTTTCTTAGATTATAGTATACTTTAGTTAGATTTGTATTGAAAAGAATATTGCAATATGTCATATTTTTTAAGAATTTAGCTCTGAAGATAAATCTTGTATATATTTTGATTTCGAAAGTTCTTCAATCACACCGTCAAGTTCGTGTTTAAAGTCGGCTTGAATTGCTACTTCTCCTATTGCTTTTATTAAATCTGTGTAAAATTCACTATCTCCTGTCAATCTATGCCAAAAATCATTCCCAATAACAGTATCGTAGTGATATTGTTTAGAAATTCTTTTATAGTGTGCATTTATCTCATGTATTTCTCCGTATATAATGCCAACTATTAAATTATTAAAACCTATTTTTAGTCCATTAGCTTTAGATAAATTTATGACATCAATAAAGTGTTTAGCTATAGTTTCCACATCATCTTTATTTATTGTATCTGGTCCTGATTTAAGTTGACAATATTTTTTTTCACCATCAATCATATCAATAAATTCAATATCTATGCCGGAAGTTGTACTTCCATAGGATGACAAAACTGATGAAGTGAATTTTTGAATATTTGTTCCAAAAGATGTATTTATTGATGTGCCAAGGACTCTAGGATATATCAATGCTTTAGCGATGCTAATAGGGTCATGATTTCCTTCTAAAAAGTTTGATAGATATGTTAACAAAAATGGGTTGACATTGAATTGGCTTATATCAGAGAGTTTCAATGTATTTTTAATATGGTTTTCTGCTATTGATTCTTTAAACCACTTTTTGGCTTTTTGTAAAATTTCAAATTTTTCTTGTTCAGTCATAATGATTTTCCATAATTTTAAATAGGTTACACATAGTATATAAAATTTAGTTTATTCCTTATAAAAATCAATTAAAATTTTTTCTTGTATCTTTTTAGAATAATTAAACTTAAACTCAATCTCTTTTAGATAGTAAAAAATATTGTTACTTACCTCTTTCATAAAAAATTTTAGCATGATTTGTTGCTAAAACTATGATAAGAAATTATAAAATTTATTTTAAATTTATTTTAAAGATATATAATATGAACGCCTATTCAGTTAAAGGGAAATGTATATGGAAAATTTAGGATTGTTACTTATCTTTTGGTACGGTGTATTACATGCTTTTGGACCCGATCATCTTACGGCTATTGCCGATTTTTCAATCGGTAAAAACAGAAATAAAACTATGCTCATTACTACTCTCTTTGCGATAGGGCACGGGTTGTCTCTTTTTGTATTTGCAAAAATATTGCAGAGTTATCATGTAAGCGATGTTTTACTTGGTTATGGAGACATTCTCTCATCTTTTGTCATTTTAAGTATAGGAGTCTATCTCTTATATATGGTCTTTACCGACCGTATTCAACTAAAAAAACATATACACGGCGGCAAAGAGCATCTGCATATCTGGTTTGGAAAAGAGCATAGTCACGGCAATGCGGATAGTGCTTCCGCATTTACTATCGGTACATTAATGGGAATAGGCGGAGTTCGCGGAATGCTTATAACTCTGGGTGCTATTGAAGGGCAGAGCGTTGATTTTGTAATGGTTTTAGCTTTTACGCTTGGAGTTATGAGCATATTTGTAGGTTTTGGAGTCGTAATACTCTATATAAATAAAAATCTATTAAACTCAAAACAGAACTTAAGAAGAGTATTTACAACGGCAGGGATTGTGTCGGTTGTTGTAGGCTCAAACATGTTAATCGGATAGAAATAAAAAAAATCTAATAAATAAAATTAAGGAATAAAATATGTGTAAAGATTGCGGTTGTAGCATTGTAGAGCATAAAGAGAAACATTCACATGGACATCATCACAAAGAGCATCATGAGCATCATCACGGAGATTCTCACGAACATCAAAACGCTCACGCTCATCTGCATGATAATCCTCAGTTAAATGACCCTAAAACTATATCTGTTATTACAAAAATACTAGATAAAAATGACCATGAAGCAAGACATAACAGAGAGCATTTTAACTCTCACGGCGTTTTATGTATAAACCTTATGAGCAGTCCCGGAAGCGGAAAAACTGCACTTTTAGAGAGTTTGTCGGATTTGGCTGATTTTAAATTTGGTGTTGTTGAGGGCGACTTGGAGACAAGTCGTGATGCAGATAGACTCAAGGCAAAAGGGATACAAGCTCATCAGATTCAAACAGGTTCGGCTTGTCATTTGGATGCGTTTATGGTTCATAAAGCTTTGCATCACATGGATTTGGACAATATGGATGTCTGTTTTGTAGAGAATGTCGGAAACTTAGTCTGCCCTGCGAGTTATGATGTAGGAAGTCACTTAAACATAGTACTTGTCAGTGTTCCGGAGGGCGAAGACAAGATAGCCAAATATCCTGTTATGTTTCGTCAAGCAGATTTGATTCTTTTTACTAAAACAGACCTGCTTCCATATTTTGAGTACGATATACAAAAAGAGAAAGATACGGCAAGAAAGCTAAAACCAAACGTTGACATACTTGAAGTCAGTACCAAAGATGAAGAATCTATCAAAAAAGTTGCCGCGTGGATAAAGTTTAAAATAGGAATGAGATAATGTGCCTTTCAATACCATCAAAAGTAGTAAAAATAGATAAGAAAAATGAAGTGGCAACTGTCGATACGATGGGTGTTCAAAGAGAAGCTTCTTTATCTCTTATGAGCGAAGAGGAGATACATGTAGGCGATTATGTACTTTTGCATATCGGTTTTATTATGAACAAGATTGATGAGACGGAAGCGTTAGAGAGTTTGGCACTCTACAAGGAAATCATAGATGCGATGAATGAAGAGGATAGGCTTCAAGCGATTTTAGAAGCGGATGAATGCCCAAATAGTGGAGCATAACATGGAGTTGGAGCTTAAAAACCTATATGATGATTTTAGAGACGGCGAGACTATAAAAGCTTATGCAAAAATCATCAAAGAAGATGCTAAAAAACTTAAAAATCCCATAAACATCATGGAAGTTTGCGGTGGACATACACACACTATCATGAAGTATGGGCTGCCTCAACTACTCCCCTCAAACATAAAATTTATCCACGGTCCGGGATGTCCCGTTTGCATCATGCCAAAAGAGCGAATTGACCATGCATACGTTTTGGCGATGCAAGAAGATGTTATCTTGGTAACTTTGGGCGATATGATAAAAGTACCGGGAAGCAACGGAAGTCTGCAAAGTGCAAGAAGCAAAGGTGCTGATGTTCGTTTTGTATATTCGCCTTTGGAATGTTTAAAAATCGCAAATGAAAATCCTGCGAAAAAAGTTATATTTTTTGCTATAGGTTTTGAGACAACAACTCCAATGACAGCGGCACTTCTTGATGCGGTAATAAAGCAAAATATCAAAAATATCTACTTTCATATAAACCATGTAACGGTTCCAGAGGTCATGAGAGAGCTAATAGACAGCAGGGATATACATGTAGATAGCTACAACAACAAGATAGATGCATTCCTTGGACCCTCACATGTAAGCGTTATAAGCGGAAGCAAAATTTATGAGGAGTTTCCACGAGATTACGGCAGACCTGTAGTTGTCTCAGGTTTTGAGCCAGTGGATGTTATGCAGGCAATCAGCATGATAGTCAAACAGTTTATCGAGGGCAGATGTGAGCTTGAAGTGGAGTACAAAAGACTTGTCACTTATGATGGAAACACTAAAGCGCAAGAGCTGATAGAGAGATACTTTGAAAAAAGAGAACTGTTCAAATGGCGAGGTTTGGGAAATATACCAAAAAGCGGACTAAAACTAAAACCGGAGTTTAAAGCTTACGACGCGGAAGTTATCTACAAAGATGTTTTACCCATTGGCGAGATAGAAGACCATAAACTCTGCATCTGCGGAGACATACTAAGAGGGATGGCAAACCCGCCTGAATGTACTATCTTCGGTACGGCATGTAAACCTACCAGCCCGATAGGAAGCTGTATGGTAAGCTCAGAGGGAGCATGTGCGGCGTATTATAAGTATGGGAATTTGGTATGAACAACATTGAAAAATTAAAAGAATATCTTGTCGGCAGTAAAGGCTATCTGTTAAATGATAAGCTTAGTAACGGCAAAGTTATTATGCTTTCAGGTGCATGGGGAAGTGGTAAAACACATTTTTGGGATAATGAAATAAGAGAAAAGTTAGATAAAAATATTTATGTAAGTCTATATGGTAAAAAATCAATCCTTGATATTGAAAATGAAGTTTTAACAAAATCGATTTTAAAAGAGTTGCCTGACGATAATAAGATAGTGGAAAATTTATCATTATTTGGAAGTATTACAAAGAATATAGCAAATATTTTTGTTCCAAATTCAGGTGAAAAATTAGAAGATATTAAAAATAAACTTATTAATAGTTTCGGCAAAAATAGCTTAAAAGAAGGTGTGGCAATTTGTTTTGATGATTTTGAGAGAAAATCACAAGATATAGATTTAAATGACCTCTTTGGTTTTATAACACAACTTGCCACAAGCTTTAAATGCAAAGTTGTAATAATATTAAATAGTGATGTGTTTGAAGGAAAAGAAAAAGAAATTTTTACAACAGTAAAAGAAAAAAGTGTCTCAAAATATTTAATGTTTAACCCTACATGTGATGAGCTTTTTGAGATTATTTTTAGAGACGATAGTTATCAAAAGTTAATACAACATAAAGACATTCTTAAAACAACTTTTGCAGATGTTGGTATTGTTAATGCAAGAATTTTTATACAAGTTTTGGATAATGTAGTCGAATGGACTAAGAATAATGAAAATTTTAATACTGATTTTTTCTTAAGATATTTTGCATTAGTAAATATAAACTTTATATTGAATCATCACATATTTAAGGCAAAGATAGAAGAAACTGATACTCGAGGACCTTTTAACCCATATCAAAAAGATACTACTCCTGAGCAAGCCAAGTATGTAAATCAAACAAAAATAGAGGTTGAAAGTGAGATAAACTATAAATTTATAATATCTTATATACGGAGAAATGATAGGTATAGCAATAAATTTATTAATAATCTTAAAAAAGAAATTTTATTTAAAGATAAAGATAATGGGGAAGAGAAGGAAGCGTTATTGATTTTTATTAATGAAAATGAATCATTAATAAAAAGTTTACATTTTATGTATAGCTTTAAATTAGGTAATTATAGTGAAACTAATAATCAAACAGAAGTAAAAATATTAAATGAAATAAATAGTTTTATTGAAACAGGGATTCTGTAGACGAATAAAACAATAAGCTTACAGTTTACAGTAATACGATATAAATCTAGTAAGAGGGTTTGACATGAAGTACAGATACATAGGAAAAACAGGGCTTAGAGTCACTCCGATAGGGCTTGGAACTATGAGTTTTGGTTCTTGGAGCGATGAAGGGGAAGCTTTTAAGATTATGGATAAAGCGTATGAAAGAGGGATTAACTTTTTTGACACAGCCGAACTTTATCCAGTTCCGCCTAGAGCTGAAGATGTGGGTTTGAGTGAGACTATAATCTCAAAATGGTTAAAGAGTAAACCTAGAGATAGCATTATCTTAGCTTCAAAAGTTGCGGGTGCTGCAAACGGCTGGTTTGTTCCGCCCATCCGTCATGGCTATACCGCAATTGACTCATTTCATATCAAATGTGCAATTGAAGGGAGTTTAAAGCGATTACAGACAGATTATATAGATCTATATCAGATGCATTGGCCAGACTCTGTTGTACCTATTGAGGAATCTCTGAAAGCTTTTGATGCGTTGGTAAAAGAGGGCAAGGTAAGATACATCGGAACTTCAAATGAGACTGCTTACGGACTTACAAAAGCAAATGAGACTTCAAAAAGATTAGGTATATCAAGGTTTGAATCCATACAAAATAATTTCTCTTTGAACAATCCAAGGTTTTTAGATGAGCTTGCGCATGTATGTAAAAGAGAGCAGATATCGCTTCTCTCTTACTCTCCGCTTGCAGGCGGCGTTTTGAGCGGTAAATATAACGGCGAATTTTATCCTGAGAATGCGCGTTATTCAGACTACATGTTGAGTAAAAGTACCCGTCTCAACTCGCAAGCCACAAGGTTCGTCAATGAAAAAACTCTAAAATCTACAGCGCGTTATGTAGAGATAGCAAAAAAACTTGAAATCTCTCCCGTAACTTTGGCGGTTGCTTACACAAAGCAGTTTGATTTTGTCGCTTCAACGATTATCGGAGCAAGAAATGCCGAGCAGTTGGATGAGTCACTTGCCGCGTTAGATATGACTTTGAGTGAAGAGACTATGAATGAGATAAAAGCGGTACAGCAAGAGATTATGTACCCGATGGGATGAGAGATGAAAAAACTATACATTATCAGACATGCAAAATCGAGCCGGAAAAATGAGACGTTAGAGGATTTTGAGCGACCGTTAAATAAAAGAGGCAAAAAAAATGCCCCGATGATGGGAGAGCGGCTCAAAGAAAAGGGCATCATGCCCGACATCATCATCTCAAGCCCCGCAAAGAGGGCAAAAACAACTGCTGAGATAATTGCTAAAGAGATTGGCTATGAAAAAAAGGTGCTCTTTGATGCAAATATCTATGAAGCAAACGTTAATGAACTTAGCAAAATTTTAAGAGCGCTTGATGATAAAAACAAGACTGTTTTTTTGGTAGGGCATAATCCTTCTTTAAACGATTTGGCGAACTATTATGTACATCATGAAGAAAATATTCCGACATGCGGCGTTGTAGAAATAGCGTTTGCATGTGAAAAATGGGCAGATATAGAACCTAAAAATGCAAAACTCCTCTCCCTTGAGTATCCAAAAAAAAGTGAGTGATAACCTATGCAGAACAAACAGGTAGAAAAAAAACTCAAAGAGTTTAAAAAAGTCGTCAAACATTTCAGAAAAAAATCTTTGCAAAGTGCCGAAGACATCCACGCTCTGCGCATCAAGTGCAGAGAACTTTTTTCTCTGCTAAGTAAAGATGATGCGTTCGCTAAGAGCGTAAAAAAAGTTATCTCGTTAAGCAATGAAATCAGAGATATCGATGTCTTTTTTAGTGACTACCTTACATCATTGCCAAAAAAACAGAGAAAAAAAGTTCAAGAAGAGATAGCATCAAAAACAAAAGATGATGCGAGAAAAGAGGAGATAAAAAAACTCTCTAAATATCTTAAAAATCTACAAATTCCAAAGAGTGCAGAGCAAAAAGAAGAGCAAGACGAAACCTCGCAAAATTTGCTCACAATGAGACTTCCAAAGCTGGATAAAAAGAAGCTGCATAAATATAGAATTTACATTAAAAAAAAGCTTTATAGAGAAAAAAACAGTTCTCAAAAAGATGAGAAGAAGATAGAAAATTTAACAAGCATGAAAGATACATTAGGCGCGATAAACGACAACTACAACGCCATAGAGAGGCTTCGTAGCTACGACGTAAAAGAATCTTTGTATGAAAAGATAAAGAAATTTACGCAAGAAGAAAATGAAAAGCTTTACGAGAAGCTAAAATCAAAGAGTAAATATAAATAATGGAGAAACAGATTGACTAAAACAATAAGCCTAGCATGTGGAAACGGCGGAGAAGAGAACAACGAGCTGATAAAAGATGTTTTTTACAAAGCTTTTAAAAATGAGATACTGGACAAAAGCGAAGATGCGGCGATTATTCATAACGGAGAGCTTGCGTTTTCAACAGATAGCTTTACTGTTTCGCCTCTGTTTTTTGCGGGAGCGGACATTGGCAAGCTTGCGGTTTGCGGTACATGTAACGATTTGGCAATGATGGGAGCGAGACCAAGATATCTTACATGTAGTGTAATTATTGAAGAGGGATTTCCTACAAGAGAGCTTGAGAAAATTGTGCGAAGTATGAAAAAAGAGCTTGAAATTAACGGTGCTATCGTTGTAAGCGGCGATACAAAAGTAGTACCTCGCGGAAGTGTCGATAAGATTTTTATAAACACGACGGGAATCGGCGAAGTTTTAAAAAAAGGGATAAGTTCAAACAATATAATCAAAGATGACGTCATCATAGTAAATCGTGATATCGGGTGTCACGGTGCGGCTATATTTGTCGCTCGCGAGGGAATAGAGATGAGCAGTTCGCTTAAAAGTGACTGTGAGTCGCTATTTCCTCAGGTAAAAGCTCTTTTGGACGCGGACATAAAAATAACGGCTATGAGAGATGCAACCAGAGGCGGAGTGAGTGCGGTGCTAAACGAGTGGGCAAAGCAGTCAAATATCTGCATAGAAGTTGAGGAAGAGAGTATTCCCGTTAGCGATGAGGTAAAAGGCATCTGTGAAATGCTCGGTTTTGAAGCGACTGCTTTGGCAAACGAGGGCACGTTTGTGCTTGCGGTTAAAAAAGAGGATGCCCAAAAAGCTGTTGATATTTTAAAGAGTTTCCAGAGTTGCAAAAATGCGGCTGTTATCGGTAAAGTAACGGATACTCATCTAAAAAAAGTCACTCTTAAGAGTAGCTGGGGGACTTCAAGATTTTTAGATACGCCAAGCGGCGAACTTCTTCCTAGAATCTGTTAAAAAATGAAAATACTTCTACTCGTATCGTCTTTTAACTCTCTTTCGCAGAGACTCTTTTGTGAGCTTCAAGATATGCAACATGTAGTCTCGGTACAGTTTTTTACAAGTGATAAAGAGGTAATAGACGAAGTTCAAAAATTTAAACCTGACATCATATTTTGCCCATATCTCAAAAGATATATACCTAAAGAGATATTTCTAAAAACTACGACTTTTATTCTCCATCCGGGCATCAGAGGCGACAGAGGTCACAATGCGTTAGACCATGCTATAAAAGAGAATAAAAAAGAGTGGGGAGTTGTGATACTAAAAGCCAACGAAGAGTTTGACGGCGGAAATATATATGCCGAAGTTAGATTTGAGATGAGAGAGACTTATAAGGCTTCCATATACAGAAACGAAGTTGCCGATGCCGCTTCAAAAGCTGTTAAAATCCTGCTTGAAAATTTAAACGATAAAGAGTACAAACCGACTCCGCAGTTAAAAACACCTATACATGCATATCTTACACAAAAAGATAGAGCCATCGACTGGCAAAGAGATACTACAAAAGAGATTATAAAAAAGATACATGTAAGCGACAGCTATCCCGGTGTCAAAGATGAGTTTTTGGGAGTAGAGTGTTATCTCTTCGGTGCGCATGAGGAAGAGACTTTGCTAGGAGAACCAAAAGAGATAATTGCAAAAAGAGACGGAGCAATTTGTGTCGGCACGATTGACGGAGCGCTGTGGATAAGCCACATGTTAGAAGTCGGCAGATTTAAACTTCCCTCGACCTATGTTTTAAAAGATAAGATAAAGGGTGTTAAAGAGATTCGCATACCTTTAATCAGTGAAGTTGCAGAGAAGACTTTTCATGAGATAAGCTCTAAAATCATAGGCAATATAGGGTATGTGTACTTTAATTTTCATAACGGAGCAATGCACTCTGAGCAGTGTATAAGGCTAAAATATGCATTTGAGTATTTAAAAGAGAGTTGCAAAGTCGTAGTTTTGATGGGCGGAGCGGATTTTTTCAGTAACGGCATACACCTAAACATACTTGAAGACTCCAAGAAGCAAGGCGAGGACGGCTGGAGCAACATAAACGCCATGAACGATGTTGTTAAATCCATACTTTTTGCCGATGATGTTATTACGGTTGCATCTTTAGGTAAAAATGCGGGAGCGGGCGGAGTTTTTTTAGCTCTTGCATGTGATTATGTAGTCGCACGAGAGGGAGTGGTTTTGAATCCTCACTATAAGACTTTAGGACTTAGCGGAAGCGAGTATCATACTTATACTTTAGAAAAAAGGCTCGGCAAAGAAAAGGCTGACGAGCTTTTGGCAAAGTGTCTGCCGATAAGTATAAGGAGAGCTTTTCAAATCGGCATGGTTGATAAGGTTTATGAAGATAAAAACTACTTTAAATCTCTCAATGAGTTTGCACAAAGCTTAATAGAAGATGAAGATAAATACAGTGATTTTTTATATGAAAAAGAGGAATATTTATCTCAAAATATTGACATGATAGAGCAGAAAAAAGAGCAGGAGTTGAAAATAATGTATCCTGAGTTTTGGGACGAAGATAGCTTGTTTCATAAACTAAGATATGAATTTGTCTATAAAGTATGTTCGCTAAAAACACCTCAAAGATTGAAATCGTACCAGTACGATGGGCTTCCTGCCGAAGGAAACTTAGCGTTAGCGTAGGTAGCGGAATCTAGGTGCCCCTTGAGGGTATACTTCCGATACCGTTATGTAAATAAGGGGCGGGTTCCCTTTATTTTATGAAATAAAATCAAGGAATAGATATGCATGAATATAGTATTGTTCAATCTCTTTTAGACTCATGTGAAGAGAATGCAGTAAAAAACAACGCCACAAAAGTAACCAAAGTCGTAGTAAAAATAGGTGTTATGAGCGGGGTTGAACCTGAACTTTTAAAAACGGCGTTTGATACCTTTAAAGAGAAGACTCTTTGCGAAGAAGCGGAGTTTATAATAAATGTTCAAAATGTTGTTATAAGGTGCAATAAGTGCCTAAACGAGGTAGTTTTAAACACTTTAGAGTATTACTGTCCCAAGTGTGAAAGTACAGATATTGATGTTATTGATGGAGAAGAGATGTACTTAATGCAGTTAGAACTTGAGTAGATAAGTAAAATAAAATTAATTTTATTTATGGACATATAGAAATTAGGTTAAGAATTAAACAAAACTTAAAGCTTGATTAGATACAATTCCAGACTTTTTGTAGAAATGATACTTTTGAATTTATGGTATTTGATATATTCAAGAGAATTAATTATTAAAGATTTTAAGGAATTGTACATGTACGCAATTATCAAAAACGGTGGCAAGCAGTATAAAGTTCAAGAGGGCGATATTTTATTATTTGATAAAATGTCTCTTGAGCCTAAAGCTACTATCGAAATTAAAGAAGTTTTGGCTGTTAATGCAGGCGAACTTAAAATGGGAGCACCTTTTGTAGAGGGTGCTGTTGTAACTGCTGAGGTTATTAATGAAGGTCGTGATAAAAAAGTTATGACTTTTAAGAAACGTCGTCGTAAAGACAGTAAAGTAAAAAGAGGTTTCAGAAGAGACTTCACTCGTGTTCGCATCACGAGCATAGCGGCATAAGCTAATAAAACTTAGAGGAGATTAAAGATGGCACATAAGAAAGGTCAAGGTAGTACACAGAATAATCGTGACTCGGCTGGTAGAAGACTTGGTGTAAAGAAGTATGGTGGAGAGGCTGTAGTAGCCGGTAACATTATTATTCGTCAAAGAGGAACTAAAGTTCATCCTGGTAAAAATGTTGGCATGGGGAAAGACCATACGATATTTGCACTAGTTGACGGTGTTGTTTCTTTTCACAGAAAAGATAAAAAACGCCAACAAGTTTCAATCGTTCCTGCTGCATAATTCTACAAATATTTGAGCGTATGCTCAAATATTTCTACTTCAAATATAGGGTTTTTAACCTGACATAATTTAAATATTTAACAATTTACTCTTTTTGTTATAGTTAATTTTTAAATTTTTAAGTGTCAAGTTTACTATCGATTTCTGAAATCATTTAGAAATCTTACACAGCTAATTACTAGCTAAAAATAATAAGGAAAGAGCTTGTTTACAGATAGAGTAGAACTTACGGTTTCTTCAGGAAAAGGTGGCCCGGGATGTGTTTCATTTCGTCGTGAAAAGTTTGTTATAAACGGTGGTCCAAACGGCGGTGACGGCGGAAAGGGTGGAGACATCTGGTTTAAATGCGATAATAATACTCACACTCTTTCTCATTTTCAAAAAAAGATGCATATCAAAGCAGATAACGGTGCTCCGGGTGAGAGCTCTAATATGTCAGGAAAATCAGGTACTAAAAAAGTTATTATAGTTCCGCCTGGAACTCAAATAATTGATGAAGATAATGATGAAGTTTTATTTGACATGTTAATTGACGGGCAAGAAGAGCTTTTTATAAGCGGCGGAAAAGGCGGTCTTGGAAATACTCACTTTAAATCTTCGACAAATCAAAGACCTACCTATGCGCAACCCGGAGAAAAGGGCGAGACTAGAAGAATTACACTTGATTTGAAACTTATTGCAGATGTAGGGCTTGTAGGTTTTCCGAATGTAGGGAAATCTACTCTTATTTCAACTGTTTCAAATGCACGTCCCGAAATAGCAAATTATGAGTTTACAACTCTTACGCCAAAACTTGGACAAGTAAATATAGGAGATTTTGAGTCATTCATTATGGCTGATATTCCTGGAATTATCGGCGGTGCTCATGAGGGTAAAGGTCTTGGAATAGAATTTTTAAGACATATTGAAAGAACTGAGATTTTGCTTTTTATGGTTGACTTGGCATCTTATAGAGATTTAAGAGAGCAGATAGAGACTCTAAAAGCGGAAGTGGCAGCATTTTCCGATAAACTTGGAGATAGTAAATATGCTATCGCTTTGACAAGAGTAGATATTATTGCACCTGATGAAATCAGTGATTTGGTTAGCGGGTTTTTAGAGATAATAGGTGTAGAAGCTACTAAAAACAATGAGCTTGGTTTTGACGAAAAAATCCCTTATTTTATTCAAAATACTCCAGACGAAACATTAGGATATGATAGAACAGTTCCATATTTTATTGCACCGATATCTTCGGCTACAAATAAAAATATAGAACCGCTAAAGCATGCTTTGTTTAATTTAGTTCAAACTAATAGACTTTATAGTAAATAGATATTTCATAATTCAGAGATAACAAATATGAGAAGAGTAGTTGTAAAAGTTGGAAGCGCTGTTCTAACAGAGAATGATGCAATTGCATTGGAGAGAATGAGAACGCTGGTTGATTTTTTATTTGAGCTTAGAAAAACAAATGAAGTAATACTTGTCTCATCAGGCGCTGTTGCTGCCGGATATACTGCGTTAAAACTAGATAGAAGTATATTGCAAAATAAACAGGCTTTGGCTTCTATCGGTCAGCCTATTCTTATGAACAAATATGGCAAAAAATTCTCTAACTACAATATTTTAACAGCACAGGTTTTAGTTACTGCTGCAAATTTTAATATTGAAGATGAGAGCAAAAAGATAAAAGATACCGTAGATACGCTTCTCTCAAATGGAGTTATTCCGATAATAAATGAGAATGATGCAACAACGACAAAAGAGCTAGTTGTTGGAGACAATGATCAACTCTCAGCATATGTTGCAAAACATACGGCTTCTGATTTACTTATTATATTATCTGATATAGACGGTTATTATGACAAAGACCCGAGAAAATATTTGGATGCTAAAATAGTAAAAATAGTAAATTTTATTGATAAAGATGAGTTAGAGAAAGAGGCTACACCGCATGGAAATTTTGCTACGGGCGGAATTTTAACAAAACTAAAAGCTGCAAATTATCTACTTACTCACGGTATAGATATGGTGCTTACAAGTGGATATGACTTAAGCGATATAAAAAGTCTTATGCTTCAAAACAGACATGTAGGCGGAACTCTTTTTACAAAAGATAATTATGCGCAGTGAAGCAAGTGCCCTTGGGGTAAAAATTATTTTTATGGGTACGCCTGATTATGCAGGCGCTATTTTAAAAAAAATTATTGCTACTAAAGATATTGATGTCGTAGCCGTATATACTCAGCCTGATAAACCGGTAGGGCGAAAAAAAGTTCTAACTCCTCCGGTTGTAAAAACTATTGCATTAGAAAATAATATATCAGTTTATCAGCCAAACAGATTAAGAGACGACAATGTAATTAATGAACTTCTTAAAATTGAGTGTGACTACATAGTTGTGGCCGCTTACGGTCAGATACTACCGCTTGAAGTTTTGCAACATGCTCCTTGTATAAATTTGCATGCTTCAATATTGCCCAAGTACAGAGGAGCAAGCCCGATTCAGCAGACTATTTTAAACGGAGACAATAAAACCGGCGTTACGGCAATGCTTATGGATATTGGACTTGATACTGGAGATATAATAAAAATTAAAGAAGTTGATGTTGATGAAGATGAGATGGTTGAATCGCTCTTTTATAGATTAACAGAGGTCGCATCTGAATTAACAATAGACGTATTAGAAAATTTTACTTTATATACACCCGTAAAACAAGATGATTATATATCTTCACACTGTTCAAAGATAAATAAAAAAGACGGTGAAGTGGAATTTGACGATGCATATACTCTTTATAATAAATACCGTGCTTTTACGCCTTGGCCCGGAGTATATTTAAGTAGCGGATTAAAGCTTACAAAAATAGAACTTGTTGAAAAAGATAGTAAAAACGAGAGCGGAAAAGTTTTACATGTAGATAAAGAGAGTATTATAGTCGGATGTAAAAGCGGAAGCATAAAGGTACTTAGAGTTCAACCGCAATCAAAAAATGAGATGGACATTCTATCTTATATAAACGGCAAAAGATTAAATATTGCAGATACTCTATCTTGAGAGCATAGGCTCTACACAAAAATATTTAAAAGAGTTAGTTGCGCAGAACAAAATTTCTCTACCCTATGCAGTTGTTGCATATTCTCAAACAGACGGGGTAGGTAGCAGAGAAAATTCTTGGAGCGGCATGGACGGAAATCTTTTTTTATCTTTTGCAATCAAGATAGAAGATTTACCGCATGATTTAAAACTAGAGTCAGCATCTATTTATTTTTCTTATATCTTAAAAGAGACGTTAGAAGGATTTAATTCAAAAGTTTGGTTAAAATGGCCAAATGATTTCTACATTAATAATTTAAAAGTCGGTGGAGTTATTATTAATATGGTTAAAGATACCCTTGTATGCGGTATCGGGCTAAATACAACCAATGCTCCAGAAAATTTCCAAAAGCTGGATATAGTAATAAATAGAAATAAACTTCTTGAAACATATTTTATGAATATAGAAAAAAAGAGTTCATGGAAGCAAGTTTTTAGCAAATATAAGTTAGAATTCTATAAGAATCAAAACTTTTATACACATGATAAAAATTTAATAATTTCTTTAAATGATGCTTCATTGCAAAGCGATGGATCTATTCTAATCAACGGTGAGAGGATATATAGCAGACGATGAGTGAAGTGATTGTAATTGCAAATCAAAAAGGCGGTGTCGGTAAAACAACTACTGCTGTAAACTTAGCTGCTTCACTTGCCGTTGCAGAAAAAAAAGTACTTTTAATAGATTCGGATCCACAGGCAAATGCTACGACTTCATTAGGATTTCATAGAAATGATTACGAATTCAATATTTATCATGTACTTATCGGAACAAAAAAATTAAAAGATATTATTTTAAAATCAGAACTTCCTACTCTTCATTTGGCACCCTCAAATATTGGACTTGTAGGAATAGAAAAAGAGTATTATGACGCCGAAAATTCCAAAGGACGTGAACTTGTTTTGAAAAAAGCAATAGCAAATGTTTTAAAGGATTATGATTATATAATTATAGACTCTCCTCCTGCACTTGGACCAATGACGATTAATGCACTTTCAGCTTCTAATTCTGTGATTATTCCGATACAGTGTGAATTTTTTGCTCTTGAAGGACTTGCGCAGCTTTTAAATACAGTCAAATTAGTAAGAAAGTCTATTAATCAAAAACTAATAATAAAAGGTTTTTTACCTACAATGTTTAGTCCACAAAACAATCTCTCTAAACAAGTTTTCGCAGATTTGAAACAACATTTTAGTAGTAAGCTGTTTAAAGATACTACAGGGGAAATAATAGTAATTCCTAGAAATGTAAAGTTAGCGGAGTCTCCATCTTTTGGAAAACCGGCTATTTTATATGATGTAAAATCAAGCGGTTCTATCTCATATCAAAATTTAGCACAAGCGATTATGGAAATATGAAAAGTCAAAAATTAGGCAGAGGCTTAGGCGCACTTTTAGGCGAAATAGAAGAGGCTTATGAAAATGAAGTTCCTCAAAAAGATTCTATTATTGAAATCTCACTAAAAGATATAAGACCGAACCCTTTTCAGCCTAGAAAACATTTTGAAGAGAACTCCTTGTACGAATTAGGAGAGTCGATAAAAAATGATGGGTTGCTACAACCAATTATTGTAACGGAAGATGTTGACGGTTATGTACTTATTGCAGGAGAGAGAAGACTTCGCGCATCAAAACTTGCAAAACTAAAAACAATTCGTGCTATTGTTTTAAACAGTGACGAACAGAAAATGAGACAGTTTGCACTAATTGAAAATATTCAAAGAGATGAATTAAACTCTATTGAACTTGCACATGCGTATGGCGAACTTATCAAACTGCACAATATTACTCAAGATGAATTATCGATAAAAATTCATAAAAGCAGAACACATATAACTAATACCATTAGACTGTTGCAACTATCTTCAAAAACTCAAAGAGCATTAATAGAGAAAAAAATCAGTACCGGACATGCAAAGGTTTTAGTTGGACTTGATGAAAAACAACAGCAACTTATAGTTAATTCGATTGTAGGGCAAAAATTAAGTGTTAGGGAAGTTGAAGCTACTATAAAAAGTATAAAAAATGCCAAAGCTGAATCAGACGATAAAGTTGAAGCCATTTTGTATGATTTTAAAGAGATAAAAGATAAATTGTCTGCTTTAGGATTTAAAATAAAAAATTCAAATAAAAGTTTGACTATTGAATTTGATAATAAAAATCAAATTGACATATTTTTAAACTATTTTGTAGAGTAACTTAATTCTATATCACTTGAATTTAAAATTTTTTGTAAAAAATATAAAAAAAGTTTAAATATTTTGTCAGTTTAACAATTCTTTTAATTTTAACATAGTATAATCACGCAACTTTTAGGAGGTGCTATGTTAGATATAAATCCGATACTACTTGTAGCTACATTAATCGTGTTTCTTACGCTTATTGCCGTTCTAAACAGTTGGCTTTATAATCCGTTATTTGCTTATATGAACAAAAGAGATGAGGACATCAAAAAAGATCTAGAAAAAGTAGGTTCTAATGATGATGAAATTAACGAACTTGAGTCAAAAGCACAATCAATAATTGTAAATGCTAAATTGGAAGCTGCGGCACTGAGAGAGAAAGTTATTACGGATGCTAAAGAGTTAGCAGAGAGTAAGTTAGAAGCGAAACGTGCTGAATTAGCTAGTCAGTATTTAGAATTTGAGCAATTGCTTGCTCAATCTAGTGAACAGTTGAGTAGTGATTTAAAATTACAAATCCCACTGTTTAAAGAAGCTGTAAAAGCTAAATTCAGTCAAATATAAGGATGTAATGTGAGTAGAATTTTAGTATTTATGCTAATGATGTCGACCTATGCATTGGCATCTAGTGGTGGCGCAGAACATGCTAATACCGATATAATTCAAAGAACAGTTAACTTTTTATTGTTTGCCGGATTGATTTGGTATCTTGTTGCTGAGCCTGCAAAGAACTATTTTGCATCAAGAAGTCGGTTAATTGCTGATGAGATGAAAAAAGTGCAAGATAAGTTAAAAGAGTCTGTTTCTCTAAAAAAAGAGGCACTAGCGAAAATAACGGCAGCTGAAAAGTTTGCTGCAGATTTAGTAGCTAACTCTAAAAAAGAGAATAAAATCGTAAACGACCATATTATGACACAATGCGAAGCAGATATAGAAATATTAGTTAAACAACAAGCTACGCTAATTGAGTATGAACAAAGAAAAATGGTTCGCAGTGTTGTTGAAAATACACTAAAAGATGTATTGAGCCAAAGTGATGATGGTTTTGATAAAGAAGCTATGGCTAGTGTTATCTTAAAGAAGGTGGCATAACATGGAAGAATTAATCGCAAAAAGATATCTTAAAGCTATTAAACAGAGTTCTAATTTAGAGTCTATTCAAAGCATAGCTCTCGTTTTTTCTGTTTTAGCTGAATCTTTTAATGATGAGAAATTTAATCAAATCATTAATCATCCGGATATAAGTAAAAATCAAAAATCAGAAATTTTATTGGCAGCAGTTAAATCATCTGGCTCTAAAAATATTGAAAACTTAATAAAACTGCTTGTAGAGCAAAATCGTATTAATATTATCCCTGCAATTGCTGAAGTTATAAGAAAAGACATTGCTTTAACTAGTAAAAGCTATAGTGGAATTGTATATAGCGATAGCAATATTGATGCAAAAGTTTTGGAAGATTTAAGCAGCGGTTTAGGTAGAAAATTTGACTCTAAAATATCATTAAAGTTTGTGAAAAACGATTTTAACGGTATTAAAGTAGATGTTGAAGATCTTGGAGTAGAAATAAGTTTTTCTAAAGCAAGAATCAATAGTCAAATTATAGAACATATTGTAAAAGCAATTTAACTTCATGAGAGGAGATGTGTAGTGGTAGCAAAAATTCAAGCTGATGAGATCAGCTCAATAATTAAAGAGCGTATTGACAACTTTGAACTAAGTGTTGATATTAATGAGACAGGTAAAATTGTTTCTTATGCTGATGGTGTTGCGCAAGTTTACGGACTAAGTAATGTTATGGCAGGTGAAATGGTAGAGTTCGAAGAGGGAACTAGAGGTTTAGTTATGAACCTTGAAGAGAGTACGGTAGGTGTTGTTATACTTGGACCAGGGTCTATGTTGAAAGAGGGCTTATCTGTAAAAAGATTAGGTCGTCTTCTTCGTGTTCCTGTCGGTGACGCACTACTTGGTCGTGTTGTTAATGCATTAGGTGAGCCAATTGACGGTAAAGGTCCTATTGAGACAAGTGAGACTCGCTTTGTCGAAGAGAAGGCACCTGGGATTATGAGTAGAAAATCTGTTCATGAACCTTTAGCAACCGGTATTAAAGCGATTGATGCTTTAGTTCCAATTGGTAGAGGTCAAAGAGAACTTATTATCGGTGATAGACAAACAGGCAAAACAACAGTTGCTCTTGATGCTATTATTAATCAAAAAGGCAATGGTGTTATTTGTATTTATGTTGCTGTTGGACAAAAAGAGTCAACTATTGCACAAATAATTCGTCGTTTAGAAGACCATGGTGCATTAGAATATACTATTATTGTTTCTGCTACTGCTTCTGAAGCGGCAGCTCTTCAATTTTTAGCACCATATACCGGTGTTACTATGGGAGAATATTTCCGTGACAATTCTAGACATGGTTTAATTGTTTATGATGATTTATCTAAGCATGCAGTTGCATATCGTGAGATGTCACTTATCCTTCGTCGCCCTCCAGGTCGTGAAGCATACCCTGGTGATGTTTTCTATATTCACTCTCGTCTTTTAGAGAGAGCTGCAAAAGTTTCTGATGAAAGAGGAGCAGGTTCACTTACTGCTCTTCCTATTATTGAGACACAAGCAGGAGATGTAGCGGCATATATTCCTACAAATGTTATCTCTATTACTGATGGTCAGATTTTCTTAGAGACTGAACTTTTTAACTCAGGTATTCGTCCTGCTATTAACGTAGGTCTTTCAGTTTCTCGCGTTGGTGGTGCTGCTCAGATTAAAGCTACTAAACAAGTTGCAGGTACTCTAAGACTTGACCTTGCTCAGTATCGTGAGCTGCAAGCATTTGCTCAGTTTGCATCTGATCTTGATGAGTCATCTCGTAATCAGTTAGAGCGTGGGCAAAGAATGGTAGAAGTTCTAAAACAAGGACCTTTCTCTCCACTTTCTGCTGAGAAACAAGTTATGATTATTTTTGCAGGTAATGAAGGCTTCTTAGATGATATGGCACCATCAAATGTTGTTCGTTTTGAAGCTGAGCTATATCCTTTTATTGAGGCATCTTATCCTCAAATTTTTGAAAATATTAGAAGCACTTCTAAAGTAGATGATGATACTAATGCACTAATGAAAAAAGCACTTGAAGAGTTTAAATCTAGCTTCGTAGTGGCATAAGGAAAACTTTATGGCAAACTTGAAAGATATTCAAAGACAGATAAAGAGTGTTACAAATACTCAAAAGACGACTCGTGCTATGAAGCTTGTTTCGACTGCAAAACTTAAACGTGCAGAAGAATTAGCTAAGCGTTCTCGTCTTTATGCTGCAAAAATGAATCAGGTGCTTGCCGAAATAGCTGGACGTATTAAATGTAATAAAGTTGGAGGAATTGACAATCGTTGTTTTATAGAGATTGAAAATCCAAAAACAGTTGACATAGTTTTTGTTACTGCAGATAAAGGCTTATGCGGTGGTTTTAATATTCAAACTATTAAAGCCGTCAAAAAACTTTTGGCTGAGTTTAAAGCAAAAAATATAAAAGTACGTTTACGTGGAATCGGTAAAAAGGGCATTGAGTTTTTTAAATACAATGAAGTTGAACTTTTTGACTCTGTAGTAAATCTTAGTTCTAAACCTGATAAGGAAAGATCGGATGAATTTATTCTATCTTCTATAGAAGATTTTAAAGACGGAAAAATTGATGCTCTGCATATAATATATAACGGCTATAAAAATATGATAACTCAAGAGTTACATGTAGATAAAATATTACCGGTTGATGCTAGTAAGTATGAGTGCAATGAACCGGAAAAGTCAATGCTAGAGATAGAGTCTCAAGATGAAGAAAAGATGTTGGACTCTTTAGTAAATGTGTATGTTCAATATGCAATGTATTATTCGCTTATTGATTCGGTTGCTGCTGAACATAGTGCAAGAATGCAGGCTATGGATACGGCAACAAATAATGCAAAAGATATGGTTAAGTCATTAAATGTGCAATTTAATAAAGCTAGACAAGCAGCTATTACCACTGAACTTATTGAAATTATAAGTGGTGTGGAGTCTATGAAATAATGGAGAAAAATATGATTGGTAAAATAAGCCAGGTTATGGGCCCGGTTGTTGATGTTGATTTTGATGGTTATCTTCCAATAATTAATGAAGCAATTGAAGTTAAGATAAATTTAGAGGGTGTGCAAACTCGTTTGGTATTAGAAGTTGCAGCTCACTTGGGTGATGGTCGTGTTAGAACGATTGCAATGGATATGAGTGAAGGTCTAGTGCGTGGGATGGATGCTGTTGCAACAGGTTCTCCTATTAAAGTTCCTGTTGGAGAGAAAGTACTTGGACGCATTTTCAATGTTATTGGTGAAACAATTGATGATGGTGAGCAAGTAACTGATGCTCCTATGTGGTCAATCCACCGTCAACCTCCGGCTTTAGTTGAACAATCAACTACTACTGAGATGTTTGAGACGGGTATTAAAGTTGTTGACTTGTTAGCCCCTTACTCAAAAGGCGGTAAGGTTGGATTGTTTGGTGGTGCCGGTGTTGGTAAGACAGTTATTATTATGGAGCTTATCCACAACGTTGCAATGGGACATGATGGTTTATCTGTATTTGCTGGTGTTGGTGAAAGAACTCGTGAAGGTAATGATCTTTACCATGAGATGAAAGATTCAAATGTACTTGATAAAGTTGCACTGTGCTATGGTCAAATGAGTGAGCCTCCTGGAGCACGTAACCGTATTGCATTAACTGGTCTTACAATGGCTGAATACTTTAGAGATGAAAAAGGTCTAGATGTATTAATGTTTGTTGATAATATTTTTCGTTTTGCTCAATCAGGTTCTGAGATGTCTGCACTTCTTGGTCGTATCCCTTCAGCAGTTGGTTATCAGCCGACACTAGCTCGTGAGATGGGTGCACTTCAAGATAGAATTACATCAACTAAAAATGGTTCAATTACTTCCGTTCAAGCTGTTTATGTACCAGCGGATGACTTAACAGATCCGGCTCCTGCTTCTGTTTTTGCTCACTTAGATGCAACTACGGTTCTTAACCGTAAAATTGCTGAAAAAGGTATATATCCTGCAGTTGATCCACTGGATTCATCTTCAAGACTACTTGATCCGCAGATTTTAGGCGAAGAGCACTACAGTGTAGCTCGAGGTGTTCAACAAACTCTTCAGAAGTATAAAGATTTACAAGATATTATAGCAATTCTTGGTATGGATGAGTTATCAGAAGATGACAAAAACGTTGTAGAACGTGCTCGTAAAATCGAGAAGTTCTTGTCTCAACCGTTTTTCGTTGCTGAAGTATTTACAGGTTCTCCTGGTAAGTATGTTTCTTTAGCCGACACTATTAAGGGTTTTAAAATGATTCTTAACGGTGAGTGTGACCATATGCCTGAAGGTTCTTTTTATATGGTCGGTGGCATAGATGAGGCAATTGAAAAAGCTGGAAAAATGAAGTAATTCATAAAGGACTGACATGAATAAGTTAAAACTTGAAATCCTAACTCCTAATGGTGTTATCTATAACGGTGAAGCCATTAGCGTGACTCTTCCTGGTGAAGAGGGCGAGTTTGGAGTTCTAGCTGAACACTCATCTTTAACTACATTGCTTGAAGCAGGTGTAATTGATATTGAGAAAGAAGATAAATCAGTCGAATCAATTTTAATCAACTGGGGCGTAGTTCAAGTTGATGAAGAAAAAGTTATTGTATTAGTTGAAGGTGCCGTAGCAATTCGCGGAGCAACAGAGAGTGCAATTGCTAAAGCACTGAGTGATGCTAAAGAGCTTATTGAATCTATAAAAGACAATAATCCTGCAATTGCTGCCGTTACTGCAAAAATTGAATCAGCTGCTCAAAATTTAATATAAATATATGATTAATAATTTAATTGATTTTTATCTCAAAAGTCACCCTGTAACATTGGGTGTTTTGGCTCTATTAGCGCTATATTTTATAGTGCTGAACTGGGTCTTTTTTTATCGTTATTTTTCTCTTAATAGTTGGCTTGAAATAGAAAATAAATCTCTTGAGAGTCTTTTAATGGGGGCAACTAACGTTAATCCTCAATCTTTTCTAAGTAATTTTTTAAAAACTAGTTCAAATGTTTCTAAAAATGTATTGGCATTAGCCCTTTTGGCAGCGACAAAAGATGCTACAAAAGGTCTATCTATTCTCTCAGTATTTGCATCAACGACTCCTTTTATCGGTCTTTTTGGAACTGTTGTGTCAATTTTAGATACATTTACGCATATAGGTCAAAGCAGTGGAGGTATGTCTGTGATTGCAGGTGGTGTTTCAGATGCACTAGTAGCAACTGCTGCCGGCATTTTTGTTGCTATATTTGCATACACATATCATCAAATATTAAAACGAAAATCATTTGAACTAATTAGTTTTATAGAGATGCAAAGCGATGCAATAATAGCTAGAAAAGTGTAAATATGGCATATAATTGGGATGAGAAACCTGAACTTAATATTACTCCATTAGTGGATGTAATGTTGGTTCTTTTAGCTATTATGATGGTTATAGCACCAAATGTAATTTATGAGGAAAACATCAATCTTCCTCAGAGTTCAAAAACAAAAACTTTATCTAAAATACCTCCTGTGCATATTAGTATAGATAAAGATAAAAATTTAAAAGTTAATAAAGACAGCTATCAACTAGATGCTTTTTTAGACAACTTTTTCTTATACTCTAAAAAACTAGATTTAAAAGCAAGTGTACTAATAAGTGCGGATAAAAATTTGGATTATGGTGTTGTCATGTCTGTTTTAGCTGCTGTAAAACAAGCTGGCTTTACTGAGGTTTCACTAGCTACTAATGGATAATAAAAATTTTTATTTTTACATTAGTGGTTTTATATCACTATTTATATTTGTATTTTTTTCATCGCTATTTATTATTTCTATAGTTATATCAAAAAAAGTAGATAGTTTTGCACTAAAAAAAGATAATTATATATCTGTTTCAGTAGATATACCAAAAACTCAATCTAGTACATCTAAAAAAAATATTGAAAAACCTATTGTAGAAGAGCCGATAAAAGAAGAACCTATTGTTGAGAAACAAAACGTGCAAACTCAAACAACTAAAGTAGAAAAAAAAGAGATAAATATAGATAATTTATTTAGTGATGTTTGGACTAAAAGTATTAAAGCAGAAGAGAAAAAACCAAAAACTGATAATAGAATTATAGAAGAAATTCAAAAAAAGATTAATAAATCAGACACAAATACTGTTAAATCAATTTCAAAAAAAATTCAAAATATTGATGCGGCAAAAATGGAAAATGAGAATGCTAAAGAGTCAACTGCTCCTGAGGTTAATGAATATTTTGCTAAAATTCAGGCTCTGGTGTATGAGCATTTTACGCCGCCAGAAAACTCAGAGGGTAATAGTGTAGTTGCAGTTATTGAACTAAGTGCAATGGGTAAAGTTATTGATTTTAGAATTTTAACTTACTCAGGCAATGACGCGTTAAACATTGAGAGTGATAAGATAAAAAGTAGGATAGTAAATATACTTTTTCCGGAGAATCCAAACAAAAGTTCCGGTATATATAAAATAAAATTAATTTCTAAGGAGTAATATTGAAAATTTTTATTTCACTATTAATTGCTGTAAGTATTATGTTTGCAAGTGATGCAACAATTGAAGTCGTGAAAAAAGCAGATTCTCTTCCAAGCTTGGCAGTTGAAGATTCATCTATTAGCTATGATCAGACATTTAAAGAGAGATTTTTTAAATCTATAGTAGCTGATTTGAATGTTCTTTCTATATTTAATGTAGATAGAAATTACCGAACGGTAAGCTATGACGCTTCTAATGTTGTTGTTGAAAATAAAGATATGAATTATGTTTTAAGATATAAGCTTAGTGAGGGCGAAAATAGGGCACTAAATGTCGAGCTGAAAATTTTTACACAAAATAATGTTGTGTTTAATAAAATATATAAACTAAATAATCCAGAGATATATATGTTTGCATCTCATGAAATTGCATATGATGTAAACAGCTTTATGGGTGAAGCACCTATAGAATGGATAAAAAGAAAAGTAATCTTCTCAAGAATGATTTCTCCGCAAAAAAGTGAATTGGTAATATCAGATTATACTTTAGCATATCAACATGTAGCGGTAAAAGGTGGTTTTAATATATTTCCAAAGTGGGCTAATAAAGAACAGAGTGCATTTTATTATAGTTCTTTAGATGAAAAAAAGCCGACCTTAAAATATGTAAATATTAGAACAGGAAGTGTTAAAGTAATAGCTTCTTCTGATGGAATGATGGTTTGTTCTGATGTTAACGAAGATGGAAGTAAATTATTATTGACGATGGCTCCAAAAGGACAACCTGATATTTATCTCTATGATGTTAAAACAAAAAACTCAAAAGTATTAACGACGTATGGCGGAATTGATGTTAGCGGACAATTTATGGGTAAAGATAAAGTAGTTTTTGTATCTGATCGTCTAGGATATCCAAATATATTCTCATATAATATGAATTCAGGCAGTATTGAGCAGATGATATATTATGGAAAAAGTAATGCCGCTTGTAGTGTCTTTGGCGGATATATTGTATATAAAGCAAGAGAGAGTTCTTCTTCTTTTGGAGATAATACATTTAATTTGCATCTTATATCAACAGAAACAGATTTTATAAGAAGATTGACGGCTGTAGGTGTAAATGAATTTCCAAAATTTTCTATAGAAGGAGATGCAATTATCTTTATTAAAAACTATAAAGGGCAAAGTTCTATAGGTTTAATTAGAATAAATCATAATAAAAATTACCTTTTCCCACTAAAAGATGGAAAAGTTCAATCTTTGGATTGGTAATATTAAAATATAATCATATTTTAATATTATTTTGGTACAATTGCGAAAATAAAATCTAAGGTAGAAAAAGATGAAAAACGTAGTAGTCTCAAGTGTTTTAACGGCGTTAATAGTGTTAAGTGGTTGTAGCGATAAAGAGCCAAAAGTTGAAGAAGCTGTTGCTGCTCAGGAAATTGTAAAAGACAGTTCAAGTGCTGAATCATCTTCTTCTGTTGCAAGCAATATAGAATCAGAGAGTGAGTTAATTGTTAGATTAGAAAAAGAGTTACAAACAATTTACTTTGATTTTGACAAATTTAATATCAGAACAGATATGCAAAGTAAACTTTCAAGTGACGTAGCTGTTGTAAATTCTAAAGCAAGTAAATTTTCTATAAAACTAGAGGGAAATTGTGATGAGTGGGGAAGTGATGAGTACAACTTTGCACTAGGATTAAAAAGATCTGAGACAGTTAAAAAAGCTTTAGTTGCAGAAGGTGTTGACGTAAAACGTATTACTATGGTAAGTTTTGGTGAGAGTAATCCTGTTTGTAAAGATAAAACTAAAGAGTGTTGGTCTCAAAATCGTAGAGTTGATTTCAAACTTTTACCATAATACATGAATACTAGAAATTTAATTGTTTCATTAACAATAATCTTTCCTTATTACTTAATCGGAGCCGAACCATCAGCGTTCGGTGCCGGTGATTTAAGCAATCCAAACCCTTATGGTTTAACTTCTACCGAAGCCACAATACTAGAAACTAAAAAAAATCTAAACAAAATCGTAGTAAAAAGCAATAATCAAGCAAATGAAGTCGATTCTTTAAGAGAAAGAATTGATGGATTACAAACAATTATTGAAAGTTTAAGCTCATCATCTCGTGAAAATAAGTTAAAGGTAAAATCCTTAACTGACGAATATACGCTTCAACGTAATAATGAGAGTGAATACAGCAAACGAATTGCAGAATCACTTCAAGATAATAGTAAAGAGATAGAAAAGATAAAGCTTCAAATTATCGAGATGTCTAAAATTATTGACCAAATAAGTTCCACTTATATTTTAAAGACGGAGTTTAATGCTTTGGTTAGCGATGTCAATAAATTTAAAGATCTCGTTGCAAAAGAATTAAAGACAGGCAACACTAAGTCAAAAAAAACTAAAAATGAAAATATGTCAACTTCAGAGATTGAAAGTAAAGCAAAAAGTTTATATGATAAAAAGCAATATGATGAATCTTTAGAATATTATAAAGATTTAATAGCAAAAAATTACAAACCTGCCTATTGCCATTATATGGTAGGAGAAATAGAATATTATAAAAATAGTTATGCTGAAGCAATAGCGTATTATAAAAAAAGTGCATCATTGTTTAATAAAGCAAGCTATATGCCCACATTAATGCTTCATACTGCAATCTCAATGGATAAAACAGGTGATAAAAAGAATGCAAAGATTTTTTATGATGCTGTTGTTTCCCAATTTTCAGATAGTAGTCAAGCAAAAATTGCAAAAAGTAAACTTAGCTCAATTAAACAATAGTTATTAGTTTATTTGTAATTAGTATTATTATGTTAAAATCAAAAAAAAATTAAAGGCATTAAATATGGCAATAGAAACAAATCAGATAGTATCAATAGAATATGAGGTTAGTGATGGTGCAAATATAGTTGATAGTAATGTTGGCGGTATTCCGTTAGTATTTATGTTTGGAAAAGGTCAAATTATTCCTGGTTTAGAAAATGCAATTGCTAATATGTCTATAGGCGAAAAAGCAGAAGTTCTTGTTAAAGCAGAGGATGCGTACGGTGAGTATAATGCTGAAGCTAAGCAAGAAGTTCCAAAAGATCAATTTGCCGGAATTGATTTGGAAATTGGAATGACTCTTTATGGACAGGGAGAAGATGGTGGAACTGTTCAAGTTGTAGTTCAAGAGATTGGATCTGAAAATGTTATAATTGATTTTAATCATCCTTTAGCAGGAAAAGATTTAGCTTTTGTTGTTTCTATTAATAATATTAGAGAAGCATCAGCAGAAGAAGTTCTAAGCGGTATTCCGGTTGAGAATCAACATGATGACTGTTGCGGAACTGGTGGCGGCACTGGTTGTGGATGCTAGTTATATAACTGCTTCCGCCTCTTCGGCGCAAGCATTTAAGACGGCAACTCTTTTAAAAACATTAAGTGTAAATTCTCTTATAACAGGAGATGTCGGCGTTGGGAAAAAAAGTTTAGCTCGTTATATTCTTCCTGATGCTCCTATGCTTGATGCATCTAATCATGATGAATTATTGGCTACATTAGAGAGTTCTAATAAGGTCATAATTGTAAATATAGAAAATTCACCAAATATAAAAAAAATTTTAGACATTGTTTATAATAATAATATTAGGGTTATAGCTACTGCAAAAAGTTCATATTACAATGAACAAGCAGATAAACTATTTGGCATTAAATTTAATGTGCCACCACTTTCGAAAAGACCGGAAGATGTTGAACAGCTTGTTCAAAAGTTTATCAAAGAGGCATCTTTGCTTTTTTGTACAAAAGAAAATTTTAAAATAAAAAACTTTAAACCTGATTTGACTCAAAATTCAAACTCTTTAAGAAGGCAGATAATGATTAATTATCTACTGCAAGATATTAATGAGAGTGAATTAATAGATATAATTCAAAACTATTTAATTGATAAATTGGGTTCCAATAATGATTATAAAAATTTTCTGCATTTATATGAAGTACCTATTATAAAAGCAGGTATTTTAAGATTTAAATCACAACTTCAGCTATCTGATAAACTTGGTTTAAATAGGAATACTCTTAGAAAAAAGATAGCAGATAATGAAAAATATTTATAAAAATAAGGATAATTATGAAAAAGATAGCAATGATTTTTGCAGGACAAGGGAGTCAGGCAACTGGTATGGGAAGGGATTTCTATGACAATTCAGAGTTAGCAAAAGAAATGTTTGACAAAGCAGGCGAGAGAATAGGTATTAATTTTGAAGAACTTATCTTTGGTGAACATGAGTTATTAAATCAAACAGCATATACACAGCCTGCAATACTTTTAGTTCAGATGATAGCTTATCGTCTTTTAAAAGAAGAATGTCCTGATTTGAAAGCAGAACTGTTTTTAGGTCACTCATTGGGTGAATTTTCAGCTCTTTGTGCAAGCGGTGCTATTGATTATATTGATGCAATTGAACTTGTTCATAGACGCGGTCAGTTAATGCAGGACGCTTGTACTGATATAGAAGCCGGCATGATGGTTGTTATGGGACTTGATGACGAAGCAGTTGAGAAAATTTGTACTGCAGCGCAGCAAGATGGCAAAAAAGTTTGGCCTGCAAACTACAATCAAGACGGGCAGCTAGTCGTAGCAGGAATGAGAGCTGATTTGGCATCATTGGAGCAGACATTTAAAGACGCCGGGGCAAAACGCGCTCTTTTACTTAACATGTCGGTAGCTAGTCATTGTGAATTACTATCTGCTGCACAAATTCCTCTTAAAAGTTTAATGGAAGGAATGATAGAAGATAGTTTTGAAGCTCCTGTAGTCTCAAATGTTACAACTACTTTATATGCAACAAAAAAAGAGGCGGTAGAGCTTTTAACGAAACAACTTGTTGAGCCGGTTAAATATAAGCAATCTATATTGGCAATAGAAAATAGTGTTGATATTGCTATTGAATTTGGAAACGGGGCTACTCTTAAAGGTTTAAATAAGAGAATAGCACCAAATCTGGAAACATATAATGTATCGGATATGAAATCATTGGCTGAAGTAGCGGCACAAATTTGTAATTAAAATGAGAATTACTCTTGCTCAGACATCGCCGAAATTAAATCGTTCCAATTTAAAAGAAATTATTTCTATAATAGATACATGTAAAGATAAAAGTGACTTGATAGTATTTGCGGAACTCTCTTTAAACGGTTATATGCTTCAAGATAAGCTTAGTGAAGATGCATGGAACATTGACGAGTTAGATATTTTGAAAAATTTAAGCTTACATGTAGATATTGCAGTCGGTGCTGCCATTAAAGATAAAAACTACTTTAGAAACGCGGCACTATATTTCTCAAAAGGTAAGCTTTTATCCAAGCATTTCAAAGTACACCTTCCTAACTACGGCATGTTTGAAGAGGCTAGATATTTTAAAGCCGGCAATATTTTTGAGAGTTTTATAAGCAGTCATGGAAAAATTTCTATGGTAGTCTGTGAAGATTTGTGGCACAAAGATGTTCATAAAGATTTAATAAAAGAGAATCCTGATTATATACTTGCGCTTGTTGCATCTCCGGCAAGAGGTTTTAGTGATGACGGGCTTGAGATAGAAGACAAATGGTATGAAATTATTAAAACTGTAGCACAAGAGTGCAAAGCTAAACTAATATTTGTAAATAGAGTCGGTTTTGAGGACGGTCTTGGATTTTGGGGTGGAAGTTGTATTATTGATGAAAATGCAAATATTATCCATAGAATGCCACGGTATAAACAAGAAACAAAGATATTTGAAATATAGGAAAAAATTATGAAGATAGCAATAATGGGTGCAATGCCTGAAGAGATAGCTCCGATACTTGAAAAAGTGGGTTTGTATAAAACAACTGAATATGCATGTAATAAATATTATGAAGCATCATATAAAGGTATTGAGTTAGTTATAGCATACTCTAAAATTGGAAAAGTATTTTCAACTCTTACCGCTACAACTATGATTGAGCATTTTGGAGCTCAAAAATTACTGTTTTCCGGTGTAGCAGGTGCTATATCAGCTTCTCTTAAAGTAGGAGATTTAGTTGTGGCTACAAAGCTCTCTCAACATGATTTAGATATTACCGCATTTGGTCACCCATTTGGATATGTTCCTGAAGGCGCTGTCTTTGTAGAAGCAGACAAGCAGATGATAGAGATAAGTAAAGAAGTTGCAAAAAGTATGGGTAAAAATATTTTAGAAGGAGTAATTGCAACAGGCGATCAGTTTGTTGCAAATGAAGAGAGAAAAAACTGGATAGGGAAAACTTTTAATGCCGATGCTCTTGAAATGGAAGGCGGAAGTGTTGCTGTTGTGTGTGATGCTTTAAATATTCCGTTTTTTATACTTCGTGCAATTAGTGATGCAGCTGATATGGATGCCAGTTTTAGTTTTGATGAATTTTTACAAACAAGTGCTAAAGAGAGTGCAGAGTTTGTTATGAATATGGTGGACAGACTTGCAGATTAAGCTTTCTAAAAAAATAATGTCCAAACTCGGTAAAACAAATGCCGAGTTTAATCTTATAGAAGAGGGCGATAAAATTTTAGTAGGTCTTAGCGGGGGCAAAGACTCTCTTACGATGATTCACGCTATGAAAGAGCAACAGCGTCGTGCCCCATTTAAATTTGAGTTTATTGCCGTAACCGTTTCATATGGAATGGGTGAAAATTTTGACAAGTTAGTGAGCCATTGCAAAGAACATGAAATACAACATGTTATTTATGATACGCAAATTTATGATTTGGCTGAAGAAAAAATTAGAAAAAACTCATCATTTTGTAGCTTTTTTTCTCGTATGAGGAGAGGTTCGCTATATAGCGCTGCAGAAAAGTACGGCTGTAATAAAGTTGCGTTAGGTCACCATATGGACGATGCGTGCGAGAGTTTTTTTATGAATTTTATATACAACGGTCAACTTCGCTCTCTTGCACCAAAATATAGAGCAGAAAACGGATTGATTGTAATTCGTCCGCTAATTCAGATGAGAGAGCGACAATTAACCGCTTTTGCACTAGATAATAATATTCCTACAATAGGTGATGAATCTTGCCCATCTATGAGATTTGATGTAAAGATGCCTTATGCAAGAGCTCGTACTAAAGAGATGCTAAAGAGCATGGAAAAAGAATTTCCTTCACTTTTTACAAGTTTAAATGCGGCATTTAAAAATATATCGCAAGAGAGTTTTTTTGATAAAGAGAAGTTTAATATTTAGACTCCACTTTTTCTTCATCTTTAGCTATCTGTAATTTCTTTTCGTTAAGAGTATCTTCTTTTATGTTTTTTAAAAATTCTATAATATTCTCTTGATAAGAGATAATATCTCTGTCATGTGAAAGAGAGATTAATTGACGTAGAGACTCGATATCTATTTTTTTAGCATATCTGGGTGCATGTCTTAACTCTTTTTGAATATTTGAGATAAGAGTATCTATGTCAAGACCGTTTTTTTCTGTAACTTTTTTTACAAGTTCTTTGGTCGAGAGCATTAAAAGGTTAGCTCTGTCTTCATCATATTTATAAACTTCAATGCCGATATTTTTAATGATTGAGTAGTTTTCCACGTTAGCATCTTCATTTGCTGAAATAATTAATGCAAAAAGTTTAGCGCGAAACTCTAAAGAGCCGTGATGATGAACAAACAATTCTCGAAATGCACTAAAAAAATGGTGTTTTAATTTAAAACTTAGTCGCACTTTGATTCCTCGGCTCATATGATATGCCATTATACAAAAAGTAAAATAAAACCTAGTTAATTGAAGTTTTTAAATATTTTTAGAATCGATAAAGTGAAATGGATTGAAGTAGAGATATGAGCGGAAAATCCGCTCAGAGAAAAATTACAGACCTGTAACGTTTTCTGCTTGAGGACCTTTTTCGCCTTGACCAATTTCGAAAGTAACTTTTTGACCTTCATTTAATGATACACGACCATGTCCTGAGTTGTTAATTTGACGAAAGTGTACAAATACATCTTTTCCGCCATTTTCTTGCTCGATAAATCCAAAACCTTTTTCACTATTGAACCATTTAACTGTTCCGTTTACTAATGTTGCCATTGTAATCCTTTTTATGTATGAATACACCTTATTTCAAAGGTGGTTGAAAATCTAATATTAAGTTCTATTTTAGGTGAATTTTACTGTTAACTAGAAGTCGTCAATACAAAGCAGTCTAAATGATGTAACTCGAATCATCTTTCATTGCTAGTATTGTATCTAAAAAAAGTTAAAAATAAAAAGATTTGCAAAATATTTGACTACGTATAGCTAAAATCATAAAGCATACCCTCTATTTTAGCAGTTTTTTATGCTTTTATTTTGCATATATGTTATTATACATTTTTGATTTTACCATGATATAAAATCGTAATAGTATATAAAAAATTATAAGGAAGAATTTATGGGTAGAGCCTTTGAGTATAGAAAAGCTTCAAAGTTAAAGAGATGGGGAGCAATGTCAAAATTATTTCCAAAGCTGGGGAAAATAATTACAATGGCTGCAAAAGAGGGTGGGATAGACCCTGATATGAATGCTAGACTTCGTACGGCAATTATAAATGCCAAAGCTGAAAATATGCCAAAAGACAATATAGAAGCGGCGATAAAAAGAGCTACGTCAAAAGATACTGCAAGTATGCTTGAGGTTAATTTTGAGGGAAAAGCACCGCACGGAGTACAAATTTTTATAGAGTGTATGACTGATAATAACACAAGAACAGTTGCAAATGTTAAAAATATACTTACAAAGCATGGTGGAGAGATGCTTACAAAAGGATCTTTGGAGTTTATGTTTGATAGAAAAGCACTATTTGAATTTCCTTTAAAAGAGGGCATGGATTTAGAAGAGTTAGAGCTAGAGTTAATTGATGCAGGATTAGAAGAGATAGAGGCGGAAGATGGCGTTGTAATGGTAACAGCTGATTATAAAAGTTTTGGTGCAATAAATAGCGCTTTAGAAAATATGGGTATTGAAATTTCAAAAGCAAATTTGGAAAGAATGCCAAATTCTCCTATATCTATTAATGACAAACAGCAAGCTGATATTGACAAAATATTAGATAAGCTTGAAGATGATGAAGATGTTCAGAAAATTTTTACAAACATAGCATAATATTAGCTATGTTTATATAATATGGAGTATATAAATAGTAAATTTATACAAACGCTAGAGTTAAAAAATAACATGTAAGTGACTCGAATATTTTTACTAATCGAACAATATATAAACTAAAAGCAAGCAAATAAGATGTCCTCTATCTAGCTCCCGTAACTGCATTTCCCATATCCCACATAGGCAGGAATATTCCAAGAGCTAGTAGAATAACCATACTTGCTAGAATTAATAACATGATAGGTTCAATTGCTTCAGACAGACCGTCAATAATGGCATCAAATTTCATTTTATAGTACTGGGCAACTTTTTTTACCATATTGTCCAACGTACCGCTATCTTCTCCTGCACTAATCATTTGAATAATCATATTTTCAAACAGTTTAGTCTCTTTTAAACCTTTATGTAAAGCAGAGCCTTTTTCAACGGCAACTCTTACGGATGAGAGTTTTGCTTTTAGGGGAAGGTTGTCTATCATTGCAATTGTAGTGTCAAGTGCTTCAAGGATAGGGATACCGGCACGAACAAGTTCTGAAAAAACAAGTGTAAATCTGCTGAGTGTTGAGTACATAATAATATTTTTAATCAAATATGTTTTAAGTAAAATTTCGTGCCAACCGTATCTAATATTTTTGTAATTATCTATTAAATATTTTAAAACAGCAAAAGATATAAATAACAAAGCAAGTATATATAATCCATAGGTATTAAAAATATGTTCAAGTTTTAGTAAAATTAGTGTAGGCAACGGTAATTCAGCATTTAATTTTTCAAACATCTCTTTAAAGTTAGGAACAACATAAGATATTAAAATAGTAAATGCAACAGCCATGGCTATCATAACATTTCTCGGATATGCCATAGCTTTTTTAAATTTTATATAATTAGCACGAATCTCCTCAAGCATGTCTGCAAGCGAATATAGCGACTCATCAAGATTACCTGTTTTCTCTCCTAATTGAACCATAGCAATAGTTAGGTGACCAAGTTCAAAATTAAAATTCTCCATTGATTTTGATAAAGAGTGTCCGGAGTTGATATCCTCTGCTAGTTTACTAAAGACAAGTTTCAAGCTCTCATCGGTTGTTGATTTTGCAATTTCACTCAGTGAATCATATATTGATATTCCGGCATTTGTCATAACTGCTAATTGTCTAATTGAGGCTATAAGTGCATCCGGCTTAATTTTTCGTTTTTTAATATTGCTAAAGAAGTTAGTTTTAAATCTTTTTAATTGAGCCTCTAGTGGCTCTTGTTCCTCGGTAATTTTTAGTACTATACCAGAGCGTTTTAGTTTTACTAGTTCGTTAACTTGTTTTCTATCATTGGCATACATACCTATATGCTCTTTTTTGCCTTTAGATAAAATTGTAACGACAAAATATTTCATTATTTTGCTACTCTTAAAATCTCTTCTAAGCTTGTAACACCGTTAAGTGCTTTATTGATTCCATTTTCAAAAATTCCTATAAATCCATCCTCTTTTGCTTGAGCATGCAACGCTTCTATAGAAGCACCTTTTGCAATAAGTGATGATATCTTTTCATTAACTACTAAAACTTCGCAAATCATCTCTCTGCCTATATATCCGGTTTCATTGCACTCTTTACACCCTTTGCCGATATAAAATTTACTGTTATTTGGAATTAGATGACCTAGCTCTTCAATTGTTGAAGAGGAGATTTTTTCTTCAGTTTTACAGTTTAAACATATTTTTCTAACAAGTCTTTGCGCTTGTATAGATACTAATGAGCCGCTTATAAGATATGGAGGAACGCCCATATCAATCATACGCGTAATTGCACTTATTGAATCATTAGTATGGAGTGTAGAAATTACTAAGTGACCTGTTAATGCAGCCTTTATAGCTATCTCAAGAGTTTCTGAATCACGAATTTCTCCAATCATTATCTTATCAGGGTCTTGTCTTAATATTGAACGCAGTGCGGCAGCAAATGTTAATCCTACTTTAGGATTTACTTGTACTTGCTGAATAAGATTCATCCTATACTCTACGGGATCTTCTACGGTAATAATTTTATCTTCAATATTTCTAAGCTCATTTAAAGCGCCGTATAGTGTAGTTGTTTTACCGCTTCCCGTGGGACCTGTTACTAAAATAATACCGTACGGAGTTTGTAGTGCTTTTAAAAATTTATGATAACTAACGCTATCCATGCCGGCATCTTCAAGTTTTACAAGAGCTTTTTGTTTGTCAAGAACTCTTATAACAATAGATTCGCCATATAAAATCGGAAGTGTAGATATACGAAAGTCATACTCTTTGGTATTTACCAATGTTGAAAAACGTCCGTCTTGAGGTTTTCTTTTTTCGGCAATATCAAGGTTCGCAAGCAGTTTAAGTCTAGATGCAAGTGGCGGGTAGATATCTTTTTCAAAAATAAATATTTCTATTAATTTTCCATCAATACGAGTTCTTACAACGCAGTTTTTTTCTGTGGGTTCAATATGTATATCACTTGCACGACCTTTAATACATGCATTTAAAATAATATCAATTAAAAGTAAGATTGAAGAAGCTTCCTGCTGCTCTTCAATAGAAGCTATTGAATTTAACTCATCCCTGATTTTTTTTACTAAACCTTTTACGCTATCTTTTAATTCTACTTTAAAAAGATATGATTCAATCTGTTTTTTAGTTGCAAGCGCTATTTTAATGGGTTTTCGTGTAAAGAGTCTTTGTATAGACTCCTGAGCCTCTATGTTAAAAGGGTCGCAAAAAGCTATAGTAATACTTAAATCATCTTCAGATATAGGCAGAGCGTTGTACTTTTTGAGTTGCGCAAGTGATATCTTCTCGGTTAGTCTATAGTCCATATCAATTGAGTCAAGATCAAGAAATTGAATATTTAATTTTTGTGCTAGTTTTACTAAGACATCTTTTTCTTGAATATAGTCATAATTTTCAATTATAGACAAATCATATTCACCGCTTTGTATTTTATCAACGATAAAACGAATAAGCCTGTCCATAGTCATAAATCCGGATATCGTAATATCTCTAAGAACTAAGTTTGTATCTAAGCCTTTAGCTATCAATCTATCGACTTGACTCTTCATTATAGAGCCATTAGCCAATAAATCAGATGTTATTCTATCCATAAATGACTCCTACCAATAGATATGTTTTTTAATAAGAGTTGTATTTTTGTACTCTTCTATTACAATTTTGTTTATTCTATCATTTTTTAAAAGATAGAGTTTATATTTTTGTTGACTATCATCTTTATCTTCAAAAGTATAAACTTCTTCTTTTTTATCATTTTTAACTTTTGTATATAAATCAAAAACTTTAGATAAAATATAATCGGTTGTCGGTAGATTTAAACCTGAAATGTCGTACCCGTCAATTAAAGCGTGGTAGAGCAGTTTTTTTTGCATTAAAATAACTGAAAAATAAGCAGCATTTGAGCGTGCTTCCTCTGAATATTTTAGTGTTGAGATAGGCATGGATAAACGATCTAAAAGATCAATGTTTAAACATGAAAATGCATATAACGACATGTACTCTTCATCTCTTATATTTTCTTTAAAGTTATCAAAACCGGTGTCACATGCTTCTAAATATTTTTTATTTTTATAAAGAGTAAACATCTTCTCTTTCGCATCGGCATATAAACTTATAGCCATAACTATTATTAATAATATTTTCATTTAAATTTTCCTGATGAAATTTCATCCAACAACTGTTTTGCTTGCTGTGAATTAGAGTACTCAATATATTTTTTAAGTGTCTCTATCGCCATCTCTTTTTTATTTAGTTTAACTAATGATTTTGAAAATAGAACCCAACTTGCATCAATGTTGTTGTTTATTTTATTTGTAATCAAAGCATAGTTATATGCTTTTTCATATTCACCTAACTGATAATACTTTTTTGCTATAAAAAGACTAAGCGCCGGATTATTATTAACTTTAAATCTTTTAATTACCTCTTCAATATCATCGGCGTCATTGTTTCTCTCTATATTAACAAAAACCTTTTTATCTTTTACATGTAGCGGTTCTCTAACCTCTTCAATCTCTTTTGACAATATCTCTTTTTCTATTATTTTATTTTGTGCAATTGTTTTACTAGGGGGCATGTCAGGTTCTATTTTGTTCATAAAACTCAATGATGGAGTCAATACCACTTTATCATCTTGAATTATAACGGGAGCTTTTATCTTCTCCTCTTTAACAACTTGCTCTATTTCAATTGGCTTAGTTTGTTCAATTGGCTTAGATACATGAGACTCTATTTCACTTTTTAAAATTGGTTTTTGTTCTTGATTATTGTTAATAATCATAAAAATAGTAATAAAAGAGATTAAAATCGCTATACCAGCAATTATAAAATATGGCATATCTTTTTTTAGTTTATATCTCTTATATCTAATTTCTAAATTTTTTACATCAAGCATTAATAAATCCTGTTTGGATAGCAGACATCTCTATAATATCATTTAAAACTTTACCTTTTTTTATTTTGCTAGGGGCATTTTTATCATAATAATCATAAATGTCAAAAAGAGTATATAACAGTTTATTTGTATTTCTGTAGTTTCCGTCTGTAAATTTGTGAATTAGATTAACTGATTTGGATGAGAACATGCTTGCAATATCTAAAAAATTTGCCTTCATAAGTTTCTTTTGGATATAAATTTTCAACTCTGATGTAGATGCATTTTCAAGTTGAATACTCTCCCATATTCTTGTTTGAAAGTGCTCTTTTGCAATGATGTCCTCTTTTTGAGTTTTATGAAGAGCAATTATAAATTTAACTTTTCTCGTATCAGCTAAAAGTCTAATCTTCTCCATTAAAGAGCTTGAGTAAAGCTGAGCTTCGTCTAATAAAATTAACGGTATCTTATTTTCTTGCGGATTCTTATTTTCAACTACTTTCATAAATTGTGTAAAATTTAATTCATTATTATAGTTCATCTCATATAAATCTTGCGCTATTGTTTTAAAAAATTCATTTTCGTCTAAGATAGGTGTTTGATAAAGATGTACTTTTTGAGTGGATAGAAGATCTTGATAAAGTTTTAGTAATAGCATACTTTTGCCGGTACCGGGTTTGCCGTAGAGAAGTATTATCTTTAGCGGTTTTGTTGTAGAGTTTTTTAGGTATCCATAGATATCTGATCTTCTATCAAGCTCTAAATAATCATCTACGTTTAGAGTGTCTAAAAAAATGTCTCTCGCATGTTCATAGATATTTAATTTCACTTTTTATCTTTCATATCGGAAATTTTATTATTTAATACAGTATCATCAGTTAAGCTTTTATAGCCCAAATTAGACAAAGATAATCCTTTTTTTTCTTTCCCGACAATATGTGGTTCTATTACTATAATAAGCTCTTGGACAATTTTTTGTTTATTCTCATATTTAAACAAATAATTAATAAGAGGAATATCTCCTAAAATAGGTACTTTATTGGTACTGTTATTAATACTTGTATTTATCAGACCGCCTAAAATAATTTTATTTCCGTCTTTTACCGTTACAACGGATGAAAGTTGGCGACGACGAAGATCCGGAGGCATAGTTCTGCTTGTAGAATCAGTTTGAGAAATGTCAGATGCTGTTTCGGATAAAGATGGATTTATTTTTAGTGTTATCATGTTATCATCAGAAATTTCAGGAGTTATATCTAATAAAACACCTGCAAAAACAGATTGAATAGTTTCATTTGAGCTTTGTGTTCCGCTTGTTCCTCCTGCTAATGTCTCCGTACTTGTTATTTTATAAAAATACTCTGTTCCTGCAGTTATTAGTGCCGCTTGATTATTAAGAGTTAAAACTTTTGGATTCGATATAGAACTTACTTCTCCTTGTGTTTTTAGAAATTTTATAATATTGTTGATGGTAAAATCATTACTGATTGTTAGTAGCTTTGAAGTTACATCAACAGGTGCGCGTACTCCTGCTACATTCATTAATCCATATGTAGGCTCAGCAACTGTTCCGCCTGTTATGGCTACTGTTTGAACATTGTCTCCTTCATAAGCACTATCCCAGCTACCACCGCTTACATTTGTTCTTTTTGCCTTATTAAAAGTTAAGTTGAAGTTTTGTAAATTATATAATTGATTCCAATCAACACCGGTTGTCTGCCCTTCATTAAGTGTAACTGATAGCAATTGTACATCTATTAGAACTTGAAGTTGTACTTTGTCTTGAAGACTTTTTAAATACTCTTCCAATCTTTCCATCTGTTTAGAAGTTGCGGTTACCGTTATTATTCCCGCATTTTTATTTATAATAGGAGCTTCTGCTACATATATATCTTGCGGTCTGTTAAGAATCTTTTGAAGTTCTAAGTCTAACTGATGCCAAAACTGTACTTCATCGGAACTATCTACCTTCATCCCTGATTTGCCTGCTGCATTTTTGCTTTGCGATGTCTCTTGCTTTGTAGAACTAGAACTTGTGCTTGTTGGATTTGCTTTGCCGACACCCTCTGAAGAGAGAGTTATATCTGTATTTGATTGGCTTTTTCTTTGTGATAATATATAATCAACGCTAAACATTTTTGTTTCAAGATAAGATATTTTTAAAATATTGTTCTCAAGAGTGTATGAAAGATTATTCTCTTTTAAGATAATATTTAAAACTTCATGTATGGTTAAGTCATTAAGATTGGTTTTATTAAGATTTGTATTTAAGAACTCTTGAGCATTTGGGTCTGAGATGATAATACTAAAACCGCACTCATCACTAAGTTGTTCTACAAAATCTATTATTTTAGTATTTTTTGTTGAGCTTATGTTAAATAGTTCATATGAGCAATCAGCTAAAGTATTAGAAAAGAATATAGATGTTAAAAGTACTGCGTAAACTGTTTTATTTATAAGTTTCATTAATTTGCCCTACTTGTTTTTGAATTTTAGGCTTGAATTTTTTACATATGTCGATAACACAAGCTTTTTATTCTCTTTTTTTAAAGTTACGGAATTTTTGTCAATATTAGCAATAGTATAATTGTTAATAATGTCATCTTTCCTATACCAATTTCCATTAATCATAGCAGAAGAGTTGATAATTACATTCAGGTTAAAATCATCAATTTGAGCAGTGTTGTCATCTTTTTCGCTAAGCTGTTCTTGTGTTTGGGAAGATTTTGCCGATGATTCTACATGTGTAATTAAAGAGCTACTAGTCTCATTTTTTATTTCAGATTTGTTTTTTTCAAGAAAAACAAAAGGAGATTCAATTGTTAAAATATCTATCCCTTTTCTTGGCGGCTTTATTGCCTCTACTTGTTCATCGACCCATTGCAGTTGTGTTGCACAAAGAATGGTATTACTTAAAATAGCCGCAAGTAATACAATTAACGCTGCTTTCATTAATAAGTTATCCCCCATACCGAGATATTAAGATCTGTATTTAGTGAATCTTGTGCTTTTATGCTTAAGTCATGTATATCAACGACAAGTTCACTCTGCTCTAAAGAATTTATAAACTTAAGTGTATCCAAATAACTGCCCTTAATCTCAAGAGAAATATCTAAAACATGACCAAAAGATGAGTTATTATTTTGTGAATATTTGTTTGCAAAATTAATTATCTTTATATTATTCTTTTTTGCATTAATAGATATTGAATTTAGGTACTCTCCCCATGCTTTTTCATTGTATATTAGATAGGATATCGCTTCTATTTTTTCCTTTATATATCTATTTTTTTCTCGTTGTACTAATATCTCATCTTCATACTGTTTGATTTCTTGCATAAGTTTAGATACAACTGCTTCAGTATTTACTTTTAAGTAAATTTCATCTGCGTTTATTTTTGTCTTAATATCTGCTACATTTTCTTTTGTGCTATTAAATTCATTAAAAGATAAATCATAAAACGGATATGCTAAAAAAAACAGAATTATAGTTACTATCATATACAAGATATAGACATCTTTTTTAGATTTCTCTTTAAAAAAGATATCAATTTTTTGTAGAATCTCTTCTATCATCAGTTTTATTTTCATAATAAATTCATCTTTAATTCTGCAAAATAGAGTTTTTCCGTATCATTATAAAATATTTTATCCACAAAAAAGTGAAATTTACCTTCATATGCAGTAGTGAGATATTTAATAAAGTCTGTAATCTTGTTATCACTAGAAGATACAAGCCCTAAGCTTAACTCTTTATTTGAACTATTATTATCTTTATTTTCAGAATACGATGCAAACTCCAACTTAACGTCATATCTGTTTAAATCTTTTGTCAAATTGTGTAACAAGTCTGCTTTCATAGGATAGTTTACTTTTACGTTATGGATTGCAATAAGAGTATTTCTTTTATTTACAAACTCTTGATCTTCATGAGAGAGTAATTGCGAAATCTTCTCTTTTTGTGCTCTATTTATGTTTATTGTAGCTTCTCTTGTGATTTTTATTTCATGAATATGCCTATACTCTTCGTGTAAGAGCTTATTTTGAAGAGATTGCGTATATGTGAATGCCCAATATGATATAGGGTAGATAAATGCGAGGAGCAGCGAAGCAACTGCAAAGAGTATAATCTTTCCGCTCTCTCTTTTAGTAAACTTGGCAGGACGATGGTAAGAGGTAAAATTACACTCATATCTTTGTGCTTTAGGGATTGTAATATATAAATGCATAAGATAGTGCATATAATCAATATGGATATCTTTTTTGTTTGAAAATCCATAGTTAAAATTGAAACTATTGCTTTTAATACTAAGCTCAACCTCTGCTAGCTCATCTAGTTTGGTTACGCTTGATAGTTCTGTATCTATGTAGAGAGAATCTATCTTCTCTATGTCTAAAGCTCTTTTTACATAAGTTAATATATCGTTTATATTTGCAAATATCTCTTTATAAAGTTTTATTATTGTTTTTTTATATGGACTGCTTGATGTTTTCAAATCATCGTTAGATAGAAAACGGATAAATTCGTTATACTCGATATCTTGCATATATATTTCACAAAATCTTTCATGCATCTGTAATAACGAATAGTTTATGGATTTGGTGTATATAAAATGTTTCTCTTTGTAAATAGCAATAAAAGTATCATCTTCCTGAAAATATACAAAACAATCAACACCTCCATCTGTTAAAATTTCTTTAACATATAGCGACTTTAAAAGTAAAGGAGATGGGATAATATAGTCTATATATTTTATTGTTTCAATTGATTGTTTAAAGATATCATTAATAATCATAGGATCAATTATAAAAATATGAAAGTTTCTATTCTCTTCATCTAGATTATTAAAAGTTTCAATATATTCTATTTTATATATAATCGCTTGATCAAGCCCAAACTCATCATAAGCTTTATTATAAATAGCATCATATAAATCTTCGTTTGGAATATTTCTACTTATAGAAATACTGCTGTTGATAAAGCTTTTTGTATTTAGATAAGAGATTGCATACTGCTCTTTATCATATGTCGGCTCTATAGCTTCGTCCAAAAAATTTGAAACGGCAGTTATATATCTGTTTTTGTATGGATTGATTGAGAGTACGCTAGAGAAAGAGGGATGCTCTTTTTTACCCATATTTATTTACCATATTTAAATTGAACTTTTGACATAGAACAAAAGTTATCATTTTTATAAAATTCAACTCTATATTCACTGTTATTTGCATCAATTGAGAATCTTTCATCAAAATCTTTTAGTTCAATATCTATTCCGCTCTCATCCACTAAATCTTTAGATTTAAAACCTATTATATTAACGCGATAGTTGTCTTTTTTTATAATATTAAAACTATTATTTACAATAATATCGGAAGATTTATTCATAGAGATTTTTTTCCCATCAACAACTACATCAAATTTATCTTCACAAGATTCTTCAATTTTAAAATATTGCGGTTTTAGAGAAGTTACTTTCTCATTGCCTATATATATGTTAAAAATGCCGCTTTCTTGAATAACGCTTCCTAATGGACTGGAGAATTTAAACGTATTGTTACTTGATTTTATCGGAATGAAGCTTAAGAAATTTTTGATGTTAGTCAAATTTAGTGAAATATTATTATTAATATTTAAATTACCGTAATCTTTCAATAAATTATCTATATTTTGCTCATTTAGTTCAAAATTTCTTGAAAAAGATATCTCCATTAAGTTCATAAACTCTTCTATTGCCAAAAGATGATAGAACACTTTTTGAGATAAAGTCGGTAAGTTTTTGCTGCTCTCAATTGCAAATGCAGGTTTATTGTTCGTAACTGCAAAATATGTTAATGAAAGTTGCATTGCTTCATCGTCAAATTTTGTATTTGTATTTTTTACGTCAAAAGTGTGATGCTCTTTTATTAATGTTTTATTTATTCTGTTTTTAATATTAATAGCTATGTTATTTAAATCACCAAAAGGTTGATCTTTGCTTAAAATGCATTGATCTATAACACAAGTTTGACCCCATGCATTAGGGTTAAAAATACTTCCTTTGTCAGTTTTTCTGTAAAATCCATTCCCGTCATGTAGATTTAAAACAAGAGAAATATTTGGTTGAAGAATTATCTTTTTAATTTCATCAACAATGCTTTTATCCCCGTCTTCATCTTTAATCTTGGAAAATTTTCTGTTCATGTCTCCATAAATGCCTCTGTTATTTTTTTGAATACTAGATTGATTCAAATTTGGTACTATCCAGATGTTTTTAGAATTAATTTTATAATTAGACGCTAGTATAGAGGCAGAAAAATATCCTCCCGGCTCATCGCCGTGTATTCCCCCGATTACTAAAAGTGTAGTGTTTGAGTCATTGTTCTCTTTTTTTATTAATTGAACATTTGCGTACACTGATATTAAAGAGATATTAAGAAGAAAAAATATTTTAATGAAAATATGTTTCATATATATCTCTTCTATTTTTCGGTTAGTATTTGAATATGTTTCTTTTTATTCAACTTTACAATCAAAGTTTTATCGCCGTTAAACTCAAATGTATCTGACTTATAAAACTCTTTAAAAGTAATTTGATAGATATCTGAACTACTTGGATAAGGCAAAACATTTATATTGTTAAAAATAATAATTTTTTTCTCAACTTTTTTAAAAATTCTTGTCTTATAGCTTGTGAAATCTTTAATATTCATACCGTCATTTCTAATAAACTCAGGTGCATAAAAACTAAGATATCCCTTTATGTCATCATAAAGCCATGAATATCTCCATGAAAAGAGTTGCGATAAAATAGATACTAAAGCCTCTTTGGAAACAGTTGTTTTAACGGCAGAATCATTGATTATTAGCAGAGTTTTTGATATATCTATATTTTTATCAAGACACTCTATGTTTGAATTATTTATTGCGATACAGCCTCTTGTAAATTCATCTCTAGCCTCTTCAACAGGTAAGCCGTGTATCCAAATTCCTGAACCGTTTTTACCTCTATATGCATCATAAACGTTAGGATATGATGTAACAAAAGCCAAAGGTCCGTAAAACGGGTCTAGTTTTGTCTCTTTAGCGGATAATTTTTTAACAATCTCATATATTCCTATAGGAGTTTTCAAATCTCCCTCTTTTACCTTATCGCCTTTTTGTTTACCGGTAAAAGCACTATATGTTTTTTTGAATTTAAAACTTTTATTTTGGTCTAAAGAGTAGAGTTGCAACGCCGACTCTGATTTATCACATGTTAAAACGTTTGAATATGACTCAATATATCCAAACGTTGTATCTTTGTTTGCCAAGTATTGATTCCAATACTCATCCTTTGACAATTCTAAATCCATCTGTTTTTCAATATCGACAATACCGTTAACTCTATAGCTAGTCAATATATTGCTAGCAAACACATTTAAACTTATCAACACAAGTAGTAGTAATTTCATGAAGTGTAACCTATCTTTTCCAAAAATGATTTATCTTTTGTCCAACCTTTTTTTACAACAACTTGTAAATCAAGATAGACTTTTTTGCCGCTTAGAGTCTCTATTTTCTCTCTGGAATATTTCCCGATTCTTTTTATTGACTCGCCGTTTTTTCCTATTATAATGCCTTTTTGCGACTCTTTTTCAATAATTATAGTTGCAAAAATTTTATCTATATTCGCCTCTTCGTATATTTTATCAATGATAACATCCGACTCGTAAGGAATCTCATCGCTTATGTTTTCAAAAATTCCCTCTCTTATAAATCCTGCATATATATCACGAACAAGTTCGCTGGTTAAATCCTCAGGGTCATAAAGAAACGGCGACTCTGGAAGAAGTTTTGATATTGTCTCAAGCAAATCTTTATGACCCACCTTTTTTGGTACAGCCATCGGTATCAGGGCTTCAAAATTATCCGAAAATTGATTGTAGAGGGCTATTTTTTTAAAAAGCTTATATTGAGATACCTGATCAATTTTGCTTAGTACTATTATATGTTTAATTTTTGAATTATTAAGTTTTAAAAACTTTTCATAATTTTCTACGCTATCGGTAACAGGTGCCAAATAGACTATTAAATCACAATCACCCATAGCTTTTAGTGCCTCATCAAGCATAAATTGGTTTAATACTTTCTCTCTTTCATGTAGTCCGGGAGTGTCAACAAAGATTATTTGCGTATCATTGTGCATTACTATAGCATTTGATCTTTTTCTCGTAGCATTGGCTTTTTGACTTACCATTGCAATATTTTCACCTAAAAGTGAATTCATCAATGTACTTTTACCGGCATTTGGACGACCGATTAAAGATACGAAACCAGCTTTGCTCATATATTTATACCTTGTTTTCTATAGGATGTAGCGAGATAAATCATTATTTTCGACAATTACATCTAACTTTTCATGTACTAGCTTTGCACTTACTATAAACTCTTTATCTGCATAACTGTCTGCCTCAAAGCTTATGTCTTCCAAGACTTTTTCCAGTACGGTATGAAGCCTTCTTGCACCTATATCTTCTGTTATCTCATTTGCTCTGTGAGCTAATTTTGCTATAGCATGTATCGCTTCATCTTCAAAAACCAACTTCATGCCTTCTGCGCCCAAAAGTGCTTCATATTGATTTAAAAGTGAATGTTTTGTTTGAGTAAGTATCTTGTAGAGCGCATCTTCTGTTAAAGATTCAAGTTCAACTCTTAAAGGAAATCTTCCTTGAAGTTCAGGAATCAAATCACTAGGTTTGCATAAATGAAAAGCACCTGCGGCAATAAAGAGAATATGATCTGTATTTATCATGCCATATTTTGTGCTAACACTGCTTCCCTCAACGATAGGAAGCAAGTCTCGTTGAACACCCTCTTTGCTTGGGTCATTTCTGCCTTGTGATTTTTCACTAATGGCAATTTTATCAATTTCATCAAGAAAAATAATTCCGCCGTTTTCTGCTCGTTTTAATGCTTCTACATGTATATTTGCAGAGTCAAGGAGTTTTGAACTAGCTTCTTGTCTTAAGATAGATTTTGCATCTTTAACGCTTAGCTCTTGTTTGTTATCCTCTTTATTCATTTGAGAAAAGACTTTAGAGAACGACTCCTGAACTTTTGCCATTTCAGGAGGAAGATTGGTGTCATTAAACTCTACATGTATCTTTTGAACTTCAAGTTGTATGATTTTATCATCCATTTCGCCCGAGAGAACTCTATTTTCCATAGCTTCTAAAAGTCTTTGATAATCATCTTTTTTACTCTCACTAGCACCTACCGGAAGTGGAGGAAGAAGTTTTTCTACTATTTTGTTTAAGACGTAGTTGTCTATCTTCTCTTTATTTTCTTCCTCTTTTTCGGTTTTAACTATAGCAATGGAAGCAACAACCAAATCTCTAATCATAGATTCGACATCTCGTCCGACAAACCCTACTTCCGTATATTTGCTAGCTTCAACTTTGATAAAAGGAACTTTCATCATTTTTGCCAAACGTCTTGAAATTTCTGTTTTTCCAACGCCAGTAGAACCAATCATAAGAATATTTTTTGGCATAATATCTTCTTGAAGTTCAGCACTTAGCTGCATTCTTCTGTATCTTGTTCTAAGAGCGATGGCAATAGTTTTTTTAGCATTATGTTGTGAAATAACATACTTATCTAAATATTCAACAATCTCTTTTGGTGTTAAATTCACTTACTATCTCCATCTAATATAAGAGTTTTTATGTTGTGGTTTGTGTATATGCATAAGTCTGCAGCGATACTTAAGCTCTCTCGTACCAGTGCTTCTTCGTCTAAAGAGGCATGTTTCTTGAGCGCACGTGCGGCAGAAATGGCAAAATTCCCGCCGCTTCCGATAGATGCTATTTCGCCGTCTTCCGGTTCAACGACATCTCCGTTTCCAGTTAAGATAAAAATATGATCGTTGTTTAATACTATCATCATAGCTTCAAGACGGCGGAGTACTTTGTCTTTTCTCCAAGCTTTAGAGAATTCGACAACAGATTTTAAAATATCACCTTTTTTAGCTTCTAAAAAATCCTCAAACATATCAAAAAGATTAAAAGCATCTGCGGTACTGCCTGCAAAACCTGCTAAGATTTTACCGTTGTACAGGGTGCGAATTTTTGTAGCATTGCCCTTTAATACACTATTTCCAAAGGTAACTTGTCCGTCACCGCCTATTACGGCTCTGTTTTTACCTTTGTATGCAAGTATTGTCGTAGCGTCAAACATTTTATTTGTCTCCTTGAATTGGAAGTAATTCCACTTCAATTCCTCTCACTGAAGCTACGCCTATCGGCGAGATAAAATATCTCATATTTACTATTCTCCTTGTACATCCACATGTAATGTAGCATGGATTGCATGTCCTAGCTTGAGGTCTAAGTCATGTTCACCGACAGTTTTAATAGATAATTTATCCGTAATGTGTTTTTTATCTATTTCAATATTATGCTGTTCCAAAAGGGCATGAGCTACTTCATCTTTTGTAATTGAGCCAAAAAGATGACCGTTTTGACCAAGTTTTTTAGTTATGATAATTTCAGCTTTGTCGAGTTTAACCGCAAGTTCTTTCAAAGATGATATTTCGGAAGCTAAATTTTCTTGCGCAATTTTTTCTTCCTCTTTATGCTGAGCCAAAATTTCAGTAGTTGCATGTTTTGCAAAACCTTTTTTAATCAGAAAATTTTGACCGTAACCGTCTTTTACCTCTTTTACTTCTCCCGCTTTACCGAGAGTTTTTACATCTTTAATTAATAATACTTTCATAAGTATGCTCCTTATCTTTCTATTTTGCCGCCGTAAGAGACGATACCGTGAGACAGATTGCCGATTTTTGAATATCCCATATCTGTTAAAATTCTAGCACAATGTGCGCTTCTGCTTCCTACATGACAATAGACGATAATATTTTCATCTTTATTTAATTTTGCATCATCAAGTGCAGCAAAAAAACTGCTTGTAGGAACAAGTTTGTCCGCACCTTTTATATGTCCCATCTGCCACTCCATGTGCTCACGAACATCAACTAGTTTAAACTCTACCATTCCAAGTTCTCTTGCTTCAAGAAGTGATGTTAACTCATCAGCATCAAGCTCTCTTTGACTTAACAATACATTTGCTTCATCTTTTGTTAAACCGCGAGAGTGTGTATGAACAACTTCTTCCATACCCATCTCTACTCTTTTGTTTGCAGCGTACTCAGGAGTACAGTAAATTCCGCAGTGACATACGCCGTCTTGCAGTAGTTCTTTTTCGATTGCAGGTTTGCATGGGCAGATTCTATCGTCAACGCTTTTTGCTTTTCCGTCAACACTCTCAACCATAAAACATGGACAAAAACGTTTACCGTACATAATCTTGTTTCTTGCAAGACCCATTTGTACACCTTCGTTTACCTCTTCTTGTGGATTATAAACCCAGTTAAACTGTTGCAGTACTTTATCGGTAAATTTAATCGTTTTTTCTAACTCATCTTGAAATTCGTCGGAATTTATATCTATCTTAATTATGCTCATTGTTTATCCTTAAGTGTCTATTTGTTTCTTTTTTTACCTGCGATAATTCTTCTAAGTGCATTAAGACGGATAAAGCCTTCTGCATCTTTTTGATTATAAACTTCATCTTCTTCAAATGTCGAGTGTGCTTCTGAATACAGTGACATGTCAGATTCTCTGCCGACCACTTCAACATTGCCCTTGTAAAGTTTCAGTTTAACTGTTCCTTGAACATACTTCTGTGTTGTATCGATAGCAGCTTGAAGCATTTCACGCTCCGGAGTAAACCAAAAACCGTTATATATAAGTTTTGCGTAACGAGGCATTAACTCATCTTTTAAATGAGCTTCTTCTCTATCAAGAGTGATAGACTCGATAGCACGATGAGCTTTTAGCATAATTGTTCCGCCGGGAGTCTCATAGCATCCGCGAGCTTTCATACCTACAAATCTATTCTCGACTATATCCGTTCTTCCTATACCATGCTTGTTTCCGTATTCATTAAGAGTTCTAAGAAGTGTAGCAGGTGACATCTCTTTGCCGTTGATTGAAATAGGGTCACCGTTTTTGTATCCGATGGTAATGTACTCTTTTTCATCAGGAGCATTTTCAGGTGATGTAGTCCACAGCCACATAGACTCTTCAGGCTCATTCATAGGGTTTTCTAAATGAAGCCCTTCATAAGATATATGAAGCAGGTTGGCATCCATAGAATAGGGACTTACGGTTGGATTACCGTTTTTGTCAACATGCTTTGCATCTATTTTTATTCCATGCTCTCTTGCATAAGAGAGTAATTTTTCTCTTGAGTTTAAATCCCACTCTCTCCATGGAGCAATTACTGTAACATCCGGTTTTAGACCTAGATAACCGAGTTCAAATCTTACTTGATCGTTTCCTTTGCCGGTCGCTCCGTGAGATACCGCATCAGCACCCATTTTATTTGCTATTTCTATCTGTTTTTTTGCTATAAGCGGTCTTGCTATTGAAGTTCCTAGCAGATATTCACCCTCATATATCGTATTTGCTCTAAACATAGGGAAAACATAATCTTTTACAAACTCTTCTTGTACGTCAAGAATAAAAATATTTTCCGGTTTGATTCCATTGTCAAGCGCTTTTTGACGTGCCGGCTCTACCTCTTCACCTTGACCTAAATCAGCAGTAAAAGTAATAACTTCTGCTTTATATTCTTCTTGTAGCCACTTTAAAATAACACTTGTATCAAGTCCGCCTGAGTATGCTAAAACTACTTTTTTAACCTCTTTTTTCATAATAAAAACCCTTGTGAGAAAAATAATTATCGCGAGTTTACTACAAAATATATTAAATAACGGTTAGTGTGATGATTTTAAATGAGTATAAAAAAGAGGGTAAAAAGGGTTTCGTTACAGTTCAAAAGGGTTTTTTATTACCCTTTTGAATCAAATAAGATACCTGTAACTTCTTGCATTTTAGGAAGAAAATCTGCAGCTTGTTCAGCCGGAAACCTTCTAATTATTTTGCTTGTCTCAGACTCTATAACAGATACAAAAAAGACATCTTGCTGATCAACTCCAAACTTTATGTTTGTGTTCATAGGAGCTAAAGCCTTATTTAGACTCTCTACCAAATCCTTTACTTGCTCTTTTGAGTTAATTTTTTCAGAACTATTAGAACTCTCTTTTTGTATCTCTTTAACAACGTCTATCTGCTTTGGTTGTTCGACTCTTGCATGAGACTCAACTCCTCTGCTTTCTTGTAAACTAACTTGAGATTGCTGCATTTTTGCAACATTTGCTATGCCATCCATGACCTACTCCTTCTTCCACAGAATATTACTAGACACCAAATCGACAATAAAAAAAATAACTTTAATTAAATAAGTAAAAATTGTTTTTTTTGATTTTTTTATTCTTAATTATGATAATCTTGCGTTTATGAATAAGTATATAGAGTTATTAAAGTCAGAACCGATACTAAAAAAGTTATCTACAATACAGTTAATATCATATTTCGGTGCATGGTTCAGCAATGTAGCCATATATACACTACTTTTGGATATGAAAGTTTCTGCCGAGGTCGTTGCGTTTACTGCTATGATACATTTTCTCTCAGGAATACTTCAAGCTCCTATTTCAGGCTCAATTATCGATAGCATGAAGCCAAAAATAGTTATGCTTGTTTTAATTTCAATCGAAATATTTGCAACACTTTTTTTGATTTTTATAAATGATATTTCAGATTTATGGATGTTATATAGTTTGATTTTTATAAAGATGGCAGCAGCTAGTTTTTACTTTACGACAGAGATGTCGCTTCTGCCTAAACTTCTTAAAGGAGAGAAACTTCAAAGAGCAAACGAACTTCACTCGATAATATGGTCATTTTCATATACATTAGGAATGGCATTAAGCGGATTTGTAGTTTTTTTATTAGGAATAAAGATTGCATTTATACTTGATGCATTAATGTTTGTTTTTGGTTTTTATCTGCTTTATAAGGTAGATATTGAGGTTGAGTTCATTAAAAGTAAAGAGAGTTTGATTCAAATGATGAGAGACACTTTTAGATACTTAAAAAAATCTCCGCATGCTCTTCATCTGATGTTTGTTCATGCATTTGTTGGGTTAACAGCATTTGATGCACTGGTCGCTCTAATGGTTGATAAATATTATGCTTCAATATTGGCGACATCTTTAGCTATCGGACTTTTACATGCATCAAGAGCAGTAGGACTTGTAATAGGACCGATAATTCTTGGCAAATGGATTAACAATAAAAGAGTTGTTTCTCTATTTATTTTTCAGGCATTGGCAATTTGGCTGTGGGCTTTTGTTATGAAAAATTTCTACATGTCTATTTTTGCCAGTATAGTAGTAGGTTTTTTTACGACAACACTATGGTCTTACAGTTATACTCTTTTGCAAAAAAATATAGAACAAAAATATTATGGCAGAATTGTTGCTTATAACGATATGCTCTTTTTAAGCTCTGCCGCATTTACCTCATTTATGATTGGTTTTTTTGCTGTTAGAGACTACTCTTTGGAGTTTATAACGGCTTTGATAGGGCTTGGTTTTCTTGTGGGTGCGCTCTATTTTAGATGGATAATAAAAACTCAAAATATAAAGACGTAACATGATATCATTTGCATTAATCGGCGGAATTCTTTTAAATATCGGTGCATATTTGACCTTTAGAGGCAAGATATACGAAGCTGTGATAGTCTATTTGTTTGCAGATTTATGCTGGATAATAATGGCATATCAAAGAGATGATTTTTGGGGAACTATCTCCATAATAATAGGCGTTGTTTTTGGATTTTTAGCATTTGTAAAGATGAGAAGAGGGGATATGAATAAGAGTTTAAATAAAAAGGATAACAACTAGATGGCATCGGGAATTTTTTTACTGCTTGATGATATTGCAATGCTTGCCGATGATGTTGCAGTTGCAAGTAAAATGGCTACTCAAAAAACTGCTGCTATACTTGGAGACGATTTGGCGGTAAATGCTCAGAAGGCAACGGGATTTGATCAATCAAGAGAGTTAGCTGTTATCTGGGCTATAACAAAAGGTTCGCTTAAAAACAAAGCAATAATTTTGCCTATAGCATTTATTTTAAGTGCAATTGCTCCGACTTTAATTACTTATATCTTGATATTTGGCGGATTGTTTCTTCTTTATGAGGGTAGTGAAAAGATAGAAGAGTATCTTTTTCATAAAGAGGTTCATGAGAAAAACGAGGAGCTTTTAAACTCCACAAAAGAGACTATTTTGGAGATAGAGAAGCAGAAGATAAAATCGGCAATCTTAACCGACTTTATACTCTCTATTGAGATAGTAGTAATTGCTCTTGCTGCCGTTGCTACTAAGCCGTTTGCGGTTCAAGTATCATCTACGGTTTTTGTTGCGGTAATAGCTACATTCGGTGTTTACGGCTTAGTTGCTTTGATAGTTAGAATGGATAATGTCGGGTTTTGGCTAATAGATAAAGAGCATATAAAAAGCGGCAATTTTCTTATAAGCGCTATGCCTAAGCTAATTAAAACATTGGCATTTGTCGGCACATTTGCGATGATACTAGTAGGCGGTGGAATTCTTGCTCACAATATAGAGTTTTTTCATCACTACTTTATAACGGGTATTCCTTCCATAATTAATGATTTGATAGTAGGCGTAGTTATAGGAATTGTTGTATTGTTAATAGTAAGGATATTTAAGAGACAAGTGTAAAATTTAACAAAAAATTAACATTTAACTTGTATAATAAGTTAATGTTATATGTTAAGGTTTGAAATTATGGATAAACTTGATAAGCCTTCTGTTTTGGTAATTGACGACACGCCGGATATTCTTAGTCTGATTATGGAGCTATTGAAGGGAAAATATGCTCTTAAGCTTGCGAATTCTCCAAAGAAAGCACTTGATTTACTTCAAAACAAACCTAAGATAGACCTGATACTTCTTGATATCATGATGCCTGAAATAGATGGGTATGAGATGTGTAAAATTATAAAAAACAACCCTCTTTATATCAATACGCCGATAATATTTTTAACCGCTCTTGAAAAAACATCAGATATCGTCAAAGGTTTTGAGTGCGGGGCGGTTGACTATATTACAAAACCTTTTATTCCTGAAGTTTTAAAAGCTAGAGTAAAGACACATGTAGAATTAAAACTGCTTCATGATAATATTATCAATGATTTGGAAGCAAAAGAGGAGATGCTTTTTAGACAAAGTAGAATGACCACACTCGGTGAGATGTTTGAAAATGTTACTCATCAGTGGAAACAGCCTCTCTCCGTAATTAATATGAGTTGCTCAATTCAAAAGATAAATTATGATCTCGGCGAGTTTAATATAGATGAAGTGATAGAGACTTTGGATACCGTTATTTCAGAGACAGAGTATCTTTCACAAACAATTGATGATTTTAGAGATTTTGCAAGAAACGATGCTGAAAAAGAGATATTTGATATACGAGATATCTTTACTCATGCAGTGGAAATTTTATCTTACAGATTTAATAAAATATCTATAGAGATTTATAATGAGATAGATAGTTTTAAGTATCGCTCATATAAAAACTATATAATCCAAATAGTTATAAATATTTTAAATAATGCTCTTGATGCTATGAAAAAAAATAGCGATAACATGTGGATAAGAGCAGAATCGATTATAAAAGAGAGTGAGATAATAATAAAAATTTGCGACAGCGGCGGCGGCATACATATAGATGACATAGACTCTGTTTTTGAAAAATATGTAACCACTAAAGAAAAAACAGAAGATTCCGGAATCGGTTTGTACATGTGCCGCCAAATTGCAGAGAAAAAACTTTGCGGGAAGATAAGTGCTTATAATAGTCCAGAAGGTGCTTGTTTTGAGCTTTTGCTCCCTATTTTTAAAGAGGATTAAATAAAATGTTAGAAAACATTAAAGAAAAAGAGTTGCAAAAGACTATCTTGGTCGTAGATGATACGGCTGACAATCTCTCTTTGATTTTAGATTTATTAAAAGATAAATATAGGGTAAGAGTAGCAAACAGCGGTAAAAAAGCTCTAAACTATCTTGAGATTTCAGAAGTGCCTGACCTTATTTTGCTAGATATCATGATGCCTGAGCTTAGCGGTTATGATGTTATTAAACTGTTAAAACAAAATAAGAAGACAAAAGATATTCCTGTTATATTTTTAACTGCTATGCGAGATATGCAAGATGAGCAAAAAGGTCTAGAACTTGGAGCGGCAGATTATATTACCAAACCTATTTCAGCTTCTATTATGCTCTCAAGAATTAAAACTCAAATAGAAAACAAGAGCGCAAAAGATTTTCTAAGAGATAAAAACTTATATCTGGAAGAAGAGGTTGAAAAAAGAACAAGAGAGATATCGATTGTTCAAGAGGTTACCGTTTTAACATTGGCTTCACTCGCAGAGACAAGAGATACGGATACGGGAAATCATATTAAACGAACACAGCACTACATAACGATTCTTGCAAAAGCGTTAAAAAATCATCCTAGATTTAGTGATTATTTGAGCGATGATATGATTGAGATGCTTTATCGCTGCGCTCCTCTTCATGATATTGGGAAGGTAGGTATTGCCGATAATATTCTGCTAAAACCCGGAAAGTTTAGCGAAGAAGAGTTTGAGATAATGAAAAAACATACAACTTTGGGTAAGGAAGCTATAGAGCATGCGGAGCATGAGGTTGGGGTAGAGGTTGAGTTTTTAAAAATTGCAAAAGAGATAGCACACAGTCATCATGAAAATTTTGATGGGAGTGGTTATCCGCTTGGTTTAAAAGCGGATGATATTCCTATTTCTGCGAGACTTATGGCACTTGCAGACGTATATGACGCTCTTATAAGCCGCAGGGTATATAAAGAGGCGATTCCACATGTAAAAGCTTTTGAAATAATACAGAGTGAAAAATCAGTAAAATTTGACCATGATATTGTAGATGCATTTGTAGCGCATCAATATGATTTTTTAGCAATTTCTAAAAAATATGAAGATGATGCAAATGCTATAAAAAATAAACAAAATAAGATAGATAGCATACTTTACAACTCTCAAAAGTAGGATTTATGAAATTAGGATTTTTTATAGTTTTTGCTTTTTTTATAACTTTTAATACTCTCTTTGCATCGGAATTTAGAGACTCTTTAACAAACGAGGAGAGAGAGTGGTTGCATAAGCATCCAATAGTAAAACATACCGGAAATCCTGATTATCTTCCTTATGAAGCGTTTGACAGCTATGGCAATCACTCAGGAATGGTAGCGGATTATTTGAATCTAATAGAGAAAAAACTCAATATTAAAATCCAAAGAGTACCATCTCTTTCTTGGTCTGATGCAATTAATAGGACAAAAAAAGAAGAAGTTGATATGTTGTCTGATTATACCAATGATGAGCAGTTTAAAAAGACGCATATAAGTACAAAAAGTTATATACAAAGCCCTGTGATCGTAGTAAAACAAAAAATGGATTTTCAGCCGTTTATCTCCAATCTATCGGAGTTAAATGAGGAAAAAATTGCTATAGGTAAAAAGTATGCCTTTTTAGAACCTATTTTTCAAAAGTATCCGAATTTAAACTATATAGAGGTAAATACGATAGAAGATGTTCTTAAAGGTGTCTCTTTGGGAGAGTATAGTGCCGCCTTGACGACTCTTAATATTACAACTTATGCAATATCAAAACATGGACTACGAAATTTACAAATTGTCGGAAAATCAGAATTTGATATGCATCTTGGATTTGTAGTAAAAAAAGAGTATGAATATTTTGCTACGATTTTAGATAAAACATTAGACTCTATTACTTATGAAGAGCATCAAAAAATATTAAACAGATGGACAAAAGTAGAGTTGAAAAACGCTATAGATTATAGATATATTATTTTATCTATATTGGTAATAGCTTTTTTACTTGTACTCTTTTTTTACAGAAACTATGAATTAAAAAGAGAGATTGCAAAAAATACATCTAGCCTCTCTAAACTTTTAAAAGCATTTGATGAAAACGTAATAGCATCAAAGAGTGATTTAGACGGTAATATAACTTATGCGAGTAAGGCATTTTATAAAATAAGCGGATATCAAGAAAAAGATATCTTAGGTCAAAATCGCCGAATAATAAAACATCCGGATAACGATAAGAACTTATATGAAAATTTGTGGCAAACTATAACGAGCGGCAAAATCTGGCACGGCACAATAAAAAATCGCAAAAAAAACGGCGGATATTACTGGGCAGATAGCGTTATAGAGCAGGATTATGATGAAGAGGGCAATATAGTCGGTTATGTATCTATAGCGCATAATATTACTGCAAATGTCGAACTTCAAGAATTTAGCGCAAATTTAGAAGAGATTGTAAAGAGAAGAACAGAGGAACTTTTTGCGTTAAACTCTCAGCAAAAAGCAATATTCGATTCTGCTACCATAGGTATTATTATGTTTCAAGATAGAGTTATGAAGCAGATAAATAACGAAGCATGTAAAATGTTTGGGTACTCTGAAGAGGAGCTTATTGATAACACTACAAGAGTTCTTTGTGAAAATGATATATCCTATGCAAAAATTGTCAAGCAGTATGAAATTGTTAAAACCGGAGAGATTGCTACATGGAAGCAGAAAATCGTCAGAAAAGACAAAACGGTTTTTATGGCAAAAATTCATTTAAAAGCAAAAGACCCTGATGACCTCTCAAAAGGCGTTGTAGCTACCATAGATGATATTACTTTAGAACAAAAAGCTTTGCAAGATATCAAAGATGCAAAAAAGATGGCAGAGGATACCACAAAAGCAAAAAGCGAGTTTTTGGCAAATATGAGTCATGAGATAAGAACCCCGATGAATGCTATAATCGGGATGTCATATCTGGCTCTTGGCACGGATTTAGACAAACAGCAAAGAGGATATATACAAAAGATTGAAAATGCATCAAAAAATCTTCTTCTAATTATTAATGATATTTTAGATTTTTCAAAAATTGAAGCTCACAGTATGACTTTAGAACATAAGGAGTTTTATCTTGAGAATTTTTTTGAAAATATAATGGATATTTTTGTATTTAAAATGCAGCAAAAAAAGCTTCAGCTTTTTTTTAATATCGATAAAAATACTCCTTCTGTTCTTGTGGGTGACTCTTTGAGGCTATCTCAAATTTTAATCAATCTTGTAGGCAATGCAATTAAGTTTACCGATAAGGGTGATATTATTATAAGCGTAAAAGTAGTGCAGATGGTAGAAGACAGCATACAGCTTAGATTTGAAGTAAAAGATAGCGGTATCGGGCTCTCAAGCGAACAGATTGAAAAACTCTTTATCCCTTTTCATCAAGCAGACGGCTCTACTACAAGAACATACGGCGGTACTGGACTAGGTCTTTCGATATGCAAAAGTTTGGTAGAGTTGATGGATGGAAGCATAGGCGTAGAGAGTGAGCTTGGCAAAGGGAGTGCTTTTTATTTTGATGTTAAATTAGGATTTGAAGAGAACAACAGACATGCTATGGATGAAAGTAGATCAAAAGAACTTCTTACTCCATCAAACATTAATATAGCAAAATCAATAGGCGGAGCGATTGTACTTGTGGTTGATGACAACCATCAAAATCAGGAGATTACAAAAGAGCTTCTTGAAAAAGTCGGTGTCAAGGCAGATATCGCTTCAAACGGAGCCGAGGCTTTGGAGAAAATCAAAGAGCGAGAGTATGACGCCGTGCTTATGGATTGTCAGATGCCTGTTATGGACGGTTACGAAGCGACTAAGATTTTAAGAGAAGATGAGAGGTTTAAAGAGATACCTATCCTTGCTATGACTGCAAACAGTATGCAAAGCGACAAAGAGCACTGTTTTTTTGTCGGTATGAATGATGTGATAACAAAACCAGTTGATATTAAAAACTTTTACGGAGTTTTATTGGAGTGGGTAAAACCTAAAAACCCTGCATCAAAGTTTGAGCAAAAGGTACAAAAATACTCACATGTAGAACTTGATAAATTAGAGATAGAGGGGATGGATATACAAAAGGCACTGCTTAGAGTTCAAGGAGACGATGAGATACTTTTTAACATGTTAAAGAGATTTTCAAACTCACAAAAAGATACGATACAAATAGCGGTTAAAGATTTAAAAACAGGCAATGTTGAGGATGCAACAAGAGAGATACATACTTTAAAAGGGCTATGCGGCAACTTAGAAGCCCAGTATCTATATACAAAACTCCAAACGCTTGAGCATGAGTTAAAGTCCTCAAATCAAAACATAGATTTAATTAACTTTATGATTTTAGATATTGATGAAAAGTTAAAAAAACTAATCACCGCTATAAATGAAAATCTTAAAATATTTGAGCATAGTTCAAAAATAGAGGATGAGAAGCATATAGAGAATAAATTTGATATAAAAGAGGTTGAGGTCGAACTTTTTGAGTTAGGCGAACTTTTTAAAAATCTTGATTCCGATGCGCTTGAATCAGCTCAAAAGTTGGTTAAGAAATTAACCAATCACGTCTCAAAAGATAAACTTGACTACATGTTAGAAGCGACGTTAAATTTTGATTTTGAAGAGGCGCAGAGATACTTACAAGAGATGTATAAAGAATTAAAAAATGAGGAGAGTTAAATAATATGCCAAAAGAAAAATTTTTAGCGCTTGAGAAAAAAGTTAAAAACTTAACTCTTTTATACGTAGAAGATAATAAAGGCTTGCAAGAACAAGCGGGAAAAGTATTTAAAAAGATTTTTAAAAATGTAATAAGTGCCGACAACGGGGAAGATGCTTTAGAGCTTTTTGAAGAGCATCAACCGGAAATTGTTATAACAGATATAAATATGGGTAAATTAAACGGTCTTGAACTCTCAAAAGAGATAAAAAAGATTGACCCGTTTGTAAAGATAATTATTACGTCTGCATTTGATGATAAAGATTATCTATTTGAAGCGATTGATGCAAATATTAGCAAGTATCTAAAAAAGCCAATAACCATAAGCGAACTTACAAATGCTATTACAAAAGTAGTTAACGAAATAGAGTTTGAGAGAAATAGAAATCTTTTTCAACACTACATAAAAGATGTATTTCAACACCAAGAAACTATGCTGATTTTATTAAAAGATGAGAACATACTGATAGTAAATAAAAAGTGTCTGGAGTTCTTTTCGCAAAAATCACTTGATAGTTTTAGGGATGTTTTTTTAAATTTTGATAAACTTATCTTAAAGCACAATAACTTTTTATATAACCATGATGATATCGACTGGCTGGAAAGTGCTAAGTGCAGCAACGGAAAACTCTTTAATGTCAAAATGGCCGATAAAGAGGGCAACAGCAGACATTTTATATTAAAAGCCTATAAAATTCCGGATAAAGAGGAGACATATATACTCTCTTTTGATGATATAACGGATTTGAATCTGCTCGTTATTTACGATAAAGAAGCGATGAAACAAGAGAAGCAGGAGAGTCAGAAAAAGATAATATACGGAGTTTTGGAGATTGTAAAAAGAAATAATTCTAATATAAAAATATATAATTCATATAAGGGATTGAACATTTCAAATATAGGAATTTTGGGAGAAATCACTGAAGATGATATTGTAATACAAGCGCCATACATGCAGTTAAGAGCAATCAAGATAAATAACTCGTTGGTTATAGAATCAGAACTTTTTCCAACAGCAGTACTGTGTGATGTAAAAAAGGTAGATTTCGAGAACTCACAGGTTATTATAAAAAACTATAAATTTATAGATTCTATGCCATCCGAACAGGAGTTTACTAGAGTAGAACCCGAAGAAAACCATAAAATTTCGCTCTTTTTTGAAGGTCATAAAATACATGCCGACGTTAAAATTTTAGATGTAAGCGTAGGCGGAGTAAAAATTACTATGTCTCTTCTTCCTGCAGGTTTTAAGGTAGAGGATGATTTAGTTGTAGATATGGTATTTACGATGGGTGCAAAACCTCTTATAATAAATACAAAAGCAAAAGTGAAAAAGCTGATTGAAGGAAAAAAAGAATTTGTGGTTATTTTGTTATTTGACAATGATACTAAAATAAAAAAGCTTTTAACGGAGTATGTTGCAAATAGACAGATGGCTCTTATTCGAGAGTTTAAAAAATTAGCACAAGAGCTTTAGGAAAGATATTTTGAAATTAAAAAATAGAGTTTTTGCACTTTTGTTTGTTATTTTGTCACTTTTGCTACTTTGTGTCCATGCTTTTTTTAATTATGAGTTTCATAACTCTCAAGAAGAGCATTTTAAAGAGCTATCAAAATCATTACATAAATTATTTGAGAGTAGGTTAGAAGAGAAGCAAAAAGTTTTAAATTTTGCATTAGAACAGATGTTAAATATTGAACATTTGCCCAAAGCAGTTTTTGAAAAAGATTATAAAAAAATCGACTCTATCGTAGAACCTTATTATAAAAGCTTAAAGACATTAAACTGCAATATATCTATTTTAACATTTAGAGATAAAGAAAATATAACACTCTATCGAGCCCATAAACCAGAGTTCTTTGGCGATGCGTTAAATGAAAAAAGAGAAATAATTTTAGATACAAACAATTTCAAGCAATCATTTAGCGGTTTTGAGGTAGGAAATCTGGAAATCACATACCGTATTACAAAACCAATATTTTACGAAAACGAGTACGCAGGAAGTGTTGAAATAGGGTTAGACCCAAAGAGTATTTTAAGCGCTTTAGATACTATTTTTAAAACTGATATCAAAGTAGCGGCAAAAAACTCGTATTTAAATGTTATGCTAAATAAATCGGCGGTTTATATAGGAGATAGACATTTCTTACATAATGGAAATGAAGCTTTGGAAGAGTATTTTTTAAATAAAGATAAAAATTTAGATAGTTATAAAGTTGACACGAGTTTAGTTTTAAAAAACCATCAGTTAGATAAGATAGGTTTTCTTGTAGTCGGCTTTGATTTTAAAGAGAACGCTAGGCAAAACAGAGAATTTATGAACAAACTTTTCATAGCCGTTACTCTATTTATAGCTATTTTTATAATAATTTTGTTTTTTGTTTATAAATATTTTAAAAAATATAGTTATAGCGGGTATTTGAAAGATTTGACAGATACGGATATTTTGAATTACAAATTGCTAAAAAAAGAGAATTTTGTTCCATATTTTCAGCCTATAGTCGATAGAAACGGTAGAATTGTAAAATATGAAGCATTGATGAGAATAGTTAATATACAAAATAATAAGGAGAAAATTTTATTACCGTATGAGTTTTTAGAAAAATCTATTAAAAATGATTTATACATAGATATTTTGAAAGATATGGTAAAAAAGAGTTTAAATTTTTTCTCAAGTAGAGAAGAAAAAATATCTATAAATTTTTTGCCTGATGATCTTTTTAACCTTATTATCATGGATGAGCTTACAGAGAGTCTAAAAAGATTCGACTCTCCTAACCGAGTTGTGGTAGAGATAAGTGAAAAACAGTGTATAGATAATTTTTCAAAGTTACTCAAAATCGTAAAAAATTTAAGAGAAATCGGGGTGTTAATATCAATTGATAATTTTGACGGCACTTATGCAGACAACGTACACATTTTAGTTATAAAGCCTGATTTTATAAAGATTGAAAGTACTCTTATAGAAAAAGTATCCGGTAGTGCAAGTTTAAAAAATACGCTACGTAATATCATAGGATTTGCCAAAGAGTCAGGTATTAAAACAGTAGCAGAGTCTGTAGAGGATGAAGAGACGTTCAAACTTCTAAAAGAGTATGGCGTTGATGAGTTTCAAGGGTATTATTTTGGATATCCTATAGATTTAATCAATAAAGTTTAGATTTTAGATTAAATCTGTCGTAGTATATATCAAGCATCTCTTTTAATATTTTATCCTCAAGCTCGCTCTTCTCTTTTATGCCGAATTTTTTTATATACTCAGATGGGAGTATCGATTTTTCGTAAGATGGATATTTGAGATACTCAAACATTGCATTTTTTATTCGCTCTTTCGTGCTGTATTTGAGTGTGTATTTTTTCATTATGATATTAAATCTAAAATCATCGCCATGACATGTAAGACAGTTTTTTTCAAATTCAGAGCTGCCCAAAAGAGTGCATAGTATTAAAAAAAGAGATACGCTTTTTACCATGTAAGAGTTACCTTTGTTCCTTTGTCTAGTTGTGACTCTATATCTATTTTAATGGCGTACTCATCTGCAATTGATTTTATAATACTGTAACCTATCCCAAACCCGCCTTGCGTTTTATCAAATCGACGATATCTTTCATATATGCTCTCTATCTCTTTTTTGCTCATCCCTTTGCCCTCATCCTCTATGCTAAGAAGTGAGTCATCTAAAATAATCGTGATAGTTGTTGATTTTTTTGTATATTTTATAGCGTTTGAGAGTATGTTGTCGATTAGTCGCTCCATCTTTTGTTTGTCTGCAAAAAAGTAAACACTCTCTTTTACATGTAGAATAAAGTTTAACTCTTTTTGATTTGCCATATTTGCAAAATAGTTTACTCTTTGCGTTAAAATCTCGCATAGGTTTAAATCTTCATTTTGAATTGACGTTTTATGATTTAAAAGCAGATAGACTAAATCTTCATAAATATTTGAGATGCTCATTGAAGCAATCTTTATACGCTGTAGTTTTCTTAAACTTTTTTCATCGCAGTTTGAAGAGTCTATAGTCTCTATGTTTGTAAGTATTGCGGTAATGGGAGTATTTAGCTCATGAGTCGTATCTTTTATGAAGTTATCCAAAAGTTTTATATTGTCTCTTAGTGGTTTTAAAACAAGGTTTACAAGAAAATATGAGGTAATTATAGTAATAATTATAACTATGATTGCCAGATAGATTAACCCACTTAAAATATCTACTTTTTTTGTCTCTTTTTCTATGACTATGTAAGCCGCTCCCAAATAATAAGGCGTTAGAGACGATATAAGATAGGATTTGGACTCTTTTTTAAAAAACTCTTTTTCAAAATTTTTTATTTTAATGTCCATTGTTGAGAAAATAAGGTTTTTATCAAGATCGTAAATCGCACTTTTAAAATTTTCAAATCTGGGATATTCAAATCTTTGTGCACTCTCTTCATGTAGTATAGATAGTCTCTCTTTTAGCTCAAGAGTGTATTTTTTTAAAATATTTTTTTCACTATCTGCAAGCTCTTCTTGTTTATAAAAGTAGTAACTTGTAAATAGGGTCGCAATTAGAAGCAGGGTAGAGCTTAAGTAGAGCACAAGAACATAAATAATCGTCTTTTTTTCACCGCTATACAAGTCTGTAACCTATCTTTTTTATGCTTATAATATGCTCTTTGCCTACATGCTTTCGCAGATTTTTTATGTATGTTCTAAGACTCATATAGCTGTGTGTTTCATTGAACTGCCAGACATTTTGATATATCTCTTCAAAGCTTACGCACTCATCTTTATGCTTTAAGAGCAGTTTTAAAAGCAGATGCTCTTTTTGGTTTAGGGCTATTTTTTGATTATCTTTAATTAACTCATTTGTATATATGTTAAAGTCAATATCTTTTGTAACTTTTATAATCTGATTTTGGGCTTTATACTCTCTTTTTAAAAGAGCATTTACTCTAAAGAGCAGCTCCTTTAGGGCAAAGGGTTTTTTGATGTAATCATCAGCGCCACTGTTGTAGCCTTGCGATAAATCATCCATGCCGTTTAGCGAGGTTATAAATATAGCGGGAGTTGTGATTTTTGCTTCTCTTAACTCTTGAAGAAGTCTAAAGCCGTTTAACTTCGGCACGTTTACATCAAGTAGCAACATATCAAAATTAGAGTCATAAATATACTCCAAAGCCTCATCGCCGCTATATGCACAAACCACATCAAAGCCTTCTTCTATAAGGTACTCTTCAACGGTTTGAGAGAGGTTTATATCATCTTCTAAGTAGAGTATTTTCATAAAAAATTATATCCAAATTTTAACATGTAGCTTAATTTATATAATTCTTTCATCAGAATCTTGAAAAACAATGGTTCTGTTTTCTATTTTCATTATTTTGTCGCAGTATGGAAGAATTCTATCATCATGCGTAACGGTAATAATGGCTACGTTTTGCTCTCTTGCGATTTTTTTGAGCATCTTTATAACACTTACAGATCTCTCGCCATCAAGTGCGGCTGTAGGTTCATCCGCTAAGATTATTTGCGGGTTGTTGGCTAATGCTCTTGCAATAGCAACCCTTTGGTTCTGTCCGCCTGAGAGCTGTGATGACATGTTATATGCTTTGTCGTCAATTTCAAGATATTTTAAAAGTTCCATAGCTTTTTCTTTTGAAATTTTCTCGCTTACTCCGTTTGCCTGAGGAAGAAGCGTTACATTTTCTATGATGTTTAAAAAAGGTATAAGATAGTGGGCTTGAAATATAAAGCCGATTTTTTCCCGTCTTATTTTTCGTGTATCTTTTGCAACCCATTTGTTGCCGTAAACTCTCTCTTCCCCTAGCCAAATCTCTCCGCTTGTAGGCTCTAGTACACATCCTATCATCATTAAAAGAGTGGTTTTTCCTGCGCCGCTTGGAGCAATCAGAGCAACAATTTCTCCTTTTTGTATCTCAAATGAGGCATTTTCTATAACACGCACAAGGCTATCGCCTTTGCCGAAATTTTTAACTAAATTTTGAACTTTAATAGCCGTATTACTCATTTATCCTCCAATCGCCGCTGCAGGGTCGGCACTTATAACTTTTTTAACACCCACAAAAGATGCCAATACCGATGCAACTACAATAACGCCAAAAAGTAATAATGCGTCATAAGCATAAAGTACCACCAGTTTAGGAAATTTATCGTAAGTCAAATGTGAAAATATATTTCCAAAGACAAAAGCAAAGATGCCTAAAATAAGAGTCTCTTTAACAATCATTGAAACTATTAAAGAGTTTGGAAGTCCCATAAGTTTCATTATGGATATCTCTTTCATCTTCTCTAACGTCATAGTGTATATAATCAAAGCAATAATTATCGTAGAGACTACAACTAGTATGATAGTAAAAAGACCTATCTGTTTAGAAGATCTCTCAACTAGATTTTTCGTAAGTATCTCTTTTTGCTCTTTTGCCGTATAAACGCTTTTGTGTTGCCATTTTTTTATCTCATTAGCAACTTCATTGATATTAAAACCCGGCTTTACTGTTGCTACAATGGCATTTACCAACACGGAGTCGCTATTTTTAACTCCTCTTGCCGTATTGTTTTGAATCTCTTTGTTAGAGTACAAAAATTGAAGTTCTTGAGCATCTTTTAGACTTATATAGACTAACGGGTCACCGTTGGAATAGACTGATTTATGTGTTACTCCGACAACCGTGTAAAAGTTTCTTCCTAGTTTTATCTTATCGTTTAGTTTAAAACCGCTCTTGTTTGTTACGACAATCTCATAATGGTCGTTTTTTAGCTCTCGTCCCTCTATCAGCCTATTTGGATTTATAGGACTTATTTTCCCGTAAATGTCATATCCTACTGCAACTGCACGTACAGGTTTGTCTTTATGGGGAAGCTGAATATTTTGAAATGTCATAGCTTCACTTTTATCTATGCCTCTCATCACATATATGATATCTTTAAAGTCTTCATATACTCTTGAAGATTCGGCAAACGGACCCATCGTGTTTTCTTGAACTATCCATAAATCTGCATTGATATCATCAAGTAAAACCTCGGCTTCAACTATTAGACCGCGATAAACGCCTATCATAATAAGCACTATACCAAGGAGCATTCCGACACCCATGGCAGTAACTACAAATTTGCCTAAAGTATGTTCGATATCCCTTCTTGCTAAATTTATCATCTAAATATTTTCATCCCATCACTTAGGGGTTTATTGTTTGGCTTGTATATAAGCAACTCCGTATTTTCGTCAATGCCTGATGAAACTGCAACTTCTTCATCATTTTGTGCCGAGATTGATATAGATTCAAAATATGCGTTTTCGCCTCTAGCTACCCACACACCCTTTTTACCGTTATTTGTTACAAGTAGATTAAGCGGAATTTTTAGAACGTTTTTATAGTCGGCTACTTCAATATTTACCTCAGCTTGTTCATTTATATAAAACGGTTTTGGTATTTCATCAAATTTTACCGCTATCTCTCTCTCAAGGGTAACAAGATTACTTGAAGCAACAATTCTATCAACACTGCCGAGTAACTTTTCGTTTGGTTTTGAGCGAAGAGTAATCGATGCTTTTTGATTAAGCTTTATCTGATTTGCCAATCTCTCATCAATATTTGTCTTAACCCAAAGAGTATTAGCATCAACTATTTTAAAAATTGCAGTTGATGGGAGTACATATTGTGATTGTTCTGCTTCTTTTGTTATTACATAACCGTCAACGGGAGAGTAGATTTTAAGTCTGTCTAGTTTTGCCTCAATGGCTTCTATGCTTTTTTGCACTCTTTTTTCTTCAGACGCGGCAGAGGCTATTTGCGCTTTTGAAGCTTCTATTTGTGCATTGATATTTTGCAGGTCGCTTTTTGCTTTGTCATACTCTGCCCCGGTAGCAAACTTTTGCTCTATTAGTTTCTCGTAGCGGTTGAAAGTGGCTTGTATGAGTGATTTTTGAGCCTGCAGACTCTCTAGGTTGTTTTTGGATGCTTTGGCTTCATTTTTTGCTTTGTTCAGTAGAAGTTTTGCCTCATCAAGAAGCATAGGAGCATCAACCGCATCTATTGTTAAAAGAGTATCTCCTTTTTTAACCCACTCTCCTTCGTCAACAAAGATACTTTCTATCTTTCCGCCGCTTTGTGCCGTAATTGTGTAGATATTTTTAGCATCCACATTCCCGATTCCGCGAACACCTACATGTAAATCTCCGATTGTCGGTTTTATTGTTTTAAATGTCGATTTTACTACATATATTTTATTATAAAAAATAGCGGCTATGATTGCAATAATAACTGCGGCTATTGCATATTTAATCCATCGTTTCATTAGAATTGTCCTTGTAAGTAGTCTAGTTTGTTTATAATTTTGTTGATAAAGAGCTTAGTTTCAATAAGCCCCAATTCTGCAAAAAGATGTGTGGAAGCGGCGTCAAGAACTTCAATGTATGTTGAAAGCCCCTCTTTGTATCTTGCCTCAATTATCTCTTTGGTTGCAAATGATGACTCTATGAGAGCCTCTTTCGCTTTAAGCGTGAGTTTGTATCTATCCAAATCTATCATCAAACCCTCAAACTCCTCTTGAATAAGAAGTTTTTTTGAGTTGTATGACTCTTTTGCTATCTCTTTTGCTATAGCGGCTTGTTGGCTTTGAGCGCTTATCCGTCCGCCGCTGTATATCGGGATATTTATAGTTACTCCAATCGTTGATAAATCATAACTGTTTATAGAACTTTGATGTATATATGATGCCATAGCGTCTATCGAGCCGTAATGTTGTGCTTTTGAGGCGTCATATATCAAACCCTCTTTTAGAATTTCCTCTTTAAAACCTTTTAACTCAAAGTTCTTTTCAAATATATCTTTTAGAGTCAAGTCTTTATTTTGAATATTTTTTTGTAATGAGTTTTCTACAAGAACGGTGTCAAAATCAATTCTTTCCCCCATGTAGATAGAGAGTGTGTTTAGAGCTTTGTGTAAATCGGCTTTTGCACCTGCAAGGTTGTCCTTTGCTATATACACGGCGCTAAGGATACTTGTGGCGTCTGCGGCAGTTTTCAAGCCCTCTTTTACAAGAGACTCGGCTTGTCTGTAAAGCTCCTCTTTTGTCTGCAAATCTTTTTGTCTTACTTCTATTGCTTTTGTATGGACAAGCGCCAAATCATATAGATTTTTTATGTTATAAACCAAAAGAGCTTTTTTATCGTCTAGCGACAAATCGGCTATGTTTTCATCTTTTTCATAAGCTTTTATCGTTGAGGATGTTTTGTCGTAGTCGTATATCTTTTGGTTCGCCGTTGCGCCTATTTGATAACTGTCGTCATTGATTGTTTTAAATTCTCCGTTTTGCGGTAGGGCAAAAGTGTTTATGGGGTTATACTGTGCATTAAAATTTATTTGCGGCATATAATCTGCCTTTGCAACGTCAACTAAAGACTTTCTCTGCATAACACTAAGTGAGAGTTTTTTAAGATCGGGATGATTTTTGAGCGTTTTGTCGATACACTCATCAAGCGTCAATACTTTGGCATTTACTATCAATATGAGTAGATACAGATATATAAATAAAAATTTTATCATACCCAAATCCTTTTTTTATTTTAAAATAGAATAATTATTGTACTTATTATTTGTGAACTTATTGTGAAATAATTAAGCAAAATGATAAACAAAGCCAATTATCAAGCATCATTGGCTACCATACGAAAAATAGTAATATATAAAAAGTTTAATTATGAAAAATATGATTTACAAATCAAAAATAGGCGATATAGATTTAACCAAAGTTACAAAACTCTATCCTGCGGCAGTCGTAAATGCACACGGCGAAGTTGCCGAAATGAGTTTGGAGTGGGCTGATTTAAACGGTAATAAAGTTGAGATAACTTCCTATGTTTTGGTATTTGATTTTACACTCCCAAAACAAGAAGAGCGTGATAAAAAAGAGCTTCATTTCAATACGAAAGATGAACTTATAGCGGCTATGCAAGAGGTGTCACAATTTTATCAAGACTAATCTCTCATGACACGCGTAGAGTATTTTCTATCGCTATTCCAGCCGCTCTAAAACATCTTGTCGATATACTTCAGATTCTTGTAGATATGCTGATGGTCGGTACGGTAAGTGTTTCGGCACTTGCGGCGGTGGGTATGAGTATGCAGTTTATGATGATAATAAACGTTCTTATGACTCTGTATGTCGTAGGCGGCAATGCTTTGATATCAAGATTTATAGGACAAAGAAGAAAAAGACGCGCATCGGCACTTCTTTACTCTCTTACAATTTTTGCGGCAGTACTTTCGGTTTTTGTAACAATTGGCGGTTACACAGGAAGTGAGTACATGTACTACATGATGGGAGCAGAGGCTGATGTAGTACGTGAAGGCTCACTCTATTTTAAAATAATCTCACTCGGAATCGTAGTGATATTTATAGATACGCTTCTTTACAATGCTCTCTCGGCGGCGGGAGATACAAAAAACTCACTCTACATTAAACTTATCTCAACTGCCATAAATGCATTTTTAAATTATGTTTTTATATTCGGGCATTACGGATTTGATGCGATGGGGATAGAAGGGGCGGCTTATGCAACGGTAATCTCTTACTGTTTTAACGTAGCGGCATATTATATGCTCATCAAAAGAGCTGATGCTAAATTAAATTTAATCCCTCTTATTAGAGTAAAAGATTTGATAAGAGTTTGGAATGTAGGCTGGAGTGCCGCGCTTGAGAGAGGTATTTCAAGTATGTCGTTTTTGATTTTTGTAGCAATTATTGCGGCTTATTCAACCGAAGTTTTAGCCGGCTATCAAGTAGGACTTCGCATAGAGGGAATCGCTTTTATGCCCGGATTTGGTTTTGCTATAGCCGCAACTGCGCTTGTAGGTCAAAATTTAGGCGCTAAGAACAAAGAGAGTGCCTATAAAATGGGAATTATAAGTGGAAGAATTGCCTACATGTTTATGGGAAGTGTCGGTCTTTTTCTTATACTTTTTCCTGAGTTTTTGGTAGGTTTTTTTACAAACGACAGAGCTACTATAGCAGTAGCATCATACTACTTGATACTTGTCGGTTTAGCTCAAATTCCTCTTGCAATTATGTTTGTCTATTCGGGGGCACTAAGAGGTGCCGGAGCGACAAAAACAACGTTAAAAGTAAATGTTTTATCTCTATGGTTTTTTAGAGTAATTCCATCATATATAGCTTATAAAATGGGATACGGAGTTGTGGCTATATTTGTAATTATGAATATTGAGACGCTTTTAAAGGGAATTATCTACATGTATATATATAAGAAAAGAGCATGGTTGGAAACTAATATCTAATATAAAGAATAGGTTAATATTTTATCTTAAGATGAAAATGATACAATTCATAGACATTTATAAATTACATGTGGAAATAGATGAATACACCTGCCAAAACAAAACGTAATACACTTATTTTAACTTCAGCTATTTTAGTGCTTTCGTGGGCTGTTATGTATCAGTTTTTGGAGTATAAACTAAAAGAGTCTATCAATGAGCAGTTCCAAAGAGTGGCTAAGAGCACTGAAGCGCTTTTTGAAATAAATATGAAAAACGATAAAATAGAGTTTGAATATAAACTAGATGATATAGTTGCGTCAGAGGGTTTGGCAAAAGCAATTGCAAATAGAGATTATGCACAAATAAATTCTATAGTTTCCCCACAGTACAAACGGCTTAAATTAGCTAAAAAAGCCGTAAATATTCTAACATTTCGCTCAGTTGATGGTGTTACGCTCTTTCGAGCACATAAACCTGAATATTTCGGTGACACTCTTAATGAAAAAAGAACATTAATCACAGATACGAATACTCTGCATCGCTCTTTTGGCGGTTTTGAAGTCGGTAAATTTGAGATGACTTACCGCATTACAAAACCTATATTTTACAATCAAGAGTATGTCGGAAATGTTGAACTCGGTATCTCTCCTACGGAGTTTTTAAAAGATTTAAATTCAATATTTAAAGCCGAGATGGGCATAATAATTGATAAATCATTGCTAGAGATAATGATGGATAAATCAACTACGGCTATTGATGAGAGGTATATTCTTATTAATAATGCCCAAAATATAAAAAAATATTTTTTACAAAATGACAAAAATAGTTCAAAATTGTATAGAGTAGATATGAATATCTCTCTTGAAAATCATTTATCGCAAAAATTAGGATATTTGGTAGTCGGTCTTGATATATCAGATATTGTAAAAAAAGATGAAGAGTTTATATATACTCTCTTTTTTATGGTTGTGATAATGATGTTTGCATCCGGTGCCGTACTGCATCAAGGTTTTAATAAAATGTTGAATTACTTTTCAAGACAGGTTTATACAGACCATTTAACGGGACTTTTAAATAGACATTCATTAAACGATGCACTTTACTCTAAAGATACTAAGTTGCTTATACTTAGCAATATTAAAGAGTTTAGTCTTATAAATGAGCTCTACGGTGTTGATGTCGGAAATGAGGTATTAATTCAGGTTGCAGATGCATTTCGGCATTTTGGAGATGAGCATGGGTTTGACACATATAGGGTTTCATCCGATGAGTATGTTTTGTTGAAAAAAGAGAGTAATTTTGACGAAAAAAAATATTTTAAACTTGTTGAAGAGTTGCAAAGTAAAATTAACTCGCTAAAAATATTAATTGTCGGTATGGATGATGTTTTGGGTATTGAGATATATTCAGGAATGGCACTTGACCATGAACACTCTTTAGAAGATGCTCAAATGGCGCTTAAAAAAGCAAAAAAACAGTTTGTAAACTACATGATTTATTCACAACATGTTGATACGAAAGAACATTCGCAAAAAGTCATAAGCGTAAAAAGAACAATCAGACATGCACTAGAGCATAAAAACGTGATTCCATTTTTTCAGCCAATAACGGATAGAGAGGGAAAAATTGTCAAATATGAAGCTTTGGTAAGAATAGTTGAGTTTGACGGCGGCGAGAAAAAGATTTTATATCCGAACGAGTTTTTAGAAATATCTATGAATAGCGGTTTGTATATAAAAATTGCAAAAGAGATGTTAGAGCTTAGTTTGGATTTTTTCGCTAAAAGAGAGGAAAAAGTCTCCGTAAATTTTTTGCCAAACGATTTTTTTAATGCTTCCATTATGGAAACATTAATAAACAAAATAGAAAAATTTGATTCGCCGCAAAGAATAGTTGTTGAAGTGACCGAACAAGAGGGCGTGGAAAATTTTGAAAGACTTATGAAAGTTGTTAAAAAGCTAAGAGCAATCGCTATTGATGACTTTGGCAGTGGATATGCAAACTATGTACAGGTTTTAGAAATTAAGCCTGATTATTTAAAAATAGACGGCTCTTTGATACAAAATATATTAACTGATGAAAATTCAAAAATATTGGTTAAGAGCATTGTTAGATTTGCACAGGAACTGAACATTATCACGGTTGCTGAGTATGTAGAAAATGAAGATATATTTAACCTCTTAAAAGAGTACGGCGTAGAAGAATTTCAAGGTTATTACTTCGGTCGCCCTATGGATTTGATAGGCACTCAAGCAGAGATTAAATAAGATTGTTGAAATATCGTACACCCCATCGTTAGCAGTTTATTTTGTTCTTGTTCTGTTTTAACACCTTTTGCTATGACTTCAAAACCAAATTCTTTTCCTATAAATAGTATAGTTTGAATCATAGTTTTGCTATTTATGTCTTCATGCATAGAGTAAATTAATGATTCGCTTATTTTTAATTCATCAATAGGTAGAGTTTTTAGATACGACAAAGACAAACAACTACTTTCAAAATTATCTATAGAAAAAGACAATCCAATTTTGTTTAAATCTTCTATTTTTTCAAGTATATTTTTTATATCTTTTGAAATAAATTTTTCCGACAATTGCAATCTTAATAGTTTAGGATTAATATCATATTCATTAAACATTTTTTTTATATCAGCAAAAAAGTTAGTTGTCGTAAGTTGTTTGATGCTTATCTCTATGGAGAGTCTCCAATCTTTTTTTATTTTATCTTTTTTCCACTCATTTAGCTGTTTAAATGCTTTTTTGAGTACCAATTTTTCAATCTCTATTATTAAACCGCTATCTTTTGCTACCGGAATAAAATAAGCCGGTAACACAATGCCTTTTTTAGGATTTTGCCACCGTATTAATGCTTCTACACCGATTATATTTTGGTCTTTATTTAGAGAAATTTGCGGTTGATAATATAAAACAAACTCTTCGTTTTTTAAAGCATTTTTTATCTCTTTAATAGTTTTAGTTTTATGTTCAATGTTTTTTTGCAGTACGGTATCAAAAAAATAAAAATTATTTTTACCGTTTTGTTTTGCCATGTACATTGCACTGTCTGCATATTTAATAAGCTCTATATCTGAATGTTTGCTTTCATTAAACATTACTATACCGATACTTGCGCTTATGAAAAAAGTATATTCATTTATAATATAAGGTCTATTTAGTTCTTTTAAAATCTTTTGAGCTATACTCCTTACTGCTTCTATCGCAACACTCTCATTTGAAGTGCTTGTATCTGCCAATATTATAAATTCATCTCCGCCTAGCCTGCCTATTCTATCATTTTCACGTAATATTTTTTTTATTCTGTCTATTGTTTCAATTAAGGCAAAATCGCCTATATCATGACCTTTTGTGTCGTTTATAATCTTAAAATTATCAAGGTCGATAAATAAAAGTGAAAAATAAGAGTTGTTTCTACTACTGATTTTAATAGCATTTTGTATAAATTTTTTTATTAAACTTCTGTTTGGTATATTTGTTAACGTATCAAAATTTGCCAGTTTCAGATTTTTTTCTTCAAGCTCTTTTTGAAGTGTTATATCTATCCCTATTTGAATTTTTACTTTTTTTTTCTCATTCCAGTGCATGATTTTAGTGTTAAACAGGTATGAGCGACCATTAATGGAGTTTTTATTTTCCCATTCAAATACAGCTCCGATGCTTTGTGATAAATGATTGTCTGTTTGTTGAACAGGACAAAATGCACATGGGCTATTTTGATTTTTTTGTAGAACTTTATAGCACACTTTGTTAATAATGTCTCCAAATTGTTCTTTACATTTATTGTTTGCATATATAATTTCATAAGTTTCCAAATCTATTACATAGATTAAAGCTCCGGTATTATTAATTATTGCTTCCATTGAGTTAAAATCACTGTTTATGTTCATAATATATCTTTTAATTAATTTAACCTATAGGCTATATACTCATAGATAATTGTCATAGTGATTATAACTCATTAGAATAGAAAAAATTATTAATTATTAATAAGATGATAATTTGAGGATAAGATTTGAGTATATTTGATGATTTGTGCGTAGCCGATGATGAAGAGGTTAAAGAGTTTATCAAACGTGTTTCGTCCAATATTAAGCGAATAAGGCAAGAAAAAGGCGTTACACAGCTAGAATTAGCTCTAATGATAGGGCAAAAATCTTCTGCCTTTTATGCAAACGCCGAAAATGCGGCTAAAAATAGAAGATTTAATTTAGAACATATTTATAAAATTGCAAAAGCTTTGGATGTTGACGTCATAGATTTTTTTAAATAAGTTCATTGATTTTAGCCTTTTATTCCATCCGCACGTGGGGCGAGTAAAAAACCAAAAAACACTTTTATATATATCATAAAAGGAATTGTCCAGATAATCGATGAGTAAAGATAAAGTACATGTGAATACTCCTCAAAAAACGGTATCAGACTTCTCATAAGCGTGGCAAGGATAATCAGTCCTACCATGCTGTGTGTATATATATTTGATGTTAAATGTCTCCCCGTATGAATCCATGAAATTATCATCATGATAACTATGTAAGAAAGCCCGATTCCGCCGCTTGTAATAAAGTGTCTAAAGTGGCTTAGAGTTCCAAGTTCATTGTTTAAAACACTCCATCCCATCATTGCATAACCTATACTAAAAAGAACATAGATAGTTCCAAGATATATGACGTAAGGTTGATTTAGTATAAATTTGTCTTTGAGTTTATACTCGGCAGTAATCCCAAGTATTGCCGCTGCAGAGGCAAGTCCTAACCATCCCAGAGCAGAGTTATTCGGGTATAAAAACTCAACTATCGTAAATATGGTAACTGCAAAAATTGCCAAATTTGTTTTTGGAGGACGTGATAAAAAAACATCGTCTATACTTTTATCCTCCATAAGCTCATTTATAGCTTCCATATTTACGCGTCTAAGAGCCAATAGTACCAAAACTACTATCGCTCCCGTTGCAATTTTTAAGATATCCAAAGCAGGAGTTGTTGCAAATCCTGCAACTGAAGCAAAAAACCACACCTCGATTATAAACAGTGCCAAAGCGGCATAACCTATGGAAGCGTGTCTTTGAAGCTTGTCTAAAACGGCAAATCTTGCAAACCAGATAATCCATCCAAGCATGGCAAGGTTTAAAAATGCAACTAGGTAAATGCCTAAATAGTCCATGAACCAGAAACTGATTCGCCCAAGCAGCCAAAGAATAACTACATGTTTTAATCTTTTGCCCACTAACGGTACAAGTCCGGGAAAAAGTTCAGGAAGTCCAGTAGCCAAAAAAGCTAACGTTCCTGCCGTGATAAGCCCAAAAAGCATCTCGTAAATATGCCATGTCAAAATATCCGAGATAAAGGGCAGAGCTATAATGCCGCTCCATACAAGTCCCCATAAAATCATGCTGATAATCACATAAGGGGCAAATACTAAAAAGATGGCGCGAAAACCGTACGCTAAGTAAGGCGGAACATCTTTTTCATCGGGATAGTAAAGGTAGTGATTTGTTGCATGAAGCTGTTGTGCCTGTTCTTTTTTATCACTCATTACTTTAGTTCCAGTTCAAATGTATTTATTATCTCGTTATCTTGTAAAATCTCTGCACTTTTGCCGTAAACGTACTTATCGTCTCTTTGATTTTGCAACACATCAAATCTAAATTTTTTGACGATATGACCGGGGTCTGCTTTTAAAAGAAGCATTTCGTCACTTAGGCGTATAGCTTCCATCAAATCATGCGTGATAAACAAAATACTTATCTCTTTTTTGCTTATCATGTCTATAAGAATTGATTGAAGCTCTTTTTTTAGCCCGATATCAAGTGCGGAAAAAGGCTCATCTAAAAAGAGCAGAGACGGTTTAACAACCAATGCCCTTGCAAAAGAGACTCTTTGCTTCATTCCGCCGCTTAAATCTTTTGGAAATTTTTCAAAATCCTCTTTATCAAGCCCGAATCTAAGAGCAATATCTTGTGATTTTTTTACGGCTTCGTTCTTTTTTTCGCCTTTTGCAAGCAAACCGATAGCTATGTTGTCAATCACGTTTTTCCACGGAAGAAGTCTCGGCTCTTGAAAAGCAAAAGCACTGCTTAAAAATGTATTGGTAACGCTTCCTTCCTCAACATCAAGCAGATTGGCGCAGAGATGTAGCAGTGTTGTTTTACCGCCTCCGCTAGGACCTACTATTGCTAGAACCTCGCCTTTGTCAAGCGTAAAATTTATATTTTGTAAAATTTTTGTAAACCCAAAACTGTGATTTAGATTTTTAACCTCTAGTCTCTCCATAATTCAACCTCTCGCTTAATCGGCTCTAGGATAATATACTCTATAAACATAAGCGAAGCTATCATGATAACCACTATGGATAGTGCAGTAGGAGTATCAAGCTGGCTTCTCGCAACTGCAAGTGAAGCACCGATACCGTCGCTTGTAGCAAGAAGTTCTGCCATTATGACTATCTTCCATGCCATACCAAGACCGCTTACCCAGGCAGGAAAAACATAAGAGAATATATGCGGAAAGTAAACGTCAAAAAACTTCATGTGCCACGGAAAGTTAAAACTTTGCGCCATCTCTTTTAAATTGCTCTCAAGCGTGCGTGTTCCTTGAAGCGCGCCTACAAATATGATAGGAAACGAGGCTACGATAACGGTAAATATTACAGTCTCATCACCCATACCAAACCATATCATGGCAAGAACTATCCATGCGATAGGCGGCATACCGACAAGTATGGTAACAATGGGACGGCTCATCATGGAAGCGGTAGCAAAAAAACCGGCTAGAAGTCCAAGGGCAGTGCCTATAATAAGAGATAAACCAAAGCCGATAGAAGCACGGTAGAGAGTAGTATTTATCTCGGCTATAACATTTTCATCGTGAAGCATTGTATTTAGAGTTTTGAAAGTCTCAAGAGGAGAAGGCAGAACTAAATTTCCGTAAATTTGTCCTCCTGCGTCCCAAAGTGCTATAAAAAGCAGTATTGAAGAGAGTGCACCCCAGCCACTCCAAAGATAGGCAGGAAAATCTTTAATGATTTTTAGTGTAAATTTCATCTCTTAAAGTCCAAAGTAGAAGCTGTCTTGCGGCAGTTTGTCGCCTATACTTTTAGGATCTTCATCTTTTAAAACATTAAAGAAAAATTCCAAATCTTTTTTTGCATTTGCCGCACTTACGCTTTGAAGTCTTACATGTGAAATAGAGTCGCTTACTCCGTCTTTGTTTAACATGTTAAGAGTTTTGACAACCAGTTCTCCTGCTTCTTTTGGATTTGCTTTGTACCATGCGAGAGATTTGTCGTACTCTTCTTGAAATCTTTTAATAACATTTTCATTTTTCATTCGACCCATTACGGCAATTCCGGCTTGCGGAATATTACCGTTGGTACCATATACTTTAGCCCACTCCTCTTGCAAATCAACGCTTCTGTATAAATCAGGTGCAACAATGCTAATAGGAAAAGATTTTGTTTTTCTCAGTGCCATGGAAATTGCCGGTTCAGCTAGAAGCGAATGGTCTATTCTCCTCATTATAAGCATTTGCATAGCGTCAATCGGGCTTGCCACATAAACAAGTTCAAAATCTTTTTTCGGATCTAAACCCTCTTTTTTTAGCAGCTGCTTAAATACGATATCAGGCATATCTGCGCGAAAAGGAACCGCAATCTTTTTGCCTTTAAAATCTTTAAGACTCTTGATTGAGTTATCACGGCTAATCATCCCTAAAATCCCCCAAACAGATACATTTAGAAGTTTTATATCCACGCCTTTATTGTTTAAAATTGCCGCCGTATTTGTAGGAACCGCTAAAAAATCCACATCACCTTTGATTGCCATAGCGCGAAGCTCGTCCGGATTTTTCCAGAGCTTAAACTCTACCTTGTTTGCAACGTCACGTAGAGCATTTGTCTCTATCATGTGTAAAATTGGATGCGAAACGGAAGCAAAAGGAGCGGCTACTACTATTTTGTCTAACTTTTCGTCTGCACTAAGAACATTTGAGAAAGAGAGTAGCAATGCAATTAAAACGTAAATAAAACTTTTCATAATTTTCCTTCTAAATAATTAATTTTTGTATAGTACTGATTTTGATATTAATTATCATTGATTTTAATCAAGATTAAGAAAGTATATACAATTCTAATAATATATAAGCTAAAATTTTACTATGAATTTAAATGAATATAAAAAAGCCGTAGAGCAGTTAAACCTCTACTCATATCACTACTATGTCCTTGATAATCCAATTACAACTGATGAGGTTTACGACAAGCTTTACCATGAGGTTTTGGAGTATGAAGAAGCTCATAAAGCAGATATCTTGAAAAACTCTCCGACTCAAAGGGTAGGAGACGTTGTATCTGAAGGATTTTCTAAAGCTTCACATCTAAGCAGAATGTGGAGTCTGGAAGATATTTTTGACACAGATGGTCTGCAGAAGTGGCTTACGAAAACTTATAAACTGGATGAAAACATCTCTTTTTACTGCGAGCCGAAGTATGACGGTGCATCGTTAAACCTTATCTACGAGAACGGCGAACTATTTCAGGCCATAACAAGAGGAGACGGCGAAATAGGCGAGCTTATCACTCAAAATGTAAAGACGATTCGCTCTGTTCCACTTACTATAGAACATAAAAATAAAATTGAGATTCGCGGCGAAGTGGTTATTTATAAAGATGAATTTGCAAAGATAAATCAAGCAAGAGTAAAAAACGCTGAAGCGGTATTTGCAAACCCTAGAAATGCGGCGGCGGGGAGTCTTCGTCAGCTTGACTCAAGCATTACAGCTTCAAGAAATCTCGTCTTTTTGCCTTACGGTGTAGGCGAGAATACGCTGGAGCATAAGCTGCTTAGCCAAAAGATGGAGTACATTTATTCATTGGGTTTTAAAAGACCGCCTATACGCTCTACATGTAAAGATTTTTACGAGATAGAAGCTGTGTATCAAGAGATGAACAAGAACCGCGACAATTACCCTATGATGCTTGACGGCATGGTAATAAAAGTGGATGAGATAGCCGCGCAGATAGATATGGGTCATACGGTCAAAAATCCTCGTTTTAGCGTCGCGTACAAGTTCCCCGCTGTTGAGAAGATAACAACCGTAAAAAAAATAATTCTTCAAGTAGGGCGTACGGGCGTTGTTACTCCCGTTGCCATTGTAAAGCCGACAAATATTGACGGTGTTATAGTTGAGAGAGCAACACTGCACAACTTTGACGAGATAGATAGAAAAGATATTCGCTTAAACGACAAGGTAATCATCCTTAGAAGCGGTGATGTTATACCAAAAATCATAAAAGTTTTAACTCATGAGAGAGACGGAAGTGAAGTAGAGTACAAACGACCGACAGAGTGTCCGGTTTGTAAAAGTGAACTTCTTGATGAGGGTGTACTTTTGAAGTGTCAAAACCTTACATGTGAAGCTAGGGTTATAAACTCCATCATCTATTTTGCCTCAAAACCGTGTCTGAATATTGACGGTTTGGGAGTCAAAATAGTAGAGGCGCTTTTTGAATCAGGTTTGGTAAAAAGCGTGGTGGATCTTTTTGATTTGACTCTTGATAAGCTTTTGATGCTTGAAGGATTTAAAGCCAAAAAAGCTCAAAACCTGCTTTACGCATTAGAGAAGGCAAAAAGGTGTGAATATTGGCGATTTGTTAACTCTTTGGGGATTGAGCATATCGGAGAGGTTGCCTCTAAAACTCTAAGTGCAAATTTCGGCAGCGGTTTTATGGATGCTACAAAAGAGCAGATAATATCATGCGATGGAGTGGGCGAGGAGATGGCTGAATCTGTTTTGGAGTTTGTAAGAGTAAACAGAGATACTATTTTAAGACTTCAAGATATTTTAAAACCGCTTGAACCGTTACAAAAAGAAGAAGCCAAGGATAATATCTTTAAAGGTAAAAGCGTTGTACTGACTGGAAGCATGAGTGAGTCCAGAGATAAGATAAAAGAGATGCTTGAGAGTTTAGGGGCAAAAGTGGTAAGTTCCGTATCAAAGAAAACCGATTTTGTAATTTACGGCGAAGATGCGGGAAGCAAATACGACAAAGCAATGGATTTGGGTGTAGAGTGCCTAAATGAAGAAGAGATGAGAGGCAAAATTGAGCAGACTTGATAACTATCTGGTAGAAAATGGCTTATGCGAGAGCAGAAACAAAGCGCAAAGTATCATAAAAGAGGGGCTTGTAAGCGTAAATGGCGAACAAATAATAAAGAGTTCGCATAAACTAAAAGAGGGCGATGAGGTAAAAGTAAAAGAGCATAAAGAGTATGTCTCTCGCGCCGCTTTTAAACTAAGTAGCTTTTTGGATGAGCTATCCCTTGATTTAAAAAACAAAACAGCGCTAGATATCGGCTCATCAACTGGCGGTTTTACGCAGGTTCTGCTAGAGAGCGGAGCTAAAGAAGTAACTGCCGTAGATGTCGGACGAGACCAGTTACATGTAAGCCTGAGAAATGATAAAAGAGTCCACTCATACGAGGGTTGCGATATAAGAGAGTTCAGAAGCGATAAAGTATTTGACATAGTTGTAAGTGATGTTGCTTTTATCTCCTTGCTTCATATATTAGACGATGTCGATAGACTCTCAAACGATAAAATTATTTTGCTTTTTAAACCACAGTTTGAAGTAGGGCGAGAGGCAAAGAGAGATAAAAACGGCGTCGTAACGGATGAAAAGGCGATACTTCATGCTATGATAAAATTTGAAGATACATGTAAACTAAAAGGGTGGAAATTGGTTCAAAAATCAGCTTCAAAACTTACGGGCAAAGAAGGAAATTTGGAGTATTGTTACCTTTTTGGGAAGTAAAATATGACAAATTGTAATATTTTGAAGTTAGCTTTTTTTGAAAAGTTATAATATTTGAAATAGTTGTTTAAGGAAAAACCGATGAAACCAAACGAATCAATCAAGCTCTTTGAAGAGAAAAAGCTTAGAACTCTTTGGGATGAAGAGCAAGAAAAGTGGTATGTGTCTATCGTAGATGCTATTAAAATTTTGACTGATAGTCAAGATTTTCAAAGAGCAAGAAAATATTGGAACAAATTAAAACAACGATTAAAAGATGAAGGAAACGAAACGGTGACAAATTGTCACCAGTTGAAAATGAAAGCAGAAGACGGGAAGATGAGGCTCACGGATGTAGCCGATACCCAGCAGCTTTTCAGACTTATCCAGTCCATCCCCTCGCCAAAAGCAGAGCCTTTTAAACTTTGGTTGGCAAGAGTGGCAAGTGAGCGACTTGATGAGATGAGCGACCCTGAACTTAGTATCGACAGAGCGTTAAAGCAGTACTTAGAGCTTGGGTACAGCCAAAACTGGATAAATCAAAGATTAAAAAGCATAGAAATACGAAAAGAGCTTACCGATGAATGGCAAAGAGTCGGAGTGCAAGAGGGAGCGGAGTTTGCGACATTAACCGACATCATCACAAAAACTTGGGCAGATAAAACCACAAAAGAGTACAAAATCTTAAAAGGTCTAAAAAAAGAAAACTTGCGGGACAACATGACAAACACGGAGCTTATCTTAAATATGTTGGCGGAAGCTTCAACAAAAGATATTTCAGAAGCGATAAATCCTAAGAGTTTTGAAGAGAGTAAAGATGTAGCAAAGCAAGGCGGCAATGTAGCAAAAGTCGCAAGAGCCGAGCTTGAAGCAAAAACAGGTAAAAAAGTAGTAACTAGTACAAATGCAAAAAATTTACTAGATGATAAAATAGAAGAAAAACGATAACAATAATAAATTTTATGGATTTAAATTAGATAATTTTAAAAACGACACGACCTGTCATGTAGAGGTATTAAACTTCTTGTAAATTAAATATACAAGGAGACGACATGATACCATTTATCATAGGCGGAGTGGCACTTGCGGCTACGGGTTACGGTGTAAAAAAATATTTAGAAGAAGAGGTCATTATAAAGTCAAAAATTCCAAGAGTAGATTTGTCGGAATTTTTGGTAAAAGAAGAGGGCAGTGTTTTAGAGGAGTACAAAAATATAAAACTCTCTTTAGAAAAAACAACCCTCAAAGAGATGCAAAACGCATTTAAAGAGATAAAAAATCTCAATCTTCCTGCATTTAAAACTTCAGAGTCATGCGAAAACGACAAAGATAAATATCTGTTTTTGAATAAATCAAATATATCATTGCTAGAGGAGTTCATAAACATACTCTCAAATGCAAGAACTATGCAAGATATACTGCTTGACGAATTAGACATAATTATAATGAAGTACAATGATTATAACAAATATAGCGAAGAGCAAAAGATGAAAGTGCGAGAAGCAGTGACACTTTATCAAGCCACTCAAGACGCTATAAACATTCCGCTGAGTTATGACGGTACCTCTATAAACAGGACTATAAGGAGAGCTTTTGCAAAGCTTAAAGAGTTGCTAGAAGCGGAAATCAGATAGTTAAAAACTCTTTTATATCCACTTCTAGGATTTGAGAGATTTTTAAAAGTTGTTCTAAGTTGAAATGTTTGCCGTTGTAGCAGATCTCTGCACCAGAAACTACGGAGACGGATTTGTACCCCATCTTTAGTGAGAGGTCAAGCTGAGATAAGCCTTTGGCTTTTCGGTACTTTGCTACATTTTTGCCGATGGCTTGATATAGCTCGTCAGATGAGAGTGTATTCATAAGCTTACAACCTGCTATGATAGATAATGTTGTTGTAAGTTTATCTTGTGTAATATTTTTGACAATCTACTATATAGCAGTGTATGATGGTAGATAAAAGGTAAGATGTGATTCTTATAGTACATACTGCGATAATATCGTTCATAATGTATATGATATACCTTGCAGGTAAAGAACAAAGGATGATAAGCAGAACTTTGAGCCTGACTATCATCGTCTTGATATTTGCCGCTATGCCTCCACATGTAAAAGGATTGATGGTTTTGGGAGTTGTTGTTTACGGCGTTATTAGCGTTGTTTTTAGTGAGGATGATTAAGATTTTGTTTGGTAGAATAGTATTAATTTAAAATAAGGAGCATTTGTGAATTTAAAAAGTTATAAAGAAGATATAGATATTCAAGAAATAAAATTAGATAAAGCAATACAAAATTTTTTAGAACGAAACAGTTATGAAAATTATGATGTTGTAAAAGTAGATATTGAAGAAAATATTGATATAGATTTTGTAAAAATAAATCATATTTCTTATGATAGAAATAAAGATGAAACAGATATAAATCTTGTGGATTTTGAGCAGATATTAAGTGCAATATCTTCAAAGGCACGAAAAATAATTTATATAGTTGAGGGTGATAGAGACGGTATAAGTTTATATCTTGGAACTCAAAAAAATTCAGTAGATTTTTTAAAAAATACTTTTGACGGTATATATTCCGGCTCAGAAATCGAAATCAGCAAACCAAAGTTTGATAATAGTAGTTATTCAAAAGCTATGTTAGGAATCCCGTCTTTAAAAAGAGATTCTGATAAAGCTTATAAACAATCTCTTGAAAAGATACTTTTTCCAATGCAAAGTAAGAGTTTTCGCATAGTAATAGTCGCTGAAAGTTATGACAATAGTACAATCAAAGAGATAATTTCAAACTATCAAAATCTTGGAAATGAACTTCATAGACTAGTTAAACAAAGTAAAAACGAACAGGAAAGTCATGCTGATTCTCAAGGTATTACTTTAACAAACGGTTCTAGCATCAGCAATACAGAAGGAAAGAGTGATAAATCTCTTGATAGTAAAATAGGTGCAACTCTATCCGTAGCAATTGGTGCTAGCATTGGTGCCTATTTTGGTCCAGCAGGAATTGCTGTTGGAGCAAGTATAGGAGGAACAATAGGAGGTAGTGTATTTGCTGAAACAGAAAGCACTTCCCGAACAAACTCTACAAATGAAAGTACAAGTAAAAATCAAAATACCACAAAAACTGATACCTTAGGTATAACTTTTGATGAAATCAATAAATCAGCTGAGTATTGTGAAAAACTCATTGATAAATATATTGAAAGATTCCAAAAAGGTTTAAATCATGGAATGTGGAATAGTTCTCTATATATCCAATCAGATGATGAAACAACACTTGCAGAGCTAGAGCATACTTTAAAAAGTGTTTATAGCGGAGATGAAACATACTTTGAAGCCATAAGATTTAGTGAAGATTTAAATGAAAATCAAAATATAAAAGTTGAAAACTTGCCAATATTGTATTTTGATAAATCAATACAACATCCCATACATAACTCTTTTTCAGGTTTTTCATCTGCGATAAATACAGAAGAGTTATCTATACTTTCAGCATTGCCAAATAGTGATATAGATGGAATTAGCGTCTCAAAGATTTCTAGTTTTGGACTTACACAAGCTAAAAATATAGATAAATATAACTCTATAGAACTTGGAAATGTTCTAAACAAGAAAAAGCCTACAAATCAAAGATTTAAACTCTCTTTAGATGGTTTAAATTCGCATCTCTTTGTTTCAGGTATCACAGGTGGCGGAAAATCAAACACTATTAAAGGTATTTTAGAAAAACTGCAAGATAAAAACCATTTAGAAAATAAAATACCGTTTTTAGTAATAGAGCCTGCAAAATCAGAGTATAAACATCTACTAAAAAAGATACCAAATCTACAAATATTTAGACCGGGGGCAAAAGGAGATATATTTAGATTTAACCCTTTTGTTTTTGAACATAGTAGAGAAAATCATAGTGTAACTCTTACCAAACATGTAGATATGCTAAAAACTACTTTTAATTCTGCCTTTCCTATGTATGGACCAATGCCGTATATACTAGAAGAAGCTATCCATAATATTTATAAACATAAAGGTTGGAGTTTTGAAACGGAAGACCATCCATTTTTTACAGATTCTAGTGAGGCAGATTATGATAGGAAAAGTTTACTTTTTCCAAATATGGAAGATTTAAAAGAGGAAGTTATAAGAGTTGTCGATAATGCAGGATATTATCAAGATTTGCAAAACAACATCAAAGCTGCCTTAAAAACAAGGATAAACAATCTTACATTAGGTGTCAAAGGTAAAATTTTCAACTCAAGACATACTTTTGATTCTAAGCTTTTGTTTGAAACGCCTACTATTATAGAGTTGTCAAATATTGTAGATGATGAAGAGAAAGCTTTTTTGATGGGGCTGATTCTTAACAAACTTTATGCTTATAAAGAAGAAAAAGGCAGCAGTAAAGAGTTAAATCACATTACTGTTATTGAAGAAGCTCATAGGTTATTGCCCAATATATCTTTAGATAAAAGTGGAGAAGAAGCTAGTTCAAGAGCTAAAGCTATTGAGACTTTTACAAATATATTAGCAGAGATTAGAGCCTATGGAGAGGGTATCATCATAGCTGACCAAATAGCTTCAAAACTTAATAGAGATGTTATAAAAAATACAAATATAAAAATAATCCATAGAACGATGGATTATGAAGATAGGGAAATAGTCGGCAAAGCCATCAATCTTACCGATGAGCAAATACTTGATATTGCAGAATTAAAAGCAGGTGAAGCAATTATTCATAATAGAGATATTCATCAAGCGTTTATGGTAAAAATAGATGAGTTTAAAGAAGAGAAGATATCTAATGATGAAATAACTAAATTTTATACTAGATTTATAGAAAAATATGACAATTATAAGTATGAACTACTTTTTGAAAAATGGTTTTGCATTGAAAACCATGAAAAACAAGAGATAAATAATCTTGATTTTGATATTTTAAAAATCAAGTTTATAGCATTTATAAACTCTATTTTCTTTAATTCAAAAAATATTTTAGAGAATTGGGAAAAGTTAAAAAATAGTATAGGAGACTTGACAAATGAACGGGCTTATATCTACGCAGTGACTAAACTATGGAATCAACTAAATTATTTGTCAAATATGCAATTTTATAAAAATATAGATTGCTATATGGATTCAAGTAGAAGTTTGATTACTTTATTGCTTACGATAATCGAGAATAAAAAGGACAAGCTAGATGAAAGAGTAGAAAATTTTAAAAATTGCTTTTTGCATAGTAATCTTCAACGAGTATATCCGTCAATGAAATATTATGAATATGAAGCTATAGACTTTACTTTACTTCTTTTGGAAAATATTACTTCAAATGAAGAAATTTATGAATATGTAAATGAAGTTATGAAAGAAGATATATCTCTAAATGAAAGGTTAGATAAGATTTTGCAAAAGGTATTTAAAACAGTATCTCCTGAGCTAAGATGTTCTCTAGGAGCAATAAGAGGCGGGAAAAAAGAGATAGATTTCTCAATTATTGCAAAGGAGGGTTTTTAATGTATGAGACTATTATAAAAGAGGTGGCAAAAAATGCTGAACATCTTAGACCATCATTTGATGAAATCAATAAAAAGATGTCACCAAGTGAATTATTAAAAAGTTCTGAGAATCTTGGTATTAGTGGGGATATAAATGAGATTACTAATATTGAACAAGAAGTTGAAGATGGGTCAAAAAAGATAAAAACAATAAATGAAGACTTAGAAGGAACGGAACACCCTGTAACAGGAGTTTCTTATGAAAAGGATATTTTACCAGATGGAAGAGAAGGGGTGTTTCCTGTTTTTCCATATGTTACAGAAGTTCAACTACCCGAAGAGTTATTGAAAGCAACAGATGCTAAACAGTTTAAATTTTGTAATCAAGAATTGAAAGAACAGATTAAAAATAATCCTGAATTAAGAGCGAAGTTTACTCCAGAGCAAATAGAACAAATTGAAAATGGAAGAACTCCTAGTGGATATACTTGGCATCATAATCAACAAGATGGTAAAATGCAATTAGTACCAACAGATATACATGATAAATCAGCACACACAGGTGGTAAAGCACTTTGGGGTGGCGGACAAGCTAATAGATAAAATAAGGAAAAAATATGAAATGGATTTTGAAAAAAACAAACATTGGTGAAAATGAGTTTGAAGAAATAGAAAATAAATTAGATGTGAATTTTCCATCTAGTTTCAAAAAAGTTGTTATAGAAAACAATGGTGCTTCTCCTGAAAAAATGTTATTTGATACAAAAAACACAAAAGAGAGAGTTGCTGAATATTTGTTGTCATTTAGCAAAAAAGATAAAGATAATATTCTTGATGTATATAGCTATATAAAGAATAGATTTAATAATAAGTTAATACCAATTATGAAAGACCCTTTTGGTAATTATATATGTTTTGATTTTTCAAAAAAAGATGAACAAGAGTTGTATTTTTGGAACCATGAAAATGATAGTATAGAGTATATTGCTAAAACATTTTCACAATTTTTAGATAGTTTATATGAATAAAATATATGGTGAAGTGATGCAAAACAATATAACAAAATCAGAATTAAGAAATAAAATCGAAAATTTAGAAAATTATTTTTCTAAATATAAAAATAATGCTTCTACAAAAAAACTTGAAGAAGTCAAAGAAAAACTAGATAACCAAGAGTATAAAATAGCAGTTGTTGCAAATATGAGTTCAGGAAAATCTACCTTTGTAAATGCGTTATTCGGTAAAGAAGTATTACCAGCATTTAATCATGCAACCACAGACAGTGCAACATATATTTATTCTAAGCCCAACATAGAAAAAAAGGCTGAAATATTTTTTTCTGATGGTAAAAAAAGTATTATAGTTATGCAAGATTTAGAAAAAGAGATTAAGCAGTATGCTCAAAAAGATGAAGACTGCGAAGATGATAAATATAAAAATGTTGAAAGAATTGAGTTATATTATCCTTTTGAAAATCTTCAAACCTCTTCAAGTGAAGATTTTAGTATCACTTTTATAGACACTCCTGGACCAAATAGTACAGGAGATTATGGGCAAAAGCATAAAGACCAAACAAGGAGCGTATTAAATAGTGTAAATATGGCACTGTTTGTATTTGATTTTGGGCAACTTGATGCAAACCTAAAAAGTGATGAGCAGGGTTTATGGAATACCATAAAAACGAGATATGAAAAAGACAAAGATTTTGAAATCTACTTTTTAATCAATAAAATTGATATGGCGATGGAAGACAACTTCAAAGATGTAAAAAATGTTGATGATGCTAAAAATAATTGGGGTATTCATGAGCAAAAAGCCATTGACAGGTTAAAAAAAGCTGCAAATGATTATGGGATTACTGAACCCAAAATATATACAGTTGCTTCTAAATTTGCACTTTTGGACAGAGATGATATTTTGTGGGATAGCCCATTAGAAAGTTTCCAAAAAAAATTTAAACAAATTTTTACTGATACAACTGATATATGGGAAAGCAAATATATAGAGTATCTTGGAATTTTTGAGCTTGAATCTGATATAAATAATTATATTAATACAACTCTAAAAGATAAGATTTTTAAAACTGCTCTGGATAATATAGAAGCTGTTAAAAATGATGAATTGATTAGTTTGATAGGCAGAAAGCAAACATTAAGCAAGCCAAAAGAAGAAGCAACTAGAAATGTAAATAAAGCTTTGGCATTTTTAGATGGTAAAGCTAAAAAACTTGAAGAAGATATGAATAATGAATTTAAAGAATTATGTACCAAAGCTACTGATGAGGTAAATAATCTTATAGATTCGGCAATCCAAAATGAACTTTATTTAAAAATTGATGAAATGGCAAAAATAGCTATTGCTTATGCTGAAGCTATTGCCGGAGGCGAAAATCCTAACAATGCAAAGAGATCGGCAAAACAATTCTATACAAAAATTATTTTAGAGCAAGAAGTGTCGTTAGAATTAGAAGATAGTATCGATATGAATCAAGTATTATCTGAAATGCAAAATTACACAAAAACACTTTTTGAAGATTATAAAAGAAACTATCTTGATGTAAAAAGTGATTTAAAAAATAGTTTTGCAGAATATGAACGAAACATTTCTAAAGTATTTAGAGAAGTAAAAGATAGCTTGAATTCACAATTAAAAGATGCTTTGGATATTGATATACAAACTATAGAGATACAAACAGTTGATATTGATTCAACTTTAGGTTTTGATGTAATTATTCCAGATAGTGTATTGGATTACAAATATCAAGAAGCAGAATATAGAACTGAAAGTGCTTCTACTTGGTATAAACCATGGACTTGGAGAGACACAAATAGAGTTAAAACACAAGATGAAAAATATACTTTAACTATAAATCCTCAAGAGTTAAAAAAATCTATAGAAGAAAATATTAGTGGCTCTATAAATCAATTTAGCGAGAAAGAGAAAGAAAATTATAAAAAAGCCATAAATGACTTAAGAGGAACGAACTCTAGTATTTTTCAAGATTTTAGAATAAATAAGCAAAAAGAGATAGATGAACTTCAAAATGCAATCAAAAGGAGTGAAAAAGAGTTAGTAGTTGTAGAAGAACAACTAGAATATTTTAATAGTTTAACAAAGGAGTAAAAAATGGAACCCGTAGCAGGAGCAGGAATATCCGTAGGAACAGTAGTTTTAATAGGCGTAGTTATAGCAGGAGTTGCTTATTTAATTTATAAAGGCAGTAAAGTAAGTAGTTCTACACAACCAATAAAAAAATTAATTGATGATGATGATAAATATAAAGGCTATAAAATTATGATTGAAAATGCAATAAAAGAGAAAGATTGGCAAACTTTAGAAGATTTTCTTGACTCACGAGCAAAAAAGTATCCAGATTTGATTAAGATAATAGAAAAAGCATTAAAAGAGAGAAAATGAAAAAAGCAAAACAACAGTATAAAATAGCTGTTGTTGCAAATATGAGTGCAGGAAAATCTACTTTTATAAATGCTCTATTTGGGAATAGTGTCTTACCTTCATATTCTCATGCTACGACAGATTGTCCTATTTACATTTACTCAGATGATAATCCTCATAATGACATGGCTATAGTGGAGTTTATGGATGCTAGAACGCCTATGCAACTTTCTAAAGCTCAAGTTAAAGATGAGTTAAAAGATTTTGCAAAAAAAGATACGGATGATTTAGATGAAAAATACAAATTGGTTTATAGGATTCATTTGTATTGGGATTTTCATGTTTTAAAAAATAGTGAGAAATATGATATAAATTTTGTAGTTATAGACACTCCAGGACCAAATAATACAGATGAACATGCTTTTAAACACAATGATATTACTAAAAATATTATTCTAAATGAAGCACATATGGTTTTGTATTTGTTTGATTATGGGCAAATTGATGCAAATTTAGAATCATCAAAGAATAATCTTTGGGGATTGATTAAGCAAAGAAAAGAAAAAGAACCAAATTTTGAAGTATTTTTTGTAATAAATAAAATTGATAAAGCTTTTGAAGATAATAAAAAAATAGAAGAAATTAAAAATTTATCTTCAAAAGAAGAGTATTTTAAAAATATAAAAAAATATTGGTTTTTTCATGAAAAAAAAGCAATAGAAAAAATAAAAAAAAGTGCAGTAAAATATGGTTTTAAAGTAGAAAAAGTTTTTACAGTTTCTTCTAAGTTTATAGAGTATTATAGAGATAAAGAGAATCTAAATTTTGAATATTTAGATGATTTAAACGGTTGTATAAACTTCTTTAAAAATACATTCGGGGAGTTGTTTTGGAATAGTGAATTTGAAGATTATATAGGGTATGAAGCTATTGAAAATGAGTTAATTAAACATATCAATGATAGGAGTAAATCATAATCCAACCAAGCTTATTTAAATATATATATGCCCAGAATATGGGCATAAGAAAAGATAGAGTTGCCAAACGACAAAGCTACTCTTTTAAATATAATTGTTTAGATTAGTATTAGGATTATACATGTATAAGTTATCAAACTTTTTTTCTTCACTTGTTGATAAGCTAGATATAATGCGTAAACGACGCCAAGCTTACATCATAGGTTCTAGGGCGGCTTTGGGCAAAAATATATATCTAACATTCGGTTCACAAAAGACAGTAACCAAAAATGCACAGGAGAGTTACATTAGATACTCTACGGCTTACGATCAAGAGTGTTGCGACAAAGAGTATTTTATAAAAGGCTATGATGAAATGAAAGTAAAAATACAATATTGACAGCTTTCAAACGCTATATGATATAATCTTCCATAAAAACAAACTTAAAAGAGGGATATATAAATGTCAAAGCAACTTGATAAAACAAATATCTTGAACTATTTAAAAGAGCATTATTTTGAGTTTAAGGATAAGTACGATATTGATTCACTATACCTCTTTGGTTCATTTGCGAGAAATGAACAGTCGGTAGATAGTGATGTTGATTTGCTTGTCGAGTTTAAAAAAACACCCGATTTACTGACATTTATAGAGTTAGAAGAGTATCTAAGCACTTTGCTTCAAAGTAGTGTCGATTTAGTACCCAAAAGAAAACTAAAAGCTGAAATTAGAGATCAGATTTTAAAAGAAGCAATAGCTATATGAAACGAAATTATTTACTTTTTTTAGAAGATATTTCTAAACGAATAGAAAAAATAAACTCTTTTATATACGGTATGAGTTATGAAGATTTTGTGCAAGATGATAAAACAGTAAGTGCATGTATAAGAGAGATAGAGGTCATAGGCGAAGCTACAAAGCAGATTCCAAAAGAGATTACAGATAAGTTTACTGATTTACCTTGGTCATTAATGGCAAAAATGAGAGACAAGCTTATTCATTGGTATTTTGAAATTGATGAAGAGATTGTTTGGAATGTTGCAAAAGATAAACTGCCTGATATCAAAATTCAAATTGATGGTATTATTAAAGATTTGAGATGAAAAAATCTTGTTATGCTTTGGTTTTTAAGTTAAAATCCAGATGATTTTCAAACGCTATATGATATAATTTTTTATAAAAACAAACTTAAAAAAAGGTTGTGTATATGTCAAAACAACTTGATAAAACAAATATCTTGAACTATTTAAAAGAGCATTATTGTGAGTTTAAAGATAAATATCATGTTGAAAAGATAGGACTTTTTGGCTCTTTTGCAAGAGACGAAGCAAATGAAGATAGCGATATAGATATCTTTGTAAAGATGCAACCGTCTCTATTTGATATGGTTGCTATAAAAGAACAGATAGAAAAGGATTTACATAAAAAAGTTGATATCATCAGAGAGCATAAAAATATCAAGCCATTTTTTTTAAAAATGATTCAAAAAGATTTGATCTATGTCTGATGAACGAAAACTTATGATACTCTCTACTCTTGAAGATATAAAACACTCTTTGGAACTCATTCAAAAAAGATCGAAGCATATCTCTTCAAGTGATGATTTTTTAAAAAATGATGACGGGCTTGAAAAGCTAGATAGTATCTCTATGAGATTGGTAGCCATTGGTGAGGGATTTAAAAATATAGATAAACTCTCAGACAATCGACTTTTATCAAACTATCCAAACATACCATGGAAAAAAGTAAAAGGAGTTAGGGATATACTTTCTCATCATTATTTCGATTTGGACGCTGAAGCGATTTTTAATATATGCGATAATGAAATTGACAAATTGCTTCAAACAACAATTGAGATAATAGACGATATTCAAAACTAAAAATATGAAAAAATCTCATGACACCTTAGCGTATAGACTATCCATCATCCTTACAAAATTCAATGGCGGTGAAAGTTTTACCGCTAAAGAGTTAGCAGAAGAGTTCAATGTCAGCGAGAGGACGATACAAAGAGATATAAACGACAGACTTTTCTTTATGCCCATAGAAAAGAATAGTGATCGTTACAGTATGCAAAGCTACGCTCTTGGAAAGTTAAGCTTTAAAGATATAAAAAGTTTTGCTACTCTAAGCGGAGTTTCTCATCTCTATCCTGAACTTACGAACGAGTTTATCACAGATATTTTAAACGTTAAACTCAATACTGCCTATCTGGTCAAAAATCAAAGTTTTGAGGATATCGGCGATAAAAAAGAGTGGTTTGAGATATTAAGTGCTGCAATAGTTAAAAACAGCCCCGTATGTTTTGTATATGCCGATAAACAAAGAGAAGTAAATCCGTACAAATTTGTAAGTAACAACGGTATCTGGTATCTGTTGGCGGAACAAGACGGCAAGCTTAAAAACTTCACTTTTTCAAAGATAAAAAAGTTTATATGGAGAGACAAAACAAAAACATTTACTCCCAAAAAAGAGTTTTTAGAGCAAATCGCCAAAAACGACACAAACTGGTTTTCTGATGAGCTTATCGAAGTTACTTTACAAATAGATGCCAAAGCCAAAGACTATTTTTTACGAAAAGAGATTTTGCCAAATAAAAAGATAGTCGAGCAAAACGACGAATATCTTGTCGTCTCCACAAAAGTATCTTATGACGATGAGGTGCTTAGACTCGTAAAATACTGGATACCGTATATCAGGATAATCTCGCCGATTTATCTGCAAGAGAGATTGGAAGAAGTGCTTAAGGAGTATATAAACAGATGATACCTTTTAACAACCTCGGATTTGTCTTTAAACACTTCGGCTCTATTATATACTCTAAACCTATCTTGGAAGATTTGTGTCTGTTTTTGCATGGCTTTACCGATAAAGAGAGCGTCTTGGACATAGGTGCTGGTACGGGAGTGATGAGCGAGTTCGCTTACAGATGCAACGATAAGCTAAAGTTCACGGCATTAGATCCGGCAGAGGGCATGCTCAAATATGCACCGGCGTATCTGGAAGTACATGTAGGAGTTGCGGAAGCACTTCCATTTGAAGAGAGCAGTTTTGATGCCGTTTTTATGGGAGAGTCTTTGCACCATTTCAACAATCCAAATATGGCATTTAAAGAAGTATCGCGAGTTTTAAAAAAAGGCGGAAAGCTTTTTATCTATGATTTTGATTCGGGTACGTTTTTAGGGAAAAGTATCTGTTTTATGGAAAAACTATTGGGTGAACCTGCAAATTTTTATAAGCCGAATATATTAAAAGAGCTGCTTGAAGAGTATGGTTTTGTGGTAAAAGTAAATCATTATAAATGGAGATATACCATTAGTGCATATCTACAAGAATAGAGTTTTAGCTTCTATTTGATATACTTCTTATTAGAATAATCTATATTATATATGGTTTTTAGCGAAGGAAGAGTTAGTTGAGAGATATAAAAAATAGCACATCAATCGCCATAGGCGGTTTTGACGGTATGCATATAGGGCATCAAAAGCTTTTTGAAGCACTTGACAAAGACGGAACTATAGTAGTAATAGAGACGGGTTATGCAAATCTTACTCCAAAAAAAGAGCGTGAGCATTTTTCGCACTATCCTATTTTATATCTTGAGTTGGATGATATACGTCATTTAGGCGGCGAAGAGTTTATAGCTTTTTTAAAAGAGAAGTTCCCAAAACTGCAAAAAATAGTTGTCGGGTATGATTTTCATTTTGGAAAAGATAGAAAATATTCGTTTAATGAGCTAAAAAATCTCTTTAATGGAGAAGTTGTTGTTATAGATGAAGTAACACTTCACGGCGATTCTGTTCACTCTCACAAGATAAGAGCAAAACTTCAAATAGGAGATATAAAAGGCGCAAATGCTTTTTTAGGACATAATTACACTATAAAAGGTACTTTGGTCTCTGGGCAAGGGATAGGAAAAAAAGAGCTGGTCGCTACTATAAATGTAGAAGCTAAAGAGTTTTTGATGCCAAAAGAGGGTGTTTATGTAACGCTCACACGTATTGATGATGAGGAACATTTTCATCCTTCAGTCTCATTTGTGGGGCATAGAGTGACGACTGACGGCAGTTTTGCGTTAGAGAGTCATATACTTGATGGCGAAGTTACATGTAAGACAAAAGCAAGTATTAGTTTTGTCTCTTTTATCAGAGACAATAAAAAGTTTGACTCTTTAGAAGAGTTAAAAAAAGCGATACTTCAAGATATCGCGACCGCTTCAAAGGAGCTAAAATTTCTACAATTATAAAAGAGTTAGATAGAGAATATCTACTAAGCACGCAGGATATAGATTTTAAATTTTACCAAAACGAAAAAGATTTCGTAGTTGACGAAATTCCCTTGGGAGAGTTTTTAGGTAAAGGAAACTATCTCATATTACATGTACAAAAAAAAGAGCTTACAACGTGGGATATGATAGCCGTATTTGCCGAATATTTGGCTATACCTGCTCAAAAGATAGGTTACGCAGGACTTAAAGATAAACATGCGACTACAACGCAGTATATTTCAGTTGAATCAAAGTATGAAAAACTCTTTAACAACTTTCAGCATAAACAGATAAAAATCTTAGGAAAAACAAGGCACTCTCACTCTATTAGAATGGGTGATTTGAAAGGAAACAGATTTAGCATAAATCTTTATGATGTTGATGCTATTGATGCAGGCAGAATTGAAAAAGTAGCAAGAAAAATAGCAAAAAGCGGGCTTCCAAATTATTTTGGCTATCAAAGATTCGGGCGAGAAGCGGGGAGCATCGAACAAGCAAGAGAGATGATAAAGGGAGAGCTTTTTATCGAAGATGCAAAACTTAAAAGTTTTTTGATTTCAGTTTATCAGAGTTACTATTTTAACGAGTGGCTTAGAGAGAGAGTGTTTTTGAGCAAAGAAAAAGAAAGCTCGGAATTTGTGCTTTTAAACGGCGATATTTACATGTCAAATGACGGCAAACTCTCTACACCAAAGCTGATACCGTCTAAAGAGTTTGCAACAAAAAAAGTTGTTCCTACAGGACTTCTTTGCGGTAGAGACGTTTTTCGTGCAAAAGATGATGCTGCAGAGATAGAGTCAAAGTATGATGATGAATTTTTGCAAGAGAAGGGACAGCGAAGAGAAGCCTTAGTTTATCCGAGTGATATTGATTGCAGATATGTTAAAAAAGAGACAATGCTAAATATCTCTTTTATGCTTCCAAAAGGCTCTTATGCAACTGTTTTTTTGGAGAGTATTGCAGGGAAAAATTACAGTGCAAAAGATGTTAAACTAAACAAAAATAGGAAAAAATAGATAAAAAACTTTTTGTATTATAAAAGTTTAATTAAATTTTTACTATAATCACACAATTTTTACGAAACAGGGAGTACACCTATGGGTGAATTGTTCACATTTTTCGGTCTAATTTCTCACGATAAGACTTTTATCTATATGACACATATGCTGCTATCAGCAGGTATCGCTTTGATGCTTGTAAAGATGGCAATGTCAAATCTAAAAATGGTTCCAAGCGGAACTCAAAATGTAATGGAAGCATATATTTCCGGTGTTCTTAAAATGGGAACGGACGTTATGGGTAAAGAGAATGCAATGCGTTTTCTTCCTCTTGTTGCTACAATCGGTATGTTTGTGGGTATTGCCAACTTAATTGGTGTTATTCCCGGTTTTGAAGCGCCTACGGCATTTTTAGAGATGCCTTTTACACTTGCATTAGCCGTATTTGTTTACTATAACTATGTCGGTATTAAAGAACAAGGTGTAATTAAGTACTTTAAACACTTTATGGGTCCTGTATGGTGGTTATACTGGTTGATGTTCCCTATTGAGATAGTTTCTCATTTTTCTCGCTTAGTATCACTTAGCTTCCGTCTTTTTGGTAACGTTAAGGGTGATGATATGTTCTTGATGGTAATCTTAATGTTAGCACCGTGGATACTTCCTATGATTCCGTTTGCACTTCTTACTTTTATGGCATTCTTACAAGCGTTTATTTTCATGATGCTTACTTATGTTTATCTTGGCGGTGCAATAGCTGTTGATGAGCATTAATAGTTAAGTAGCAATATGCAAAAAGATAGATTCGAGAGAATTATAAGCTTTTTGCTTGGAGCATCATTGGCGATTCTTATCTTTGGTGCTCTAATAATCTTTAAAATTTTTCTCTTCCTTGGATTTTCACTAGCACTTTTTATTACCGTAATTTTTATAGTTATTTCACTCTTTTTGATTTTAACATTAGATGCTTTTTCAATAAATAGGCAAAGACTTGATGAGGCAAAAAAGCAGACAAATATACTAGAAAATATAGAATCTAAATATACTAAAGAAGTTTAATTATAAGAGACAACCATATTCCTTCCTCCATTTTTTGCCATATATAATGCTTTATCTGCATTTTCTACTATTGATTTAGCATTGTCATTTTGCGTACATGTTGCAACGCCGAAACTTGCGGTTTTGTTGCCTACTTTAGTAAAATCAAACTCTTCTATTTTAACCTTTAAATGCTCTGCTAAAGCTAATGCTCCGTTTTGGTCAGTTTGAATACAAAGAATTATAAACTCCTCTCCGCCCCATCTTCCTAAAAAATCTACATCTCTAATATTGTTTTTAAGAACAGAGGCAAACTCTTTTAAAACTACGTCGCCTACTAGATGACCATATGTATCGTTTATTTGTTTAAAATAGTCGATGTCTATGAGAATAACAGAAAAAACAAAGTCATATCTTTTTTGTTTTTTTAGTTCCGCATCTATAATTTCATCAATTTTAATTCTGTTATATACATTTGTAAGCCTGTCTATAATATACAAACTGTCTAGCTTCTCTTTTGCCCTTGAGAGTTCTTTATGGCTTTTATGTAGTTTATTTATAAATATGTTTATAGACTTTATTATTTGTCCAAGCTCATCATATGAGACGATGCAGAGTCTTTTTTCAAAATCAACATCGCCTCTTGCTATATCTTTTGAGTCATTTACAATTCTTTTTATCTTATGTTCTATATCTTTATAAACTAATAATATTATTACGATAGATACTAAAAACCATATAAAAAATACTAAGTTTCCATTTAATAAAATAAACCTTGTGTTATCACTAAGGGAGTTAATATTATTTTCAATATCTTTTTTTGTTTTTGATTTTAAATTCTTAAGTAAAGTATCAACCTTATTATAGTTATTGACTAAAATTTTCGTATCACTGTCAATATTGTAATAGCGGTAATCATTTTCTATTATTTTTTTAGAAACATCACCTACTGTTTTATAGTATTCATTAAAAGCTTCTGTGGTCTCTTTAATGTCCTTATTATATTTTTTGCTTCTATTATTTTTTAAATTTTCTCTAATTTTATCTGCATTTTTATCAGAATAGTTTATCCATTCAGGCTCTTTTGCAGATACGGCACTGTTTATATCGTTAACTATCTTTTCTAGTAGTAGTACATTGTCACATGAAATTTCATATAAAGGGAGCAACTCACTATTAATATAATTCATATTTAATTTCATATTCGAAGTATTTAAAAAAATAAATACATAAAAAGGAAATACAAAAATAATACCAAACAGAGGTGCTAGTAAAAATTTTTTTAGTATTGAAAGAGAGTGATAAAAAAACAATAGTCTCTTTATACTATGTTTAATTATCTTCATAAATAATTTTCCACTCTTCTTTTATATCCTCTTTATTTATATAAGCAATCGTATTTAATTCGTTAAGTTTTTTTACAACATCATTAAAATCATATCTTTTTGCTATCGGTTTTCTTCCTGTAAAGACTAGTCTTATCCAGTAGCTATTGTATTGAGAAGGGCTTTTACACAATACTTTATCGCAAAATTCGTTATGTAGTTTTTCATCACTTGATAAAATAGGCACTACCTTAATATCATCAATATTGTTCGTTTTCGCAAGATAAATGTATTGAATTATATCTTTAGGAATCTCTTTGAAATGGGAATTTTTATTTGTAACAACTACTATTTGAGCGTTTAAAAAGTTTATAATAATAAGTAGTAATACAATTATTTTCATGTTACAAACTTTTCAAAATATAAAATCCATAGCAAATGAAAATACGTTTAGAGTTTGCGGATATTGTAAAGAACTTAGATAATAACTTCCAAATTCACCTATTGGCTTAATATTTTCATATTGAAATTTTAAATCAACATTCTCATTTACATAATATTTTATACCTATTAATTTTGATGTTTGGGCTAAATTCTGAGCATGTAAAAGAGCATTTAGCTCATTTGAAACCGTATTTGCTTCATAAGTAGCAGTATCCATTTTGCTTTTTGAATATGTTATAAAAGGTATTATTCTATTAAAGTTATAGCCAAACGTAATATAATAGCCATGTGTGTCTGCAAAAAAACTAGGTATTCGTCTTTGAGCGTATTCGCTTGAAAATATAAAATTTTTATAGTCTATAAAGAGTCCAAAACCTAAATACTCTGAGTTTGTATTTTTAAATTCGTATCTATTAGCTAAATCATTAAATCCAAAAGCTCTTAAACCTGTAAAAAGTTGATCTATTGATATGTTTGAAGCAGTTATATCTGCGTTTAGGTAAGTTGTTCTAAGCTGAAGAGCATCTGTTCCGAATGTTAAGTTTACGGCATATAGATTATTGACATCTACGTTTGCTTTTTGGTTTAGCGAATGTATCGGAACGCTCAACTCTTCGGCTCCATAACCAGCTTGAATTGTGTAAAAATATCTGCTAATTATATCAGAGTATATAAATTCGACTCCGTTGTATGATGAAAAAGGAACTTGTCCGTAAACTTCGACACTCTCTCTTATCATAAGATTTGAGTAACCGATATTTAGATTTTCTGAGTTTCTGTAGTATGGAGTTCTAATTTTACCTAGTTTGATAATTATATTTTCATTTGAATCATATTTTAAGTATCCCCAATCAATTTTGGCTTCTATTTTGTCGTCACAATTGTTATTTACGATACCTTGCAGAGCAAACGAGTAGTTTTCATTTATATTTACTATTGTTTGCAATCCGATAAGAGTATCTGTTTCAAAACTCAAATCATTAGATGAACCGTCTTTTTGAAAAATATCTTTTCTATATATGTAGTTGCCGTTGTTGTTATACACACCACTGATTGTTCCAAAAGCTTTTATATCTAAATCCGCCGAATATCCAGATATACTTAGTAGTGAAATAGTAATAAAATTTAATATTATATGTTTTCTTTTCATAGTTGAATATTATATAATAAAAATATAGTTTTGTCATATTTATAGCAGTGTTTATGAAACTTAAAAGCATAATTGGGTAAAATTTACTAAAATCTTACTCTTTTTAATCAAGGAATCTTATGTTTGAAGTAGTTATCGGTCTAGAAGTTCATGTTCAATTAAACACAAAAACTAAACTATTTTGCTCGTGTCCGACGAGTTTCAATCACAAACAAAATACAAATACATGTCCTACATGTTTAGCACTTCCGGGAGCACTTCCTGTTTTAAACAAAGAGGTGCTTCATAAATCCGTAATGCTTGGAAAAGCTATAGATGCAAAGATAAATCAAACGTCATATTTTGATAGAAAGAGCTACTTTTATCCTGATAGCCCGTCTGCATATCAGATTACTCAGCTATATACTCCGATAGTAGAACATGGAAAACTTCGTATTGATTTTGAAGATGCGACACATAAAACTATTCGTATAAATCGTGCTCATATTGAAGCAGATGCAGGTAAAAACATACATGACGGAGATATCTCAAAAGTCGATTTAAACCGTGCAGGAACACCGCTTTTGGAGATAGTAAGCGAACCTGATATGAGAAGTGCAGAAGAAGCAATTTTATATCTTAAAAAACTGCACTCAATTATTCGTTATATAGATATCGGTGATGCGAATATGCAAGAGGGTTCATTTAGAGTTGACGTAAATGTGTCCATTCGTCCTAAGGGTGATGAGAAACTATATACTCGCGTAGAGATAAAAAATATCAACAGTTTTAGATTTATCCAAAAAGCTATTGAGCTTGAAGTCGCACGTCAGAGGGAAGCATGGGAAGACGGTGTTTATGGCAAAGAGATAGTTCAAGAGACAAGACTTTTTGACCAGACTAAACAAGAGACCCGTTCTATGCGAGGAAAAGAAGAGGCAGCTGATTATCGCTATTTTCCTGAACCTGATTTATTAAAAGCTGTTGTAACGGATGAAATGATGAGAGAGTTTAGCGTCATTCCTGAGCTTCCTGATGAGAAAATGACACGTTTTGTAAAAGATTACGGCATGAGCGAATACAATGCAATAGTAGTAACATCATCAGTTGAAATGGCACACTTTTTTGAAGATATGATGAAAGAGGGCATAAGTGCTAAAAATGCTCTGACATGGCTTACTGTTGAGCTTCAAGGCAGACTTAAAGGAGATGTTAATATTACAAATTCTCCTGTTAATGCAAAAAAACTCGGGTTTTTAGTTAAAAGAATAGAAGACGGTACAATAAGTGGAAAAGCGGCTAAAGAGGTACTTGATTATCTTATGAATAATAGTGCAGATATTGATAGTGCGATAGAGACTCTTGGGCTTAAGCAGGTAAGTGATACAGGCGCACTTGAAGCAATTTGTGATGCTATAATTGCTGCTAACGGAGATAAAGTTACCGAGTATAAAAGCGGAAAAGATAAACTATTTGGCTTTTTTGTAGGTCAAGTTATGAAAGAGTCAAAAGGTAGTGCGAACCCGCAAACTGTAAATGACATATTAAAAACAAAATTAGGACAATAGGATAGTTTAAGATGCAAAAGCATTTGCTAGTAGATATAGCATATCAGATAAATACATCTAAGCGCTATGCAAATGTAAAGCATTTTTTCTACAATCTACTAGAAAACGATAACTATAAGTACAAAAAGTTTTTTGATATTTTTATGATTACCCTTATTTTTTCAAGCGTTATTATATTGGTAAGAGAAGTTAAATCACATGTAAATGATGAATTGCTTTTTTTTAACACATATATTGTTTCATTTATTTTTCTTATAGAGTATTTGTTAAGATTTTGGGTTAGTAGTAGTGTAACGAATATAATAATTGAGCAAAATGAACAAGATACTATTCTTGGAAATAAATTTCAACTTTTAAAGAGTTTAAAAATTATAGCGGTTTTAAAGTTGAAGTATGTTTTATCTTTAAAAGCTATTATTGATTTACTTGCAATTATGCCGTTTTTTCACGAGTTAAGGCTACTTAGAATATTCGTTCTATTTAGAGTATTTAAACTCTTTAGATATGCAAAAAGTATTCATACTTTTACTTCGGTTATAATTGCTAAGAAGTTCGAGTTTGTAACACTTCTTATATTTGCATCCATAGTTGTTTTTGTCTCTTCAGTTTTGATATATGTAATGGAAGCAAACAATCCTGCCTCACCCGTTAATACACTTTTTGAAGCTATTTACTGGTCTATTGTTACCATCTCAACGGTAGGATATGGCGATATCACTCCGGTAACCGAAGCAGGAAGAGTAGTTGCGATGTTTGTTATAGTAGCTGGAATTGCCGTTTTTTCGTTTACTACATCACTTATAGTAACTGCTTTTACGGAAAAACTTGATGAGATAAAAGATACGAAACAGATTGATGATATAGCTAAGATTAAAGAGTTCTATCTAATATGCGGTTATGAAAGTATTTCAAAAGAGGTTGCAAAAAAATTATCGATTAATAATAGAGTCATTATTCTTGAAGAGCATTCATTAAAAGTTAAAGAGGCTATAAAAGATGGTTTTACGGCACTTAACTATGACCCAGGAAGTATAGAGAGCTATAAAAAGCTTCGGATAAATCTTGAGGCTCAAGTAAAAGCTATTATCTGCTTAAGTCATAGCGATGTAGAAAACCTATATACTGCTTTAACTGTGCGTTCATTTAATAAAGATGTATATATATTGTCTATTTTAAAAAATAAGATTAATAGAAATAAGCTTATTTTTGCAGGGGTAAATGAACTTTTTTACGAAAAAGAGTTAGTAGGTATAATTGCTAAAGAGTTTATAGGACAGCCAGTGGCATTTGAAGCTATTCATGCTCTAAGAATGAACTACAAGGGTGTAGATATGCAAGAGATAGTTGTTAATGATAGAATACTAGAGAGTTTTGTAATGGTAGGAGAGCTTGAAAATAAAAAGTATCGAGTTGTGCTTTTGGGAATTTACAAAAAAAACAAAAAAAGATTCTTTTTCAATCCGCTTGATAGTACGATACTAGAAGTAGGGGATTATCTTTTAGTTATCGGAAATACGCAGTTTATTAAAAGTTTCAGCAAGTATCTGCATAAAAAAGGTTAAACATGCCACAAAATACCGCTTTAATATTCGGATATAATGATTATACTTTTGAGATAGAAAAAAATATAAAGTCACACTATGAATTTATTCATATTTTTCAATTAGATGCAGAAAAAGAGCCTAAAGACAGAGGTGAATATAAAATATATAGTTTTGATTTGAGTGAAAACTGGGATGACTTAAGTGCAAGTGTAAATATTGATACATGTGTTGCTTTTTGTCTGCTTGAAGATATGGCAGAAAATATATTTTTAACTATATCGCTTAGAGAAACTTTTAAAATGTTAACTATAGTTGCACTTTCAAAAGATAAGGAGAGTACGGATAAACTTATGTTAGCAGGAGCAACAAGAATTTTGCCGACTACTCAAACAACTGCAAATATAATAGTTGACATGTTGGAAAAACCTATTATAACAGAAGTTTTACACGGAATTTTATATGAAAAAAGTGATCTTAAGATAGTTCAAATAAAAATTGACAATGATGAATTTTTTAACGGAAAATATCCTGCTGATATAGACTGGAGCAGGGCACACGGTATAATTGTTCTTTCGGTATTTAACGATGATATGAGTAGTGAATTTATCTATTCATCAAAAGAGAAGCATCATATTATAAAAAGCGGCGACGTATTTGTCGTTGTAGGATATGATGAAGATATTAAAAATTTTAAAAAAATGATAGGAAGCAAAGTTGATTAAAGTAGGAGTTATCGGAGCCGGTAAATGGGGATCTGCTTTAGCATTTGCTTTGAGCGAAAAGTGTGAAGTTTATATTAACTCAAGAACACCAAGAGATATAAAAAACTTTATATCTTTAGAAGAGATTTTAAAGTTTGAGTATTTGGTTATTGCTATTCCTGCTCAACAAATTTCATCATGGCTTGAAGAGAATTTTATTTTCACAAATCAAAAAATACTTGTAGCATCAAAAGGTATAGAGGCAAAGAGCGGAAAATTTTTAAATGAGATATATGCCAAGTATATTCCCGATGAGAATATAGCTTTTCTTTCAGGTCCATCTTTTGCTTCTGAGGTTATAAAATCTCTGCCGACTGCTCTTGTGATAAACTCTATAAATGATGAGTTAAGTGCCAAGTTTGCCTCATTTTTCCCCTCATTTATTAAAACATATACGTCTTCGGATGTCGTAGGTGCAGAGGTTGCAGGGGCATATAAAAATGTTATAGCTATTGCTGCCGGAATATGTGAAGGTTTGGGTTTAGGAAAAAATGCCGCTGCTTCTTTGATATCAAGAGGTTTGGTCGAGATGCAGAGATTTGGCAAAGAGTATGGCGCAAAAGAGGAGAGCTTTGTAGGACTTAGCGGAGCAGGAGATCTTTTTTTAACTGCATCATCAAATATGAGTAGAAATTTTCGTGTAGGTTTAGGCATAGCCGATGGAAAATCAAAAGAGCAGATAGTAGAAGAGCTAGGAGAAGTCGCAGAAGGAATAGGTACCACTTACGCTCTTTACAAGATAGCCAAAGAGAAGGATTTATATCTTCCGATTGCAAGAGAAGTTTACAGTATGCTTGAGGGAACAGACCCACATGTAAGTTTAAGAAATTTTCTTGCAAATTAGCGGTACTTATTGTGAAAAACTCTTTAAATAAACTACGTCTTGCTACCATCTGGCTCGATGGCTGTTCGGGTTGTCACATGTCTATACTCGATATGGATGAGAAGCTTGTTGAAATCGCCGAGTATGTGGATGTTGTTTACAGTCCTTATGTTGATGTAAAAGAGTTTCCAAAAGATGTTGATTTGACTATAGTTGAGGGTGCAGTAAGTACCGACCATGACTTAGAGATGATAAAAAAGATAAGAGCAAACTCTAAGCTTATCTTAGCGCTCGGAGATTGTGCAATAACGGGAAATATATCCGCTATGAAAAATCTTTATGGAAGCAACGCGGTTTTGCAAAGAGGTTATTTTGATTTGGCTGATATTAACAAAGAGAAAAACTACCCCTCAAAGATAGTTCCAAAACTTCTAAGTAAAGTTTTGCCTCTGCATGAAGCAATAAAAGTTGACTACTTTTTACCAGGTTGTCCTACTCCATCAATCGCTATTTACGAGTTTTTAAAAGCACTAATTGAAGGCAGAGAGATACATGTACACTCCCTTACGAGATTTGGAAAATAGTTATGGAAAATAAAAAGATAATCATAGATCCCGTAACCCGTATAGAAGGACATGCAAAAATAACTATAGATTTAGATGATAGTGGCAAAGTCAAAGATGCAAAGATACATGTAACGCAGTACCGTGGTTTTGAGAAGTTTTGTGAGGGTAGAGTTTATACAGAGATGCCTGCTTTAACGGCTAGAACATGCGGTATATGTCCTGTTAGCCATGTTATAGCTTCATCAAAGGCAATTGATGAGATACTCTCAATAACTCCGCCGCAAGCTGGTATAAATATAAGAAAAATTATCAACCTAGCTCAACTTCTACAGTCTCATACGCTAAACTTTTTTCATCTCTCAAGCCCTGATTTTGTTTACGGTTTTGATGCTCCAAAAGAGGATAGGAATATTTTTAAGATGATGCAGACGCATCCGCAAAGGGCAAAAGACGGGATAAAGTTAAGAGCATTTGGGCAGAAAATAATTGAAGATTTAGCGGGTAAAAGAATTCATCCAACAGGTATAATCCCCGGCGGGGTAGAGCATAGAATTGAACTATCTCAAAAAGAGGCGATTTTAGAGCAAATTCCCGATATGTTAAAAATTGCCCAAGATGCTTTAGAGTTTTTCAAAACTAATCTGCATAAATTTAAAGACGAGATAGACTCTTTTGCAACCTTTCCCTCACTATTTATGGCACTAACAAACGATGAGGGCACTCTTGAACACTATGACGGTTTTTTACGCTTTATCGACAGTGAGGGAGAGATACTCCAAGATAGAGTTGAACCAAAAGATTATAAAGAGTTTATAGGTGAAGCGGTTGAAGAGGATAGTTATCTCAAATCTCCCTACTATAAACCGCTCGGTTATCCGAAGGGAATGTATAGAGTGGGAGCACTTGCAAGACTAAATATTGCCTCTACATGTGGAACTCCATTAGCAGATGAGGAGTTAAAAAACTTTAAAGCTATAAACGGCGGCAAACCTGTTTTAAACTCATTTTACTACCACTATGCAAGGCTTATTGAGATGATTTATGCCATAGAAAAAATTGAAGAGCTTTTAAAAAACGATGAAACTATGAGCGAACATGTAAAAACAAGCTCAAAGATAAGTAGAGAAAAAGGCATAGGATGCTCAGAAGCTCCAAGAGGGACTCTTTTTCATGAGTATCATGTAACAAAATACGGAATTATAACCGCCGTAAATCTGCTTATAGCCACCGGAAATAATAATTTAGCGATGAACGCAGGGGTAAAGCAAGTAGCCAAAAAGTTTGTAGATGCAAAGAATATCACTGAAGGCGCATTAAACAGAGTAGAAGCCGTTATAAGATGCTTTGACCCGTGTCTTAGCTGTTCTACTCATGCTTTAGGGATAGTGTCTTCAAGGATAGAAGTACGAGACCATAACAAAAATATACTTAAAGTGATTGAGCGAAATTGATGAGAGCAATCATAGGTTACGGAAATGAGTTAAGAGGAGAGGATAGTTTTGGAGCAGATGTTATAAAAGAGCTTCAAAAACTCTCTTTACATGACACAAAACTTATCTCTATGCACCAACTCACACCTGAGATAGTTTTAGAGTTGCTTGAGGTAGATGAAGTTATTTTTGTAGATACATGTTATGATGAAAAAAATCATTATGCTTTGGCATGTTTGCTTAAAGAGCAAAGCTCTCTAAATCTAAGTCACCATATCTCGCCAAAAACTATAATCTACATGTTAAACACTCTTTATGATAAAAAGCCGGAGTTCCTTATCTATTCGATGATGAGTGCTTGCTTTGAAAAAATTGCAGATATAAAAAAGTATAACAATTGTATAAAAATGGTTGCAAAGCAGTTAGTCTTTAGAGACACTGACCGCTAAGCTTTTTTTTATAGGAACTTTTTTCAATCATCCTAAGAACAATAGCCGAAATATATGGAATACTCTGCACAAAAAGAGTCACTGAGAAGAGATATAGTTCTACAATATACTGATAATTTGTCATTATAAGCGCCGTGAATGAGCCAAGTAAAAGTGATGCTAAAATAATCTCATTTTTTATAGGGCTATTTATCGCTTTTTTACTATTTCCGCCTTTTTCTGTTCGCTTAAACGGCAAGCGGTCCTTTACAAAACCGTCATAAACAGCTTTAAAAATTGTCAACTGCAAACTCATAGCGGCAGTAGCACCAAGTAGCGAGTGAAAGAAATTTGCTTTTACCCTTGTTCTATAAAGCACGAACGCATGAATTACATTTACTATAAACGCAGTTAAAATAGGTACGGTTAGTGCAATTGTTGGAATAGTTACACCGATAAAGATTATAACCGGCACCCAAATTATATTTAAGATGGCAGTTACGGTACCTAGTGCATCTGAGAGCCAAAAAAACCATCCGGTAATAAAGTGGTGTTTTTGAGCGCGAGTTAACGTTTTTGAAGATGGTTTAAAGTGCTGCCAATGTTTTTTGAGAATCTGTATAGCACCGTAAGCCCAGCGATGACGCTGATTTTTAAATGCTTCAATGGTATCCGGAAGCAGACCGTAGCCGTATCTGCGGTTGGTATAGTGTCCGCTATATCCCGCTTCAAAAAGTCTTAGTCCAAGCTCACTGTCTTCTACTATCGTATCCGTATTCCACTGTCCTACTTCATCAAATGCACTTTTACGAATCATAATCATCGTTCCGTGAGCGACTATTGCATTCTCTTCATTTCTCTCAACCATTCCGATATCAAAGAAACCTGCATACTCTGCATTCATAGCTGTTTTTAGAAGTGACTCTTTTCCGTCTCTGTGGTCCTGTGGAGCTTGAACTAATGCAACATTTGAATCATCAAAAATAGGCACCAAATCAACAAGCCAGTTTGGACTTATAACATAATCTGCATCGATAACCGCCAATATTTCCGTATCGGGGTTTGTATAATCAAGTGCTTTGTTTAATGCTCCTGCTTTAAAACCGCTGCACTCGATATCTAAATATACAAATTTTGACCCTAACTCTTCACATAAAGCTTTAATCGGATTTTTGTAGTAATCTTCAGGTGTATTGTTGATGATAACCAATACTTCATAATTTGTATAATTTAGTTTTGATAACGCTTCAAGAGTCTCTTTTAAAACATACGGCTGCTCTTTGTATGCAGGTACATGTATGCTTACAAACGGTACGCGATCAGATTTTAAATCCAGAGGTATTAATCTCTTAGGTCGCTGTCCGATTGTGCATTTAAACAGTTCATTCGCTTTGGCAAGTGTGATAACACTTAGCGGTATCATAAGAATAGTACCCATTACCCACATAACCCATGTACCGAAATTCATATAGTGGATAAAAGGATAAACTGCGGACATAACTATACCAAATGAGATTCCCTGCGCCGCAAATCCGTATGTTATAGCATGTAAAAAATTAATATGTTGATTTCTAAGTCCAAAGAAAGTTAAAATTGCACCGATTATTGCCGCGGCAACCATCTGCATAATCCAATAAGGCTCTACAAGAACATCTCCTTGTAACTCAAATTTTTGTTTGCGATGTGCATCAAATATACCCCAATATTGTCCTACACTTCCCTCATGGACACCTTTCCATGGTTGATCAAAAGCTTCTAAAAGGTTGTAGCTAAACCCTTCCTCTTTTGCCATACCTAAAAATCTTCTAACAACAGTCGCTTGATTTTGCGGGCTTGCTACGGAACCTTGATTATTATACCCTTGACTAGGCCATCCAAACTCGCCGATGATAATAGCTTTATCCGTATTGGCATCTTTTACTTTTTTATATATCTCTTTAAAAAACGGTTCAAAATTCTCTGCTTTTATCTTTTCCCAGTAAGGAAGAATATGAATATTTATAATATCAACTTCCTGCGCTAAATCTGGATACAGCAACCACATATTCCAAATTTCTGCAGTTGTTACGAGTATAGTATGCGGCTTCTCTTTAGCCGCTTTAGCTTTTGCCTCTTTTATTTTAGCGGCTCTCACTTTTCTACTTTTTTCTTTTGCTAGTTCTTCTTTAAATGCTTTTTCTTTAGCATCTCTGTCTGCTTTTAAGATGCCTTCTGTAAACTCTTTAAAATCTCTAACATGAGCAATCAGCTCATCAGGTGATAAATCATCACGAAGTAAAACCTCATTCCCGACAATAACGGATGTTAAGCTTTCATGATACTCGCTTATAATGCTCTTAGCTAATGCTATCTCTTTTTCATTATCCTGTGCTACACCAGAGAGCCAAAGACCCATATGCGCCTGCATACCAAGTTTTTTTACTGCAGGCATTACTTTTGCAGAATCTTCCGCGGAGTAGAGGCGGATCCTGTTTGTGAATGGCTTAAGAAGCTTTAAATCACGTATTATCTCCTCATCGCTAAGCATTATTTTTGTATTATCTTTTTTGTACGGTGCATAAGACATAGATTCTATAATGTTTTCGGCATTAGGTGGAGATATAAATTTGTTGCTGTTGTTCATCCATAAAAATATTTGAACCAAAGATGCGAGTAGTAACGAGCTAAGAATATATTTCAATGATTTCCCCAGTAAATAAAAACGTATTGTATATTAAAATTTCAAAAAATGTTGCTTAATAAAAGATATATATAGCAATTTTATAATTAAATCAAATTCCAAAAATCAATAGTAAAACCGGCAATAGTAAAAGATCTGCAACTATTGCCATAAACATAGTAATCATTGTCAATAATCCAAAATATATAGTCGGTAGAAAATTAGAGAGTATTAAGATACAAAACCCAACCATAATAATCGTAGATGTATAAAACATAGCCGTTCCAATGCTCGCATGAGCTTTGAACATAGATGCTTCTGCTTCATTTGACTCTCTATACAACAAAGAGTATCTGTAAATATAGTGTATAGTGTCATCAACTGCTATTCCTATGCTAATGGCTGCTATCGTTATCGTCATCATATCCAAAGGAATATTCATCCACCCCATAAATCCAAAAATCATACTAACCGGAACAATATTCGCAATCATCGCTATTACTGCTATTTTTAAGCTTCTAAAAAGAGCTAAAAACATAAAGAAAAGTATAAGAACAACTATACCTATAGTTTTAATTTGAGAGTTAAAAAGAGATTGAAGCATATTATTGTACATGACTAATAGATTTGCCATCTTATACTCTTCATAATCTTTATTTAGCATCTTGTTAATATCTGCATCTATCTTTTTAATTAATTCATCTCTTTTAAGATTAGGCATAGAGTCTATTATTCTCATGCTTATTCGGGCTTCATTATTTTTTACATCTACGTAGGGTGATATAATTATGTTTTTGTACTCCTGTGGAAGCTCTTTATACATAAGAGCCAAAGTTAAGCCATCAGCCTCTTTCCCACCGTTTAAAACTTTTAAAATTTCCCCGGTTGTAGCGAGTGAGAGAACTTTTCCTACAGAGTCAATTGAATCAAGGTAATCATGAACCTCTTTTATCTTTCTCATTTTATTTTGGGTAAACCAGTACTGTTCCCTATCGCCCTCTTTTTCCTCAAATTCTGTTTCAAAAGAGTCTAACTCTTTATCTTTTTGTGCTTGAACAATATTTGCTTCTTTAATCTCATCGCTGTTTTCTTTAAATTTTAAAATAATATCAAGAGGTGTCGTACCGCCTAGTTTTTGGTCTATTAAAGCCATTCCTTGATATATCTGCGTATCTTGTTTAAAATAATCTATAAAACTATTTTCAACTCTGAGTTTAGTTGCTCCGGATGCAGAAAATAGCAAAACCATAACAGTCGAAGCTATAATTGTTTTTTTATAATTGTGTGCTACATGTGCTACTTTGGAAGTAAAAGGCGTACATTTTTTTTCAACACTTTGACTCTCTTTTTTCTTGAAAAGGATTAAAATTATCGGAAATAGAATAAAAGTCATAAGAAGAGATATTATTATCCCAAGGCTCATCATCCACCCGAAGTTTATTACGGGTAAAATATTGCTAAAAACTAAAGAGCTAAATCCTGCTATAGTTGTAATAACCACAAAAAAAGAGGGTTTTGCCATGGACGTAACCGTATTTAGCGCTAAAGTGTTTTGTGATTCATTTGGATTTGCTTCATGAAGCTCTTTGTATCTGACAATCAAATGAACGACCAAAGACATGTTCATAATAAGTTGAAGAGAGATAAAATTTGAAGATACTACCGTAATTTCCCAGCCAAAAAGTCCCAAAAAACCACTTGTTATAATAAGAGATATAGTACATATAAAGAGTGCTATTACAACCCATTTAATCTCTTTTAATAGTATATACAAAATAGCTACTAGCAATCCTATGATTAGAAATCCAAAAGTTTCCAAATCATACTTGACAAACTCTACCATATCATCGGCAATCATCTCAACTCCGCCTAAATGAAGAGTCACTTTTTCGTGTTTTGATTTAAAAGTATCTAATATCTCTCTTATTTTAACTATCGTAAAGTGATTTTTTTTTCTTAAAATATCTCTATAAGTTTTTAATTCAAGTGAGATATTTTTATATTTAACTATTTCATCTTTATTTAATGCTCTTTGTTTTTTTAATTTTAAATAACTGTCTCTACTATTTATTAAACTAAAATATTTCTCATCTCTTTTAAGATTTACCATAAGCGCAGTTGTCTTAAAATCATCACTGACTAAATTTTGCTTATATATAGCGCTGTTTAAAAACTCATGCTTTACCAAATTTTTATCAATATTTGGCGATTCAAGCGTAGGTATATCTTTTAACAACTCTTTAACTGGTTTTGGCGGAGATTGTAAAAGCGGAACATTTACTATAGAGTTAATTGATTCAACTATCTCTAAATCTTTTATTTGTGAATTTAATGTTTTAATATTTTTAATATTCTCTTCACTTAAAAGGTCATCTTCTATGGTGTAAGTTACAACAAGAAAATTAGGTGCTTCAAAGCGTTTTAAAACATCTCTTGTATATTCTAAATCTTTATCATCTTCAAGAAGCAGTGTCTCCGCGCTTGCATCTATCTCAAGTTTTAACGAGAAGAGAGCCGTTATGACTATAAAAACAGCTATCGCAGATAAAATAATTTTTGGATATTTTAAAAAAAAGTTTTGATATATATTTTTTAGCATAAATTTTTACGACTGTTTTGCTAAAGCATCCATTAATTCAGATATGCTTTTTGTTTGTAAAAATTCTTTAAACTGAGCTTTGTCGGTTTTTAAAATACTAACTCCCAAAATTTCTACATCATAAATTAACCATTTATCTTTATTTCTTACTTTATCTTTTGGCATATAATATTTATACACTATTTCTAGTTTCTGCTCTTTGCTGACCAAATCCGTTATTAGTGCTATCCTATTTTCTTGAGGCTGTTCTATCTGTTTTACTTCAACTTTTTCATCTTTATAAGCATCAATTTTTGCCGAATACGACTGTTTCATTCGCTCTACGTAAAGCTCAACAAATTTTTCTCCTTGCTCGGGCGTAAGTTGTTTCCATATATTTCCTAAGCTAAGTTTTGCCATAAGTTCAAAATCAAACATAGGCGTTAGAGATTTGATAATATTGCTGTTTCTATCATTTTTAGATAATTTTTTATCTTCAACAATTAAAATAACTTCATTAATCTTATTTAAAAAATGCTCTTTTAATTCTATTTGTTCACTGGCAACTAGATTTTGTTCAAATAATAAAACAACAAATAGTGCTAATATTTTTCTATATATATTTTTCATCTCTACTCCCTGATTTTTTTATTTCTGTGTTGTTCATATATATTTCTCAAATATGGATACAAATCAACTGCATCCCTTTTTATTTTATCATACTTATCTATATCAAGAGAGATATAGTTTATATTTTCCAATAATCTTAAAGTTAAATACCACTCTAAATCTTCCGTTAAAGCCCAGTAATCTCTATCGCTATAACTTATAGGACTCAAGAATGAATCAGGATATAAACTAAGAGCATCTCTTAAATTTGATGGTCCAAAAATTGGTAAAACGATGTGCGGACCGCTTTTTACACCGTAAAATCCCAATGTTTGACCAAAGTCCTCTTCATGTGGAAGAATACCGAATTCAGTTCTTGCAGGATCAAACAATCCTAATATTCCTATTGTGCTGTTTATTATAAATCTCCCGCTCTCTAAAGATGCATAGTGAAATTTTCCCTGAAAAACGTTGTTAACAACGCGCATAGGGAAATAGAGGTTATGAAAAAAATTTCTTATACTCTCTCGTATCTCTTCATGTAATACGGACTTGTAGCCTTTTGAGATAGGTTTTAAAATGTACTCATAAAGATCATCATTAAAACTTGTCATAAATCTGTTATATCCGCTAAATGGGTCATAAACTTCTTCAGTTGCAAATTCATCCGCAAATTCATCAAGCTCACTCTTTGACGTATCATCTTTATTATCATCAAAAACTACAGCGATTTTAGTTTGAATACTATTTAGGCTACAACCGCTAAAAGCGAATATATTCAACAGAAGCAAAACCAAATAAACAAATCTCAAATTTATACCTTTACTCTATCTGTTAATGCTCTTGTTAAAGACAATAAATCTATATTTTCTAAACTTACACCGGTTGGAACACCTTGAGCTATTTTTGAGAAGTTTATATCAAAATTACTTAATTTATCTTCAATATATAACATTACAGCATCATTGGCGATAGAAGGCGTAAGAGCAAAAACTATCTCTTTTACACCGGAGCCTACTAGCTTTTGCAGATTGGAAAAATTAAACTCTTCTAAAGACTCTAATACAAAATATCTGCCATCAAAAAGAGCATTCTCCTCCAAAAGAAGTATATCTTTTGGATTTTCTACTATACAAAGAAGCGTTTTGTCTCTGCTCTCGTCGCAACAGATGAAACATAAATCATCTTCACTCATTCCGCCGCAAGAACTGCACTGTCTTAAAAATCCCAAAGCTTCTTCAATTGCATGAGAAATTTTCATACCTACAAAACTATTTTTAATTAACATGTAATAGGCTAATCTGGTAGCGGATTTTTTTCCTATTGTAGGAAGTTCTTGTAATGCATCTACCAATTTGTTAAATTTATCTAACGAACCTCTCACTTTATAGCCTTAGTAAAATAATTATCAAGATTTATCTTTTGGAAGCAGTATCCATAGTTTTAGAGGTGCTTTTAATTTTCCTGCCAGCTCTTTAGCTTCTTCCCCATAACCGCAAAACATATCTGCCCTTAAACACCCTTTTATGGCACCTCCTGTATCTTGAGCAATTGCTATATGATTTAGAGTGCTATCTTTTGTGTCAGCGCTTAGATAGAGCATACTTCCTAGTGGAATGTATCTTCTATCTACTGCAACCGAACGTATAGGAGTAAGAACTACTCCTAAAGATCCGCTTGCCGCTTTAGTTTTTTGTCTAAAAAAAACCATAGATTTATTAAAATTCAGTACTTCATCTACTCTAGACGGGTTTGCTTCCAGCCATGCCTTTATGCTCTGAAGAGATATATCCTCTAGCGCTATTTCATTTATATTAACCAAATATTTTCCGATTGAGTTATATTTATATCCGTTTTGATTGTCATAACCGATAAATATAGTCTCTCCATTTTCAAGTGTTACTCTGCCGGAACCTTGAACTTCCAAAAAGAAAAGGTCTATCTTTGAATCTGTATAACAGATTACGTCTGCATCAAGTGTTTTTGAATTTACATCTTCTCTGGCATAATAAGGAACTACTTTGTTTCCCTCTATTTTGCCTCTTAATCTGTAGTTTTTAAGTTCTGGATACTGCTCGCTTAAATCCACAATAAGCATATCTTTTGGAGTTTTATATATCGGGTATATGTAAGGCTCTTTTTTTTCTAAAGAACCTTTCAATTCAGGCTCATAATAACCGGTTAGCAATCCCTCTTGAACATCTTCAAAAGTTTTAATTCTGTACGGCGTAAATTTGCTTGTTAAAAACTCTCTCGGTTCTGCCGCATTAGCCGCTTGATTACATAAATCTTTATAGATATCTTTTGTTTTGCCTGTTTTGCAGCTATTAACAAAAGAGCCTAAAGCTTTAAAATAATCCTCATCTTCCCAATTAGGCAACTCTTCAAAACTGCTTTTAATAAGTTGGGTTTTAGGCATATCGGTAAAGGTTACAACGGGCTGTTTTGAACAACCGATAAAAAAGAGTATAGTAGTTAAAAATAGTATATTATGTTTCATAAACGGGATTATACATAGATTAAATTTAAAACGCTATAATTGCAAAAATTTTAAATGTATAGGATATTAAAATAATATGCAAGATTTAAGCTATTACGAAATATTAGAAGTCTCAAGGGATGCAGACCAAACTACAATTAAAAAAGCATACAGAAAAATGGCTAAGACTTATCACCCTGATAAAAATCCGAATGATAACGAAGCAGAACATAAATTTAAACTGTGTAATGAAGCTTATCAGTGTTTGAGTGACGATAAACAAAGAAGTATTTACGATAGATATGGCAAAGAAGGTCTTTCAGGAATGGGTGGACGCGGTCGTTCATCAGGTGGATTTGATGATTTGGGTTCAATGTTTGAAGAGATGTTTAGTGGCTTTGGAGGGGGTTCTCGTCGTCGTCAAAACCCGACTGACATGGAAAAATATCCTCTTGATATGAATGTTGATATGAACATCAGTTTCAACGAAGCTGTTTTTGGATGCGAAAAAGAGATAGAATTCAAGTTCAAAAACTCTTGTAAAAGTTGCAAAGGCACTGGTGCAAAAGATGGAAAACTATCTACATGTCATCAATGCAGGGGTCAAGGTCAGGTTTTTATGAAACAGGGATTTATGACTTTTTCTCAAACTTGTCCGGTTTGTGCAGGAACAGGTTCTGCACCCTCAGCTCATTGTGACAGCTGTGACGGCAGAGGTTATCATGAAGAAAAAGGAAGCGTAAGCATTAAAATTCCAAAAGGAATCGATCACGGTAATCGTCTTAGAGTTTCAGGAAAAGGAAACATCGGCAAACGCGGTACAAGAGGTGATTTGTATGTAACTTTTAGCGTAAAACCGGATAAGCACTTTCAAAGAGAAGGAAATGATGTCTATATCGCTATTCCTGTATTTTTCACTCAAGCTGTAGCAGGAGACACTCTTACAATACCTTCATTAACCGGTGAGCTAGAATTGAAACTTGATATAGGTACAAAAGATAAACAGCACTTTACATTCAGAGGTGAAGGAGTTGATGATGTTCACGGTCATGGTAAAGGAAATTTAATTGCACAGATAAATATTACATATCCTAAAAAACTAAATGACGAGCAGTATGAACTTATAGCTAAGCTTCAAGAATCTTTCGGTATAGAGTCAAAACCTCATGAAAGTGTTTTGGATTCTGCTATAGAGAAGATGAAAAATTGGTTTAAATAGAGGTCTAGTATAATGAACAAAGATAATCTTAAAAACAAACTCTCAGCGCTTGCGCTATCGATGTTTAGAAAAGATTTTTTTGGCATATATCACGGCTCAATATCGGCTAAAACAGAATCTAATAGATTTGTTATAAATACGAAAGAGGCAATCTTCGACTCAATTGATGAGAATAATCTTATAGAGCTATATTTTAAAAAAGATTACAGATGGACTCAAGCAAGTATAGATGCAAATATTCATCACAGTATATACTCTCAAATATCGGATGCTAAGTTTATCTGTTTTAGTATGCCGCCTTTTACGACGGCTTATTCACTTGATCACAATATTATTGCACCAAAAGACTATTTCGGCTATAAAGAGATAGGCTCCATCGAGATAGTGGACCCTAAACATTTTGACGACTGGTATGAGAGAGCAAGCAGTGAAATAGCCTACTACTTTCAAAGTAAAAGAACGGATATTATGGTTATAAAAGGTTATGGCGTATATACGTTTAACAGAGATTTACATGAGATGGCAAAGAAAATTGCTATTTTAGAAAAAAGCTGTAGATTGCTTCTTCTTGATAATACAAAAAATGATACTGCTTTTGACTAAGAGAGTCTCTTTATAGCCTCATAAGCAGTCTCTATCATCCTATCGCACTCATCTTTTGTAATAATATACGGCGGCATAAAATAGACTACATGTCCAAGCGGTCTAAGAAGCACTCCGTTATCTAGTCCATACTGATACACTTTTAATCCTATTCTTTCTTGCGGCGTGTAACCCTTTAACTCCACCGCGCAAATCATTCCGGTTTGTTTTATGGATGCAACATTTGTAAGCTCTTTAAACTTTAAAAGTCTCTCACCCATATATTTAGCCATAACTCTATTTTTCTCTATGACATTATCTCGCTCAAATAAATCAAGAGTAGCGTTTGCAGCTGCACAAGCAAGCGCATTTCCTGTATAGCTGTGAGAGTGCAGAAAAGCTTTATATTCACCGTAATCACAATAAAACTTAGCATAAATCTCATTAGTTGTTAGTACAACAGAAAGCGGGAGATAACCGCCTGTTAAACCTTTTGAGAGAACAAGAAAATCAGGTGTAACATCAGCACTCTGACATGCAAACATCTCGCCGCATCTTCCAAAACCTACCATAACTTCATCTGCAATCATGTGAATATCGTATTTATCACAAATTTGTCGGACTAAAACTAAAAACTCTTTGTGATACATGTGCATATATCCTGCACCTTGAACAAGCGGTTCCAAAATTATCGCACTTATCTCATCGGCTCTGTTTTTACATAACTCCTCAAATTTTATCGCCGCTTCTTGTGCCGATTCTAAGCTCATATCTTTTGGTACAGGAGTTTGAATACTATGAATTAAAAGTGGTTTATAAGTATCTTTATAAAGCTCTACATCTCCTACACTAAGTGCACCGATAGTCTCTCCATGATACGAATTTGTAAGCGACACAAAAAGATTTTTATTCTTGGCGTCATTTTTATGTGCATGAAAACTCATTTTTAACGCTACTTCAACGGCACTTGAACCGTTATCTGCATAAAAACATTTCTCGAGTCCAATAGGCGATATTTTTACCAATCTCTCAGATAATCGCACAACTTGTTCATGCGTAAAACCGGCCAATATTACATGTTCTAAAGTATCTAACTGCTCTTTAATTTTTTGATTTATATAAGCGTTTGTATGTCCAAAAATATTTACCCACCAGCTGCTTATAGCGTCTATGTAGGTATTGCCGTCAAAATCTTCTAAATATACTCCGTGCGCTTTTTTTATCGGTATAAGAGGAAGGTTCTCATGGTCTTTCATTTGAGTACATGGATGCCATAAAACATCCAAATCCCTGTTTTTTAGTTCAAAATTATTCATAAATTTTTATAGCTATTTTTTAGAATGAGAGAGAAAAGCTTTGTATGCATCGGTGTAATCAAGCGTAGTACATGTAATAAGTCCGTATAGCTCCATCTCTAATCCGCTTACGTTAAACAGCTCTTCTCCGTCTTTCCCAAGAAATATAAATTTTTCATATTTATGATTATCTTTATCTATATATTTTGAAAAAACTACGTAATATGCATCTTTTAATTCAGGAATTGTAAAACATGTATCAAGACATTTTTTACACTCTTTATCAATACTTTTTATCTCTAAAACATCAGATTGTATAGTATTTAACAATACCTCGGGCAGTTTCGGCAGCACATCTACAATATTTGAATATTTTATAATACCACTCATAAAAATCCTTTTTGGCTATTATTGTCCTGATTTTACTACCTTTTCATTTATATTTTTCTTAGCTATTTAAATTTATCTTCAAAAGCAAAGATAAAGCCTTTTTATCAAGGTTTAATACGAATTTACCTAAAATTACAGAAATATCATATACAAGGCTGTTTAACCAATGATTACATGGATGCAAAGACATAAAAAATACCTCATAATTACTATTTGGATTTCAACAATCGCTTTTGTTGGAGCCGGATTTGTCGGATGGGGTCAGTACAATTATGGCAACAAAGCAGGAGCAGTAGCCAGAGTCGGAAGCGTAGATATAACCATGGGTGAACTTCAAAAAAGCTACTCAAATCTATACAATCAATACTCTCAAATGTTTCAGGGAGAGTTTGATGAAGAGAAAGCAAAAAGCTTTGGTTTAAAAGCTCAAGCCCTTCAGCATCTTACTCAACAAGCTCTTGTACTAAATTTGGCTAAATCTTATGATTTACAAATTAGTGACGAAGAGTTATTAAATGATATTACAACACAAGAGTACTTTTTAAAAGACGGCATTTTTGATAAAGAGATATATAAGCAAGTTTTATCAAGAAATAATTTAACTATTAAAGAGTATGAAGCAGATGTAAAAAAAGAGTTACTGATTAAAAAAGCTCTTAAACTTCTCCCAATTCAAGCAAAAGAGAGTGAACTCAGCAGTTTAAATACGGCAATAAATATTGCTGATAAGATAGAGTATAAAATTTTAGACAACTCTCAAATAAAAGTTGATACGTCAGATGAGTTTTTAAAACCGTTTTGGGAAAAGATGAAGAATAATTTTATGACAGAAACTAGCTACGATGTTAAGTTTATAAAACAGCCTAAAATCTCAAAAGAGTATGATGATGCAGCACTTAACGAATATTACAATGAAAATAAAACACACTTTAAAGACAGTGAGCAAAAGATATTAGCTTTTGATGTTGCAAAAAGTAAAATCAAAGATGAACTAGATGCAAAAGAGACTAAAAAAGAGGCTCTAAAAACATATATAACATATAAAAAAGGCGAACTAAAAGGTGTAGAGATAAACAACGGTGTTATATCTGCTTCAAACAACACTTTTAATAAAGAAGTTATTGATGTGGTATCTAAATTAACTGCTCAATCTCCATTTTCAAAGCCTGTTATGGTCGGCGAAGATTATTTTACTTTTGAGTTAGTAAAAGCAAATAAACCTACCGCAAAAAGTTATGAGGATGCAAAAAATGAAGTTGTTTCAATTTATGTAGATGAGCAAAGAAGAGCTAAACTACAAGAGGTGGCAAAAAACTCTTTTGCTACATTTAGTGGAAAAACAACTGATTTTATTACAGGAAATGACTCCAATAAATTGTCAGATTTAAAAAGTGAAGATGCAAATGAATTTATAAGCGAACTTTTTATGACTCAAAATAAAAAGGGATTTGTTAGTTTAAAAGACGGAAATATTGTTATGTACAATATATTGGAACAGAAACTGCTTAACAATAGTCATACTAATCAAGACAATCCTATTGTCAGATTGAAAAGTGCTATGTTTAACGAAGGGTTGGTTAAAACCCTCCAGAACAAGTATAAAACTGAGATTTTCATCGAAGGACTCTAAGTTGAGCAGAACTGTTTTAGCCATTGATATTGGTTCAACAAAAATATGTGCAATTATCGCTGAAATAGCTGACGATAACTCCATAGCTATTACAGGAGCAGGAACTTGCAAAGCGCAAGGTCTAAAAAAAGGGAGTATTACAAATATAGAACTTGCTTCAAGGTCTATAAAAACTGCGTTAAATGATGCTAAAAGAGTATCAGGAAGCGAAGTTAAAACTGCTATAGTTTCTATCTCCGGAGCTTATACAAAAAGTTTAAATTCAAGCGGTATAGTTAATATTCAAAATAAAGAGGTTAGTTTTAAAGAGATAGAGCGAGTTATGCAGACATCTTTATATAATGCAAATATACCTAATGAGTATGAAATTTTACATGCTCTTCCTTACAATTTTAAAGCTGATGATCAAGACTACATAGAAGATCCTCTAGGGATGAATGCATCAAGGCTTGAAGTAGATACACATATTATTACTACTCAAAAATCAAATCTAAACAACCTTAGAAAAGCTGTTCGTGGTGCAGGTGTTGAGATAGAAAACATTGTACTAACTGGTTATGCTTCTTCAATTGCAACTCTAAATGATGATGAAAAAGAGTTGGGTGTTGCCGTTATTGATATGGGTGGAAATACAAGCAATATAATTATTCACTCTGGTAATTCTATAAGATATAATGATTTCTTGGGAGTAGGTTCAAACCATGTAACAAGTGATCTCTCTATGGCACTTCATACGCCTTTAAACATTGCAGATAGCGTAAAGTTTAATTACGGTTCACTATTAAGCCATAGTAATGATTTGATTGAGTTGCCTATCATAGGAGATGAAAATACGACTCATGAAGTCTCTTTAGAAGTGGTTCATAATGTTATTTATGCAAGAGTTGAAGAGACGTTAATGATTTTAGCGCAGTTTATAGAAAATAGCGGCCTAAAAGATAAAATAGGTGCCGGTGTTGTCTTGACAGGCGGTTTTTCTCAAATGGAAGGCATACGTGAATTGGCAGTTGCAACTTTTGGTTCTGTTCCGGTTCGCCTTGCAAAGCCAAAAGAGATGAATGGGCTGTTTGATAATCTTCGCTCACCTGAGTACTCTAGCGCTATTGGTTTAGTTATGTATGCTGCATCTCCATATACGCAGTATGAAATAGATGTAAACAAGAGAGTTAGACATTCAAACGAGGTGCTTAGCGAACACACAAGTATAAATCTTATTGATGAACCAGAAATGACTACACCTATTTTGAATAATATTGATAAGAAAGAGCGAATCATAGCTTTTCCGTTAAAAAAAGAAAAAAAAGAAGACGAAGCAGGGATGTTTAATAAATTTTGGAGCTGGGCAACCCAGCTATTTTAAGGAGTGATAATGGAACCATTTTTAATTGAAGAAGCAAGTAAAATAAGCGGAGCAAGAATTGTAGCAGTAGGCGTCGGCGGCGGCGGTGGGAATATGATTGGTCATATGATAAAAGAGGGTGTTGCGGGTATTGAGATGATTATAATCAATACTGACGCTCAAGCTCTTAAAGACAATAAAAATGCAACTACAATTCAAATCGGTGCAAAGCTAACTAAAGGTCTTGGTGCCGGTATGAAACCTGAAATCGGCAAAGAGTCGGCATTAGAGAATTATGATGAGATTAAAAAAGCTCTTGAAGGTGCCGACATAGTATTTATTTCTGCAGGTTTAGGCGGTGGAACAGGAACCGGTGCTGCTCCGGTTATTGCAAAAATTGCAAAAGAGGTTGATGCACTAACTGTTTCTATTGTTACAAAGCCTTTTGCATTTGAAGCACCAAAGAGACTTAAGCTTGCAAAAGCAGGTCTTGAAGAGTTAAAAAAAGAGAGTGACTCTATAGTAGTTATCCCTAATGATAAGCTATTATCCATAATTGATAGAAAACTTGGAATTAAAGATAGCTTTAAAATTGTTGATAGTGTTTTAGCTCAAGCGGTAAGCGGAACAGCAGGTGTTATTTTATCAAACGGTGACAATGATATTAACCTTGACTTTGCAGATTTAAAAACAGTAATGAGCCATAAAGGCATGGCGCTTATGGGTGTGGGTGAACATGAAGGCGAAAATGCAGCATATGAAGCAATTAAAGCTGCAATTGAATCTCCACTTCTTGATAATGTATCTATTAATGGAGCTATGGGTGTTCTTGTACATTTTCACATGCATCCTAACTTTCCGATGATAGAGACATCAGAAGCTATGGTAGTTGTTCAAGAGAGTGCTCATGAAGATGCAGATGTAATTTTCGGCACTTCAACAGATGATTCTCTTCCTGAAAATTATGTAAAAATAACTATTATTGCTACAGGTTTTGAGAAAGATTTAAATACAGGTTCTAATAACGAAAATTTTGTAAGTGATTCACCTTCTCCTATTGCAAAAATTCGTCCAAGATTAGTAGTCGGTGGAGATCTTGACGGAAGTCATTTAGATATTCCGTCTTATATGAGACAACAGTTAGATTAATTCCTTGCTCTTTTATTAAATAACCTCTCCCTCCTTTGGGGTTATTTTTATTATCTTTTATGTATAATCCTTATAAAAAGAGAGAGTAAAATAATGAAATTTATATTCATAATCATATCTTTTATGATTGCTGTATTTGCACAAGATATCCAGATGCAAAGCAGGGAACTATCCACTAAAGAGATGAAAAAACAAAATCAAGAGATTGTAAAATTAGCTGCAAACGAGATGTCAAAATCAGTTCCAAAAGAAATTGATAAATATACTAAACTTATAGCAATTGAAGCACAAGATACTACTTTAGTTTATATATATGAGATAAATACGGCTCCAAAGAGTGATGAAATTGTTAAAAAAGAGGACCGTTCTAGAATGCAAGAAGCTGTAATTTTCGGTACATGTAAAAACTCTCAACGATTTTTAGAAGCAGATATCTCTATTCGCTACATATATAAAAGTAGAAGTACTAAAGCAGAACTATTTCAATTTAATATAAACCAAGAGCACTGTTTAAAACTTTAACAAATGGAAAAACTACACTCTTGTAAAGATGCTATAGTACGTTTAAGTTTTTTCTCTTCTTTAAATGAAGAGCAGATAGAGCTTCTATCATCTATTTCAACTCTTTACAACTACTCTAAGGAGTATGTGGTTTTTTATGAAAAAGAGACAAATGATTCTATTTTGTTTCTCCTAAACGGACTTGTAAAAGTATATAAAATAGACAAACACAATAATGAGATATTTTTGCACTATATATATCCAAATTCTATGATTTCAGAAATATCAAATCTTAATAAAAGCTCATTAAGCTCATTTTCAAATGTCATGTTACTTGAGGATTCTCAAATTCTTAGCATTGATTATAAAAAATTTAAAGAATTTTTTATAGAAAAGGGTTATTTATGTTTTGAACTCACAAATGAAATTATTTTAAAATCTCAACAGTTGCAATCGCTTATAAATAGGGAATTTATTTTTAATTCTGTTGCTAAAGTTGCTACAATGCTCTATAATGATTTAAATATTTTTAATGATTTAAAAAGAGCTGAAATATCATTGATGTTGCATATTCAACCAGAAACATTATCACGAGTATTAAATAGGTTAAAAAGAGATAATATAATTGACTCAAAAGGTGGAAAAATAATAGTTTTAGATAAAGAAGCCCTAATGTCTGTTTATGAGGAGTAGAAGGTGAATAAAATAAAAATTATTAGTATTTTAATATTTTTGTTATCCGTTACGTTAGCTCTATTTTTTAACTATATATCAGAGAAAAATATTGCACATAATGAGTTTTTAAATACAATAAATGAACAAAAAGATTTTACGCAAGAGATATCTAAAAATATTTTTTATATTCACAAAGATAAGGAGTGTCCTACAAATTCACTGGATAGTTCTATAAAAAATTTTCTATATCAGATGAATGCAAAGGAGCAAAAATTACAACTAAGTAAAGAGATAATTACTCTATGGAATGAGTTTTATTTTCTTGTACAGGATTTTAGGAATCAGATAAAGGTTAAATCAATTTATTCAAACATAATCTTAGAGAAAGAAGTTAGAGATATTTATAATACAAATTTAAAATTGATTGTTGAATTCGATAAACTTATAAAAAAAGAACAAGAAAATTTTGATTCTAAGCAAAATATCTATATTTTGACTCAATATTTTCTATTTGCCGGATTAGTACTGTTGCTTATATATCTGTTTACGCAGCTAAAAAGTACAATAGCTTTTATACAAAAATTTCTTCTTGCATCAAAAACCGTACTTACAAACTCAAGCATTAAAGGTTTGGCACCCATAGACATTTTAGATAAAAACGAAGATGTCTCTCAAGCTAGTAAAAATTTTAACGCTTTGCTAAAAAAAGTAAATGATTCAATTTTGAACTCAAGCAACTCAATAGAACACTCTTATAAATCATTAGAGATTCTTGAACAAAATATTGAAGATATCATAGAGTTAATATATGAAATGAGTGAAAAAACAAGAGATAAAGAGCTAATAAAAAAAGAGGATGCTATCATACAGTCTCTTGAGGAGTTAAGTTCTTCAACAAAAAGTCTTAAAAATGTAAAATCTGATTTAGATGATTTGATTTCCCACTATATGTCATATAAAGCTTAAAATTTAAAATTAATTAAATATTTTGACCATAGTCAAATTTTTGCTCAAAAAAATAGACTACCATAACAAATCATATGAGTATTTTATTAAACTCAAATGAATTAAGGAGAAGAAAATGACTAAGCATTTTGGAAAAATTGCTTCACTTCTTGTAGGAACATCGCTAGTGGCAACTGCTGTTAGTGCCGATGCAGAACTACAAAAAGTTATGAAAGCAAGAGGACTAAGTGAAATAGATGTAGTTCGTGCTGCAAAAACATATAACCCTACCGGGGTAAAAGATGAGTTTGTTGTATTTAGTTCTGCAGGACAAGCTGGACAAGTAATTGTTTACGGTGTTCCTTCTATGAGAATCTTAAAATATATCGGTGTATTTACACCTGAACCTTGGCAAGGCTATGGCTTTGATGAAGAGTCGAAAAAAGTTTTAAGACAAGGTAATATTAGAGGAAGAGAGATCAACTGGGGAGATACTCACCATCCGGCTCTTTCTGAAAAAGACGGTAAGTATGACGGTAAATGGTTGGCAATCAACGATAAAGCAAATCCTCGTATTGCAATTATTGACTTAGCAGACTTTGAAACAAAACAGATTGTTGCAAATCCTGTATTTAAATCAGCTCATGGTGGTGCTTTCTTTACTCAAAACAGTGATTTTATTATAGAAGCATGCCAATATGCTGCTCCTTTTGATAATAACTATCACCCGATTGAGGACTATAAAGAATCTTACCGTGGTGGTGTTACAATGTGGAAATTTGACCACTCAAAAGGTAGAATCCAAGAAAAAGATTCTTTTACGATTGAGATGCCTCCATACATGCAAGATTTATCTGATTCAGGTAAAGGCGTGTCTGATGGATGGGGTTTTACAAACTCAGTTAACACGGAGATGTACACAGGTGGTATAGAAGTTGGTATGCCGCCGAATGAAGCGGGTATGAGTAGAAATGATACCGACTTCTTACATGTATATAACTGGAAGAAACTTGCAGAGCTTGCTAAAGACAAAAATAACGTAAAAATTATTAATGACCATAAAGTAATTCCTATGGATATCGCTGTTAAAAACAATGCGCTGTTCCTAATTCCTGAGCCAAAATCACCTCACGGTGTTGATATCTCTCCAGATGGTGAATATATTACTGTTTGTGGTAAGCTTGATACTCATGCTTCTGTTTTCAAATGGAGCAAAATTAAAAAGCTAATTGATTCTAAAGAGTTTGCAGGAAAAGACCCATACGGTGTTCCTATCTTAGATATGAAAAAATCACTTCATGGTCAAGCTGAATTAGGTCTGGGGCCGTTACATAATCAATACTCTCCAATTGACGGTGAGATATATACTTCATTGTATGTTGATTCTCAAATTGTAAAATGGAACTATAAAACTCTAAAAGTTATAGATAAAGAGAATGTTCATTATAACGTTGGTCACTTATGTGGTATGGAAGGTAAATCAGCAGATCCTCAAGGAAAATATATCATCTCTTTAAATAAATTAGCGATTGATAGATTTCAAAATGTTGGTCCATTACACCCACAAAATCACCAATTAATAGATATTAGCGGTAAAACTATGGATTTACTTGTTGACATGCCTCTTCCTCTAGGTGAACCGCACCAAGCTGTTGCTATTCGTGCAGAGAAGCTTCATGGACATGTAAGATATCCAATGGGTACAAACTCAAGAACGGATTCTATCCATGAAGGTAAAACTTTAGCAGGACAAGAGAGAATTGAGAGAAATGGAAATAAAGTTAAAGTATATGCTACTGTAGTTCGTTCACACATTAACCCTGAGAGAATCACGGTAAATAAAGGTGATGAAGTTACAATGTACTTAACAAACTTAGAGCGTGCACAAGATGAAGCTCACGGTTTTACGGTTGACCATTTTAATGTTCACGCTTCGCTTGAGCCTGGTAAAACTGCAAGTATTAAATTTACTGCTGACATTGAGGGAGTATTCCCTTACTACTGTACAGAGTTTTGTTCTGCGCTTCACTTAGAGATGATGGGTTACTTGATGGTTAAAGATCCAAACAAAAAGTACGAAAGCTCTCAAAAAATGAAAATGCAAACAATGACGCCTGCGCAGTTCAAAGCTGAGTATGACAAAACTGTTGCAACAAATACTGCAACGGATGCAGTTATTCAAAGTGTTGTTAAGTTCCTAAAAGATAACAAATTTGACAAACATAAAGTTGTAGCTGATTTGGTAACTGATGCATTTGACCAATATAATCAAATTCCTGCTCAGAAAAAACTTGCTGATGCCGCTGTAAAAGCAGGTGATATGGAAAAAGCTATTCTTCATGAAAATATGATTTGGCAGCTAATGGTTAAAACGGCAGACGTTGGAATTAGAGCAAAAGATGCATTAGTTAGACTTATTGCTACTAAACAATCTAGCGCTGCTGCAGCCGGAGAAGCGGCATTTGGAGAAGGCGGTTGTGGCGGATGTCACGTTATCGGTAAAGTTTCTTCAGGTCCAGACCTAACAGGTGTACTTTCAAGACATGAAAACGCTGAGAAATGGGTTAAAGATTTTATTATGAATCCTGAAAAAATGTATGGAGATCCTTATGTAAAAGGTATGATTGATTACTTTAATCTTAAAATGCCTAACCAACACATGAACGAAAAAGAGACTAAAAACATTATTGAATACCTAAAATGGGTAGATCAAAATGCTAACTTATTCTAATAGTTAAGCTCTTTTAACTATATGCAGAGAGCGATGCTCTCTGCTTTACAAACTCCTTATCAAAAATTACTCAATAAATCATTGATATAAATCAAGCTTATTTAAGAATTATAGTACTACAATTAAATAGAGCTAAAAAATAATATGTTTCTGACACCTTCATGACACGATTTGCTAGTATTTTGACATAATTCTGACATAATTTTAAATTATATTTAAAATAGGCAAAAGCTCAAGGTTTTTAAAAGAATTATAGTTATATAATAACTCTACATTATTTTTAAATTAAGGTATAACTATGCATCCAAGTTTAACAAAGGCTAAAATCTTTACAATATTGGCTCTAATAATATTGTCAGTTTCTTTTACTTTTCCCATGGTTGCTTTCCACTCAGCGTTAAATAAAATTCATGATGGTAGAGAAAGCGAAATTTCATCTTTTACTAAAACTGTATGGAATATTTACAACCAAGGTAGATACAAAAGCCAAACAACAGATAAATCAGCGCATAATGATTTAGATAAAATGATAGGGAGTGCATCTGAAATAGGTGTAGCTTCTATGCCTATCTGGGCAGTTTCGCTAGAAGCACCGAACTATCCTAAAGAGGCTTTTCCTGATGGTATTCCTGTTTTTTTCCACTTTGATGGATTTAGTGGAGAAGTTCATGAAATGAATACTATTAATCACTATGTAGGAATGGACCCAATGTGGATTGGTGGACAGATTGAGCGAGAAATAGGTATATATGCACTTCTGTTTCTCTCTTTGATAATGATTTATTTTATTGCCTATAATGCTAAATTTTTAACATATTTTATGTTGATTCCTTCGGCATTACCTCTGCTTTTTATTGCAGATTACTCTTACTGGTTATATTGGTTTGGACACAATCTTCATAACTGGGGAGCATTTACTATAAAACCTTTTATGCCTACGGTATTTGGAGACGGTAAAATTGCTCAATTTACGACTCACTCGTATCCTACTATAGGTTTTTATCTTCTTGTTGCAATAAGTTTATTAAGTTTACTTGCTTTTTTTGCAAAACAAAAAGCTCTTAAAGAGATGAAATAAGATCATGTTAAGACTCCTTTTTGCTTTATTTAGCGTATCTCTATCGCTGTTAAATGCAAATGTATTGCAAAAAGCAATAGACGATGCTCCTGTAGGTTCAATACTAAAATTAAACGCCGGCACATATGAAGGTAATATAGTTATAAATAAACCAATTACGATAATCGGCAAAGAAGATGGGGTAATAATTGACGGCGGCAATAAAGGAACAGTAATTGCCGTAAATAGTTCATATGTAACACTGAAAAATTTAAAGATAATAAATAGCGGAGACAGACATGAAACTATAGATGCCGCCATATCATTAAGTGACTCAAAACAGTGTGAAGTAAGCAACTGTATTATAGATAGTTGTCTTTTTGGTATAGATTTGAAAATGGTGCAAAATAGCATAATTTCAAATAATAAAATAACCTCAAAAGATTTTGATTTGGGTCTTAGAGGCGATGGGATTAGAGTCTGGTATTCAAATGATAATATTATTAAAGGAAACTCTCTAGTTAAATCACGAGATATGGTTATATGGTACTCTCACGGTAATGAAATTTCAGAAAACTCTGGGGAGTATTGCAGATACTCTTTGCACTTTATGTATGCAGGAAAAAATATAGTTAAAAATAATCACTATAAGTATAATAGTGTAGGTATATTTTTTATGTATTCCAAAGACACTATTGCAACAGGTAACGTTATAAAAAGCTCTTTAGGTGCTACAGGAATGGGAATAGGTCTAAAAGAGGTAACCAATTTTACAATCAAAGATAATACGATACTGTACTGTGCGCAAGGAATGTATATAGACAGATCGCCTTTTGAGCCGGATACCAATAACTGGATTGAAGAGAATAAAATACTGTACAACTCTGAGGCACTTCACTTTCATTCACTGAGTGAAAACAATATTATCAAAAATAATAAAATAATGGGAAATATTGAAGACGTTGTAAATGATGGCAGATCAAGTAAAACTTACAATAATGAGATAGAACAAAATTATTGGGATAATTATGAAGGATTTGACAAAGATGGAGACAATATAGGGGATACGCCTCATAAGGTTTATCAATACGCCGATCAGCTTTGGGTATATAATCCGGACGTAAAGTTTTTTTACGGTTCTCCGGTTATATCACTTTTAAATTTTTTAGCTAAGTTAGCGCCCTTTACCTCTCCTTTATTTTTAATGGAAGATAAAAAACCAAAAGTTATGATAAAAGGTTAACAATGGAAAAAGTACAAACAGATAGAAGAGAGTTTGTGAAATTCTCTACACTTGGTATTTTAGGATTGGCACTTGGGGGAGGAATGGTATTTTCCCCTTATTTAGTAGGTAAAGAGAATAGATTAAGACCGCCTGGAGCTGTTAGTGAAGACAAATTTTTGGCTTTATGTATTAAATGCGGTCAGTGTCTTCAAGTATGTCCTTACCACTCTATAAAGTTGGCAGATTTTGCGAAAGGAATTGGTGTCGGAACTCCGTATATAGACGCAAATGAGCGTGGTTGTTGGGCTTGTGATGCAGTTCCTTGTGTTTTGGCATGTCCTAGCGGGGCATTAGATCACCACTGTGAAAAACCGCAAGATATTAAAATGGGAATTGCAGTTTTAGAGTTTCCAAATACCTGTTTGGCTATAAGTAATACGCTTATCCCAAAAGGGTATAATGACAAAATGCACAACTTTGTCAACTCTGTTCGAAACAAAACAGAACAAGAAGATGTAATACTAAAAAAACTTGATGAATTTGAAGGCAAAGAGTGTACGCTTTGTGCAGATATGTGTCCTATTCCAAATCCGCTTAGTGCAATTGCAATGATAGCAGACAGCGGAGGCGGAAAGAGACCTGAAGTTTATGACGGATGTATCGGTTGTGGAGCTTGTCAAGAAGTTTGCCCTACAACACAACCGTCAATTGTTGTTAAACCACGCGTAATGTATAATGAATTTTATAATAAAGCTTAGGAGTTTTACATGAGAAAAAATATTTTTAAAATAAACATCACGACGGCCATTTTCGCATCTTTTGTTATTTTGTTGAGCGGTTGTAGCGGTGATGATGGTAAAAAAGAGGATTTATCACAAAACTCTAAGGTTGCAACATCTTCGGGTATTGAGGTTGTAAAAAATGAGAATGCAAAAGAGATTAAAATAGAAGAAAAAGAGAAAACAAACGATAAAAGTAGTTCATACTATTATGATTATGGCGTAAAGAGTAAGTATGCTCTAAATTCAACGCCTGCTAATGATGATGCTTCGGTTAGAGAGAGACCAAGAACGGCAGTAGATGCAAATTTACATGTAAGAAGCCCTTACGAAAATGTTCAAATATCTATGCTCGTAAAGAGTCTTAGTAAAAATTTTATCGTAAAATGCTCTGCATGTCATAATGATTATGCAAACGGAATAATAGGACCTTCTCTTCTTGGAAAAAGCTCTGATCTTATATATGAAAAAATTAAAAAGTTTAAAGATGATAAAAAAGCAAATGTTCTTATGAGTGATTTAGTTTCAAAAATGGACGATACGGAGATTAAACAACTTGCCGATGAGATATTTAGCTTTAATCAAGAAATTAAAAATGCAAGGAACAAATAATGCAAACTAAAAACTTAATAAACTTAAAAAATATTGTAGTAGCTGTTATAACAATAGTAGTGATATATCTTATGGTACTAACTGCCTCTAGAGGAGGCGCATATCATGGCGGAGAGCAGGGGAAAGTTATAGAAGATATAAGCAAGGTACAAATGCCGACACAGCAAGATACTCAACAGTATAGCCAACAGCAACAACAAACGCAACCAAAAGAAGAAGTGAGAGACGAGTTAAAAGAGCTTAAGGAAAAAGCAGGAAGTATCGGACAAATAAATGTTAGCTTAGCGTACAAAAGTAAGTGTTCGGCATGTCATGGAATCGACGGTTCGGGAATGCAAGACGGTAGAAAGCTTATTGGACCTAAGCTTTATGGGCAGGATGCCGAGAAAATTTACAAAGACTTAATCGACTTTAAAGCAGGAAAAAAAGAGAATGTTATTATGAGTGGCTTGTTAATCAATACAAGTGAAGAAGAGTTAAGAAAATTTGCAGATGAAATAGGCGCTTTTTCTTCTCAAGAAAAAAATCAAAAATAGTGATTTGACATGGATAAGTATAACAATAGAGAAACTATAAAAAACTCTACTTTTTGGTCAACTTTTTTTGATAAGACTAGTGATGGAAAGACGAAATTTAGCTATAGAATGAAGAGATGGATTTTAGTTATATCTATCCATCTTCTATTTTTTCTATCGTTTGCCATTGATATTCAAACACTTGAAGGAACGTTAAACGGTTCTAGATTTTTGGGATTTCATCTAATTGACGTATTTACTACAATGGAAGTTTTTTTATCCACTCATGAACTACATGTAAATATGATTATAGGAACTGTTACCATTATAGTTTTTTATATGCTAGTAGGCGGAAGAAGCTACTGCTCATGGGTTTGTCCTTACGGTTTATTAAGCGAAGTAGGTGAAAAAATACATAACACTCTTGTAAATAAAAAAATTATCAAAGAGAGAAAGTTTGACCATAGAGTAAGACACGTTTTCTGGGCTATGTTTTTAATTCTCTCTTTTACAAGCGGTTATATGGTTTTTGAAACTTTTAACGTTGTAGGAATTATGAGCAGGATTATAGCGTATGGCTGGAGTTTAGCCGTGGTATGGGTAATTATAGTATTTGCTTTTGAAGTATTTTACTCTCGTAGAGCTTGGTGTACATATATCTGTCCAATCGGAACTACATACGGATATATAGGAAAAGTATCTGCTCTTAGAGTTGAGTGGAATGATAATTGTGACCACTGTATGGTTTGTCATGATGTCTGTTTTGAAAATCAGGTTCTTGAAATAACAAAAGCAAAATATGATGATCAAAGAAAAGAAAAAAGTATAACAAGAGAGTATATTACAGGAGCTGATTGTACATTGTGCGGAAGATGTATTGATGTTTGTCATGCGGATGCATTAAACTTTGATTTTAGATTAAAAAGCTTGGTATAACTATGATAAAAATAAACAATTTAACCAAAAAGTTTGGCTCACATGTATCGCTTGATAATGTAACATGTGAGTTTAGTAAAAATGACAGTGTTGCTCTAATGGGTGCTAACGGTGCAGGTAAAACCACACTTATCCGCTCTATACTCGGGTATTATCATCCAGATAGCGGAAATGTTTTAGTAAACGGATTTTGTCCTATAAAAGAGAGAGTTAAAGTTTTACAAGATATTAGCTTTGTTCCTCAACTCCCACCTCCTATTAAACTAAGCATAGATGAACTTATGAGTTACGTGGTTGTTAGCTCTGACGTAGATAAAGAGTTGATTTTGCACTACGCAAACGAGATGAAACTAAATATCAAAGATAATATTAACAAATCATTTTTTAAACTAAGCGGCGGTATGAAGCAGAAGCTTCTGATAGCGATTAGTTTGGCAAAAAAAAGTGACATTATAATCTTTGATGAACCGACTGCAAATCTTGATCCAGATGCCAGAGATGACTTTTACAGACTTGTTAAATTAAACAGCAGTGAAAAAACAACACTTTTTGTAACCCATAGGCTAGAAGAGGTAAAAGAACTTGTTAATAGACAAATTTACATGGATTTAGGAAAAGTGGTATCCGATGAGAGAGTTTAAGCTTTTACTTCTATCTTTTTCTCTTTTGTTTTTTATTAACGGATGTAACTCTTATGAAAAAGCATCCGTTAAAAAATCAGATAGCTGCTCTACATGTAATATGAAAATCCTTGATTCAAAACTATTTACTTCAGAGTTGAGCATAGATAATGAAATTCACAATTTTGATGATATAGGGTGTATGGTTTTATTTGCTAAACAAAATGGACTTAATTTAAAAGAGCTGAAATCTAAAGTATTTACAACAGATACAAGAGCATATATAAATTCATACGATGCTCACTACAAAATAGATGAAGAGACACCTATGAGCTACGGTTTTAGTGCTTATCAAAATTCCAAAAGCGGTGCTATATCTTTTGATGAAGTTATAGTTAAAATGTTGAGGGGAGAGCATATGGCAAACCCAAAAATAAGAAAACAGATACTAGGAAGTGAAAATGCGCGCTAATAAAAGTGATTTTGGAATAAAAAATCTATATCTAATCGCCTATTTGGACTTAAAAGAGTCTATAAGAGCAAAATGGTTTTTAGTCTATTCTTTAGTTTTTGGTGGACTTATAGCTCTGTTTTTTATTGCAGGGGTTACAGAGTCACAAGTTATGGGCTTTAGCGGATTGAGCAGACTGTTGCTTATGTATATTCAAATTACAATTATAATACTCCCTATTTTTATACTAATAACAACTGTACGTTCAATATCCGGAGACAGAGACAATAATATACTTGAGTACATGTTGTCATTTCCGATATCTTTAAAGCAATATTATTGGGGTAAAATTATAGGAAGATTTATAACTGTTTATCTACCCGTTTTCTTTGCAATGATAATAGCAGTAATATTTGGCGCAATTAAAGGCGCTGATATTCCATGGAGTATATTTTTCTTATATACAGGTCTTTTGTTTGCACTCTCTTCTGCTTTTTTGGGAATAGCATTTTTTATCTCATCATTTGTAAAATCAAGCGAAGTAGCACTTGGAATAGCTTTTTTTATATGGATATTTCTACTCTCTTTTATAGATATTGCACTTATTTCACTTATGATGCAGGGAAGATTTCCAAGCAGTTTAATCATCTCTATTGCTATGATGAATCCAATGGAAGTATTTAGAGTAGCGGCAATATCTCTCTTTGATCCAGAATTAACAGTTATGGGACCGGTAGCATTTTATATACTAGATGCGATGAATAGAGCTTTGTTTATTATTTTTTCTATCGGCTATCCACTTGTATTAGGTTTGATTTTTGCAACTTTTGGATTTGTAATATTTAAGAAAAAAGATTTAGTTTAAAAAGGAGCTATTATGAAAAAGATTTTATTTGCAGCGGCGATAACTACTAGTATGCTGTTTTCATACACTATGGATTATGATAAGGATACGATAAGTATCGTAAGAAAGATGAAAGTTTATGAAAATCCAAAGTGGGTCTCTAAAATAGAACTTACAAATGGGAAAAAACTTTTCTTTGTCAGCCCTAAATCCATGATAGAGTTTTATCATCAACCCGGAAAATGGTTTGATATAGGTGTAAAAAGTGAAGCAGACTTTAAAGATATTCTAGTAACGGATTACAAAAGCTTAAAACCTATTGATGCAAAAGGTGCATTTTATGTTTACGGAAGTTCACATACTTCTCCCGCAGGTGATGATTTGGTTCCTTTTGCAAATTATGAGGAAGCTAAAAAGTTTGCAGCTTCATATAACGGTAAAAGAGTTCTATCTTTTAAAGAGATAAAAGAGGCTCTTATAAATCTTTTAAACGGAAGAATTTAGTTCAAGCTAAAAGTGCTTGAACTATAATAAAATCTAAACAAAATTTAACAATAGTTAAAACCAAAACCTTAAACCTAAAGTTAGGTAAACTTCATCTAATAATTCTATATTATTGGTATTTCCAAAGTTTTTATTCCACTCTACCCCTACATAAGGTGCGAATTCTCTTATAAATTCATACCTTATTCTTGCTCCTAAGGTAAGATTAGAAAATCCACTTCCTATATCCATTTGCTTGTCGTTCTTTGTATATGCCGCAAAAGCCATACTAGGTGTTAAGATAAGTTTCTGAGTTATAAGTGCCTCATACTCTGCTTCTGCTCTGAGTCCGACATTTCCGTCTTCTGCTACAAGAAGAGATGCACGTATTTCAAAAAAATATGGAGCCAGCCCCTGCAAACCTATTACTCCCCACTTTTTATGTGAATCTTGCGTTTTGTCATAACCCACACCCATTTGAATATCCCAATACGGAGATATAGCTCTGGAATAAACAAGCTGATTTTCACTCTTAGCAAAAGAGGCGCCTTTAGCTTTTTCACCTTCGGAGTAAATATATATCTTGTTTAAATCATAGCCTGCGTATGCATAAGTATCCCAAGTTAGTAGTTTTTCATCATTAAACTGATATTCCAGCTCATCTACTATCAACGTAGCTCTAAAAATATTGTCTGTTCCGCTTGCAAATAAATTTATACTACATGTTGATATAAACAGTGTCATTATTAGTAATTTTTTCATGATATGTCCTTTAGGTAACTATTACTTTTCTAAACATACCCGACATATGATAAAGCAGATGACAATGATATGCCCAAGAGCCTTTAGCATCGACGTTGACTCTAAAACTGATCTTAGAACCGGGTTGTGCTATAACGGTATGTTTTTTAGGAAGATAATCGTCATCTCCCGTCTCTAAATCACTCCACATTCCGTGAAGATGCATAGGATGATTCATCATAGTATCGTTTATATAAGTGATTCTAAGCCTCTCACCGTATTTGAACTCAAGCGGTTGAGCGTCTTTGTAGGCTATTCCGTTAATAGACCACATGTATCTCTCCATATTTCCGGTTAAACGCAGGATTATCTCTCTGTCTGGATACTTATCGTGAGCCGTGGAAGTCAGTGATTTTAAATCTGCATAAGTTAAAACTTTTCTGCCGTTATCTCTCAATCCTACTCCGGGATCATCAAGTCTGTATTGAGGGTTTACGGCTCTCATGGTAGTTTGTACGCCTCTGGCTTCTTCAAGTTTGCTAATGGGTATGAGTGTTGTTTCTTCATTTGTTTTCATAGGCATTTTCATACCTCCGCCACATTTCATAACACTCTCTTTTTTAAGAGGTTTGTCCATATTTGACATGTCATGAGTGTTATCGTTCATATTAGCTATACTCATGTTCATACCCATATCCGCATGTGTAAGGATAGGAAGAGCATCCATATTCGGAGTCGGTGCTACTATATTTTTATCATATGTTAAAGCTCCAAGAGCAAAACCGCTTCTGTCAAGGCTTTGAGCAAATATAGAATAAGCGGTATCTTTTTCAGGCTCTACTATAACATCGTAAGTCTCCGCAACGCCTATTCTAAACTCATCCACTTCTACGGGCTGAACATTATTCCCATCGGCTGCTACTACTCTCATTTTAAGCCCCGGTATCCTAACGTCAAAAAAAGTCATAGCGGCACTGTTTATAAAGCGGAGTCTGATTTTTTCACCATTTTTAAAAATAGCTTTATAGAGTGTTGCAGGATTTTGACCGTTCATAAGATAAGTATATGTATAACCTGTCACATCAGATAAATCCCTGTCGGTCATTGCCATTTCGTTCCACATCTTTCTATCATTAAATGCGGCAAAAAAACCTTTTTCTTTTACTTCATCAATAAAATCACCGACCGTTCTTTGCTTAAAATTGTAATAATCTGCAGATAATTTAAGTTTTCTATATACGCTTTTAGGCTTTTCATCCGACCAATCTGAGAGGGTAATGACATAATCTCTATCATACTCATAAGGGTCCTTTATCTTCGGTTCTATTACTATAGCTCCGTAAACGCCGGTCTGTTCTTGAAAATCTGAGTGAGAATGGTACCAAAAAGTTCCGCTTTGTACTACGGTAAATCTGTATGTGAAAGTCTCTTCGGGTTTTATACCTCTAAAGCTTATTTCGGGAACGCCGTCCATTTGAAAAGGCAATATAATCCCATGCCAGTGGATAGACGAGTCCTCATCAAGATTATTTGTCACATTGATAGTAATCTCATCCCCTTCTCTCCACCTTAACGTAGGACCGCTTAACATACCGTTTACGACAGTTGCAACTGAGGGTTTGCCTGTTATGTTTACAAATACTTTATCGATTGTAAGATCAAATCTTGTTCCGCTTAATTCTTGCGTTTCTATGCGATTTGAAATCTTTGTACTTGCACTTATATTTATTGGTGAAGATGCGATTATACCGCTTGTGAAAACACCTTTTACAAAGATTCTTCTTGACATATTTAAGGCTTTTTGAGTCATCTTTTTCTCCTCTTGTGCCGTTTTATAAGAGAACATTATAACAAAATCCGACAATATGAATATACAAATAGTGCAAAGAATGTTGGAAAAAGATAAGAAACAAGAGGATAGATTTACTAAATAACTTTCCTCGGATGAAAATCCAAGAAAAGTCAAAAAATAAAAGTGTGTCGAAGGTGTTGTATATTAAAAACTAAATTGCTCACTCTTTAAAACTCTAAACTTACTTAGCTCTTTATTGTCTTCAAGTTTAAGTTTTTTTATGCCTTCATCTGAAATTCTTTGAACTCCAAGTGTAAGCGTTAGTCTATCGCCTTTTTTAAGCGTGTATGCAAAAATAATCTCTCTTTTGGCATATATTAAGCTGTCTTTTAGTGTCTCTTTAGCATCCCACGGCATAACCTCTTTGCCGTCTTTTGCTAAAATTCTCTCAAATATAAACGGCTTTAACTCTATTGTCTTTGCATCTCTTTTAATTTCTGCTTTTAAAATCCCTTGTCTAAATGCCTGACCAAAAAGTGCATGATTTGATTTGTTAATAACGCTTACACTAAATTCACTACTGGATTTTGAAACTTTAAAATCTATATATTCTCCCATATTTTTGCTTTTATGGTATATTCCTGCAATTCCATGATAAGCATGAGTCTTGCTCTCGTTAATAGTAACTTTTGTTCCTAAAACCTGCGGCATATGACATGTCACACAGCTGTTTTCATCTTTCTCGTCTATTACCGCATCTAACATACTGATATCAAAACTGTGTTCATTGTTTGTGTGCGAGTGACAACCCATACATACGTTTCCGCTATAGTAGTTTTTATTGTCATAATCAATTTTATGATAAGGAGAGCTTTTTGACTCTTTTACAAGTCCAAACCAAGATGTTTGTGTTTTATACTCTGCTTTTCCTTTTTTTCCCTCTTCTGCCGTATAAAATTCTTTTTGTTTTCCTGTGGAAATATTTGTATTTGAACTATCGCCATCTTCTATATCTTTTATAGTATGACAATATACACATGATATAGGCTCTTCTAGTTGAGTTTCATTTTTAGATAGTTTTCCATTTTTAAGTGCTTCTGCATCGCTAGGAGAGTGACATTTTGCACATGTATAACCTTTTTCATCTTTTGGATGAGCATCCCACATAGCTTGATGAATAGGATTATTATAGGCTGAAGCGTTGCGGTGGGAAGATTCATAATATTCTGAAAAAATAATCGGATGGCATTTCTGACAAACCTTGCTCTCGTTTGCAGTTAAAAAACCGGCAAACATAATTGTAAAAATCGATAAAAGTATGTAACGCATATCGTAATCTCCATAATTAAAATTTATGTATTCTAACTAAGAGCGAATGTAATTGTATTGATATAAATCAGTTATACATTTTTTATTAAAAAAATTCTACTAATGCATCTCTGTCTATATATTTGCTTTTAACATTTATGATATCATGATCTTTGAAAAATTTTAAAATTCTTGACAACGTTTCCGGAGATACGCCTAGTACTTCGGCTATCTCTATATTTTTTGTCTCAAAAAAATCATCGGCATGATTATATATATATTTTGCAACTCTCTCTTTGGAGTCAAGAACCAAATTGGTTGAAATTATATTTTCAAGATTTTTAATCTTTTTAATTAAAGATGTTTGAATATTGAATGCCATATTCGGGTTGGAGAAGATGATGTCTTTTAGTTTATCAAAATCTATTTTTAAAACTTCGACATCGCTATATGCCTTTGCCGTTGCAGGGTAGGGTATCCCTTCAAAGTTTGCAACTTCGCCTATTAACTCATTATCATGAAAATATTTCAAAACAACCTCTTTATGGTTTGAAGAGGTCTTATATAGCTTAATCACGCCCTTAACAAGAAGGTATAAAAATCTTGGTTCATCGCCCTCATAAAAAACAATATTATCTTTTGAGACTCTCTGCTCTGTAGTAAAGGTCTCTATCTTTCTTATCGTCTCTTCGTCTATATTTTGAAAAAGAACCGTATTTTTTAGATGTATTCTCATTTTATTCTTTTCAATACTTCATCATAGGATAAAATTTCACTATTGTTTTTGATAGAGTTTTTTGTTTTATGCGCACTAAATCCAAATCCCATAGGGGTTATATTTTGGGATGTATAAAATGCAGCTCTTGCATCTATCCACTCTCCTGATTCAACATCAGTAATCCAAATTTTTGCTTTATCTTTAAATTCTATATTTTCCTCATTAAACCAGATTGCCATACAGCCGATATCATCAAATTTATAGAGCTTATTTGTAGATAGGTCTCTTAGTTGAACCGTGTTTTTTCTATCACTAATGACCATTACACATCTATCACACATATCCCTATCCCAATTTATTTTGCCAACCTCATTAGCACTCTGCTCTTGACAACCAAAAAAACTAAAAACCACAAATAAAAAAACTAATAAAAATCTAACTCTTACCATATATTAACTCCAATATTTAAAGCCACACACCATTTTTTATATAGTATGCTAGGACGAATGATGTTAATAATATAACATAAAGAGAATTAAATAGAAGTGATAAAGTATAGTTTTTCTTTGTCTCTTTTACTAAACCTACTACCAGTCCGTAAAATGTCCCTGCAAAAAGCAACAAATATATAATGTAACCTACATAATAGTAGTCATATTGCAAAAAGCAAAACGGGCAGTGGTGTGAGGGAAGCTCGTATATATAGGTACCAAAAAATGTTATCAGAGAAATCAGTGCTATGATAATAAAAAGTATATTTAAAACTGCAAAAACATATCTCTTTTTTAAAAAGTAAAATATAGCTATAAGCAGATAATTTGTATAAAAAAGAGTTAAAATAGTAGTCGTATCTAAAGAAAAAAGTCCTGAAATAGTAGAGTTTGCAGAGCTTGAGTATATACTTCCGCAACAACTAACCATCTTATCTATCTCTATAGAATTAAACATAACAGTTTCTAAAACAACCTCAGATATAAAAAGAAAAAACAAAACTATAAAGAATCCGAATTTCAGTTTAGTGTAGGGCTGGTTTTTATCTTTAATATCCTCTGCATGAAGCTTTAGCCAGTAAGCAAACAGATAAATATTTACTATTTTTAAGATTATGAGATATGTACCGTATTTTGTAGCATCAACTACTCCTGCTGCGCACATAGCACCGGTTAAGACGTTTGATATCTTATCGAGAGCAAAAATAAAAAATAGAAACAGAGGAACTTTTATGGCAAATATATACTTTATAATGGTAGATGCTAAAAAACTCTGTTTCTCCAAAGAGTATTGAATTTGGCTTGTCGAATTAATATTCCAATTAATATATATTTTAATTGCAAGTACAAATGCAATTAGTGCAAAAAGTGTAAATATAAGATTTAAAATCAGTATGGTAAGTACTTCGGGAGTAAGCAGCATTTAAGAGAGAACTCCCTGATGTATCTCTATCTCTTTATCTACAATATCAAGACCGAAAAAAAGAGGGTCGTGAGTAGCTACAACTATTGTTTTTCCCTCAGCTTTTAGCTCTTTTAACATGTCGATAAAATGAAGTGAAAGTTTCTCATCCAAATTTGCCGTAGGCTCATCCGCTAAAATAATTTTTGGAGTATTAATATTTGCCCTTGCAATGGCAACCCTTTGCTGTTCGCCTCCTGAGAGGTTTTTTACAAGCTGATTTGCTTTATGCTCTATATGAAACATCTTCAAAACTCTCTCTAGTTTAGTTTCTATCTCTTTTACATGTAGATTCATTGGAAGAAGAGGCAGGATGATATTCTCTTTTACGCTAAGCGTAGGTATAAGATTGTACTTTTGAAAAACAAAACCTATATTATCTCGTCTAAAATCGGATGCAAAGTTATCGGGAAATTTTGATACTCTGTTATCGCCCACAATTACCTCTCCGCTTGTCGGTTTGCTAAGAGCGGCGATAAGAGATAGTATTGTGCTTTTTCCGCTTCCGCTTGCCCCTTTTAAAACTACAAGCTCTCCCTCTTTTATCTCTATGTTTATATCTTTTAATGCCGTTACTATGTTGTTTTTATTTACTTCATACTTTTTTACTATATCAATTAGCTTAATCATTATCTTATAACCTCGTCTGCTTCTAAAGTAGCACTTCTCCAAGACGGTATTATCGTCGCTGCAATATAGATGGGTACGCTTAGAAAAAATATAAGCGCCAATGTCTGTATATCAAAAACAAAAGGGAGTTCGAATGAGGTTTTTAGCTGTGAATAGCCTGTAAATATATTTTGCAATAACGGTGCATTAAAGATATATACAAATGCAAGTGCCAAAACTATACCCGACATGTAGGAAAAAAATGAGATAATAAAACCTTCGTAAAACTTCTCTTTTAAAACATCATCGACTCTCCAGCCTATGGCTTTTAGTATCCCTATCTCCTTTTTCTCTTCACTGCTAAGTCCGCTTGCTTTGTCATAAATTATTATAAAAAAAGTAAAAAGCGAAACGACGAACAGTGCTAAAAAAATCCCGCTTTTATAGTCAAAAATATTCTGATAACTGATTTTTAAATCATCTTTTGTTATTACTCTGGTATCCGGATACATAAGTTTTATTTTTGAAGCGATAGTAGCAATCTCGTTTTCGTTTGCAACTTTTACTACTATGTCCGTAGCTTTCTCTTCTTCTATATCAAAAATCTCTCTTACGTTTTCTTTGCTCATAACTATCACATCGTTTGATTCTAACTCAGTATCGCCGTTGAAAACCCCGCTTATATCCACTTTTTTAAGTGTTCCGTCGGGTTTTATAAAATTAAAATACTCTTGATAATAGTTTTTATTCATTACCTTTTTAACACCTGTTCCTATAAACATCGATGAGCCGCTGTTAAAATCTAACTTCTTTGCTACATGTATAAGAGAGTTTTTATACTGCTGTTCATACTCGTCAATTCCTACAATACTAAAGTTTACGCCTGCATTTTCAAAATAGTAGTATCCCCAGACTCTAGCAACTGCGCTACTTACTCCGGTAATTGTCAAGATATCGTCTATTGCATTTACGTCTATATCGTAATGACGCCCCGCTTTAACCTTTTGAACTACAATTTCAGGAAGAGAATTAACGGTACTTTGAAGCTCATATTTTATTGAGTTTGTTATGAAAAACAGTGAACTTAGCAAAAAGATAAGAGCGGTTAAGACTACAGTAATAAAAAAACTTTTATATTTCTGCCTTAGCAGAGAATTTATCGCATACTCTATAAGATAGATATTTATTTTACTGCGCATTTAGACTCTTTTGATTTATAATGTGTGAGTGTGTATATGTATATGTGGATGGAAAATACTCTCTTAAGCTAGGGTCGTCTTTATATATGCTAAAAAGGTTGCTCATAGTTCTGTGGCGAATAAAAGAGGCTTCGGTGGATATTGCCAAATCAGGAAGTCCTACAACTTTTGTAAAATCGTTTTTTAAATTTAACATGTTATTATCCATACTCTTTGAGTTGAGATAAATGCTCTCGAGGATAAAAACTCCAAAAATAGTTAAAAAAGCGTAAAAAAGGGACTTACTTTTTTTATTCATCTAGTTTATGCACTTCTTTGGCTTTTATATCTTTAAACCTTAATACCTTCAAACCTTTATGATCCATACTAAAAGTTTTTGCCTCATTTTCACTTTTAAAAGGTATCAACTCATCTCCCATCGGACCGTAAACATCACTGCCTATTACATAGTATGCCTCTTTCGCATCAATTGCTTTTTGAGAGTAATAGTCGCTTACTAACATTTTAGAGATATTCTCTTTATGCTCAAAGTAGTATTTCATCATATCTTTTACGCCGTCAAATGAAAGATGAGACTCTTTATAAAATATTTGTGCCGCCCATTTAGGATATTTATATACAAACATTCCGCATACAGGGCACTTTTCATCTCTACTTACGTTTATTGTGTCACTTGAATTTTTTAAATCGCCGTACTTTTTAACTTCCCAAAGATATAAACTAAGAGCTTGAAGTTCACTCTCTTTTAGTTCCGAGCAAAGATTTTTATCTTTTATATCAGCTTTTAGCTCATTAATTTGATTATATGCATTGATATCTATCTCTTTAGTACATTTTTTTTCAAATATCTTTTTTCCCATAGGATAGACTTGCTTGCTTTTTTTGTTATCGACCATGGCAACATCCGAGCTAAGAGACTCTTTTGCAATTTTAAGTGCGGTTTTAAAGTCAACAACCTCTCCGCCGTGTTCTATATTAAAATCATCAGCAGCCTCTTTTTGCGCAAAAGCCAGTTTGCTAACTTTTGACATAGTTCCTTTTACGTCAGAACCTACTACATAAAATGCACTTGAAGCTTTTATAAACTTTTGGGTTAAAGCATCTACGACTTCTATCTCGTCAATATTAATATCATGCTCTTGCATATCGACTATCAAACATCTCATAGAGCAGTATTGTCTTAATTTATGATTGTGAATTTTTGAAAGATGGGAAGTTTTATAAAATGCTTCAAGATTCATTCCGCATACGGGACACCACTCTTTTTGAGCACCCTCTTGAAATAATTCAGGCTTAATTGTTGCGGATTTTGTAAAACCTATTGCTTGTAAATTTGTTATAGCAAAAACTAAACTAATGGCAAATATCGTAATTGATTTTTTTAACATAAAGAGTTCTTTATAGTAAATTTTTTTAAGATTTTACCATAAAGTGTTTATATGAAGAGTTAATCTAAGAAACTCTAAGAAGCATTAACCTTCTAATAAACAAAACCAGAAGCGCTAATGCCATTATTTTAAAATCAAGCTCGCTAGCTACATGTATATTTTTAAAAGTATCGCTTAAAACTGCTTCAGAGCCGAGTATATGCATAGATATTATTTTTGGCACATAAACTGCACTAAACATAAAAGCAGAAAAAATAAAAGTTACCGAACTACCAAATAATATTGCATCTCTTTGCCCTTTTTTATACATCATTAGCTCATAAAAAAGTACAAAAAAAGCACTAAAATAGACCCAATAGCTAAAACGACGAAAAATCTCCGCCATTATTACGCCTGCATTATAGTTATCAAGTATAGCACTATGGAGAATTTTATCGGTGTGAAAAATCAAAGGAGCAACAAATGCACCTAAAACAATGGTCGCCCCAAATGTTGCTGCCAACATAAGCAGGTAACTAAAATCAACATATATATTTTTTTTCACAAATTACAGCCTTAGTGTGAAGCCCCTGTCAAAATCACTAAAATCTTTATAAAATTCCAATTTCTCAAACGACTTCTTGTTTAAATAGTTTTGTATTTTATCTTTTTGGTCATAACCTATCTCACAACTAAAAAAGTTAATATTTCTACTTAAGACTTCATCAAGAAGCTCTTTGATTATCTCATCTCCGATATCTCCACCAAAAAGTGCATTTTGAGGTTCGTAAGATAGATTTGATTCCAGTGCCGCATTATTTGCTATGTAAGGCGGGTTTGAAACTAGATAGTCTATATGTTCGTTTATAGGCTCTAAAAGCGAACCTAATCTTAGCTCAATTCTATCGCCAAGATTAAATTTTTCTATATTTATTTTTGCGATATCAATTGCGGCTTGTGAGATATCTACTGCAATTATTTTTGCATTTACAAATGTTTTTGCAAGCATTATAGAGATGATTCCGCTTCCTACACCTACTTCTACAAACGTCATGCGGGCATTTTTATCTGTTACGTTTTTTATGACTTCATCGATTAAAAGCTCCGTTTCAGGGCGAGGAATTAACGCACCTTGAGCTATGTAAAACTCCTCGCTGTAAAAACTTACCTTTTGCGTTATATATTCAAGAGGCTCATTTTTGGCTCTGCGCTCTACCCACTCAAAAAGTTTATGAGCATCTTTTACATGTGAGTTTTGATTCATCAAAAGCCAAAGCTCATCCACGTTTAAATGGTGCATAAGAAGCAGTTGAGCCTCTCTTGAAGCTCTCTCTATTATAGGACTTAGAGTTTGCGATATATCTTTTAAAACATCTTTTACTAGATATCCGCTTGACATGATGCTCCCAAAGCACTTTTACTTGAATCGTCGATATCTATTCCAAGCTCTTTAAGCCTCTCTAAAACAGGCGGATGAGTATAGTGAAAAAAGATATACAAAGGATGAGAAAGAGGAAAGCTCTTATTCTCGTTTACAAGTTTTTTCAAAGCATTTGCAAGTTCTACAGCACCGCCGCTTCCGCCTAATTCGCTTCCCGTTTTATCCGCCTCATACTCGTTATGACGACTCACAGCTCCCATAATAGGCATCATTAAAAAACCTAAAACAGGCATAAGAAGAAGCAGTAAAATCATTACGGCATAAGGAGATTTATCGACTCCAAGCTCCATGTAAAGTGAATCTGGAAGATTTCCGAAAATTCCAAACATTGCAAAAAGCATACCGCCCATCAATGCAATATTTTTATATATATCTCCATGCGCAAAGTGACCAAGCTCATGACCTAGAACCGCAAGAAGCTCTTTGGTAGTGAGTTTTTCTATAAGAGTGTCAAAAAGTACTACTCTTTTAGTTTTTCCAAACCCGCCAAAGTAAGCATTAAGTCTGGCATCTCTTTTACTTGCATCGCTTACAAATACGCCTGAGCTTACAAAACCTGTTTTATCCATAAGATTTTTTATCTCGTTATCTAGCTCTTCGTTTTGAAGCGGAGTAAGCTTGTCAAAAAACATAGCCCTAAAAGTCGGATATAACATGTTAATCAAAACAATGACACAAAAAATAAATATAAAGCTCCATAACCACCAAAGAGTCAGACTAGAAATTATCATGTAAATTCCCCAAACTACCAAGGAACCAAAAATAAGCGTCATTGCAAATGAGATAAAAGTATCTTTTATCCACTGAGCTTTTGTAGATTTGTTAAAGCCGAACTTCTCGTCCAAAACAAATTTTTCATAATATGAAAAAGGCAATGAAACAACGGAATTTATAATTAAAAATCCCATAACTACCGCTATATTTAAAAAGGCTTCATTCTCAAAAAATATATTATCTTGTAAAAATTTAACACCCGTTCCTATCCAAAAAATAAACATTACATAATCGATAAAAGTCGTTGCGATACTCATCTTCTCTTTTGCTACGCTGTAATTTCCAGCCTTTATAAAATCATTATCGGACAACAAAACTGCTTTGCCACGCTTTGCCTGATTTACATATCCTATTTGCATTACACTCGTATAAATAGTGATTAAAACAAAAATAGTATAAATAGCTATAATAGTCGTTAACATTTAACTGCCTTAATTTTTTTGAAATTTTAGCATTATTTTTAGATACAATTTTTAATCAAAGGGAGAAGATGAATAAGTTAAAAAATAAAAAAGTTGCTCTGGCACTAGGCGGCGGTGCGGTTTTAGGTGCAGCGCACATAGGCGTAATAAAAGCATTGGAAGAGTTTGGGGTTGAAATAAAAGCAATAAGCGGAACAAGTGCAGGTGCAATTGTTGCATCATTGTATGCTTTTGGAAAAAGTGTAAAAGAGATAGAAAAAATTGTACTGGAATTTGAATGGAAAAATTTATCATCTTTAACTCTTTCAAAATACGGTGTTTTATCAAATGAAAAAATAGGCGAGATGATAAAGCTAAATATAGGTGATAAAACATTTAAAGAAGCAAAAATACCGCTTGCAATGATAGCTACCGACATCACAAACGGAGATAAAGTCGTTTTAGACAAAGGGAGTGTTGCAGATGCTGTAATGGCTAGTACATGTATACCGGGAATTTTTGTACCGATTGAGCTTGATGGCAGGTTTTTGGTAGATGGCGGAGTTGTAGAAAACATTCCGCTTAGCTGTTTAAAAAAAGAGGATGTTGATATTTTAATGGGAGTTGATTTAGTTCCTGAAAAATTTTACAAAAAACCGGAAAATGTAATTGATGTTTTGTACAACAGTTTTACATTTTTAGTAAAAATAAATAAAAAATTTCAGATTAAAGATGCAGATATAATTATAAAACCCGACCTTTGCAAATTTAATCCCGTTGAGATGTCTCAAATAAAAGATTTAATAGAAGCCGGTTACAATGAGACAAAAAAAATCATAACTACTCTTTGATATAATCAACCACTTTTGATTCTATAGTTACGGATTTTATAAACTCAACAACTTTTAAATGCTCAGGATGAATTGCATAAGCTTCCAAATCTTCTTTTGAATCAAACGTAGAGTATAGCGACAAATCAAATGCTCTGGGTGCAACCGTAAAGTTAACTCCGACTTCCATTAATTTTAGAGCAGGTATCAAATCAACCAAAGTATCAAGCATCTGCTTTGTATGCGCTATATTTGTACTTTTGTTTTCATCTTTAAACTTAAACATTACTATATGAACTATCATTTTGTACCTTATATTTTTTATGAAATTCTAACTAAAAAAGATAAAAGAGTTTTAAAAAAATCCTCTCCAAAAAAATTCCGCAATGAAGACTATTAAAAAAACTCCCGCCAAGTTTAAAACAAAGCCGTATTTTGCCATATCTTTTATACTTATGGCGCCACTGCTCATGGCTATTGCATTTGGAGGAGTGGCGATTGGGAGCATAAAAGCATAACTTGCACACACCGTTGCAACCATCATAATCAAAGTCGCATTGATACCGCTTTGCTGTGATACTGCGTAGATAACAGGTAGCATAATTGAAACTAAGGCAGTATTTGATGTTATCTCGGTTGTAAATGTTACAAGCATTGCAACGGCAAATATTATCAAAATGGGAGAGAGATGTGTTATGGATATCAGATAAGAAGCAAGTTCATCTGCTAAAAGAGTCTCGCTAAAAGCTTTTGCAATAGAAAATCCTGCTCCAAATAAAAACATAATTCTAAAAGGAATTTTTGATTTATCGCTACTCCAATCCAGTATGCCAAAAGGCGGAGCAAAAAGCAAAAGACCTATTCCAAGCAAAATACCTGTTTCGCTAAGTCCAAGCCCACTCCAATAAGGTTTAAGAGGAGCATTTAACAACAGAAGTACAACTACGGCTCCAATCAAAAAAAGTACTTTTTTTTGCTCTATACTTAAAGGTTTTTTTTCACTATTTATTGAAATTTGGATATCTTTTACGCCAATACTAAGTAGCGAAGCAACTATAAAAAGCATGATAAAGACTAAAGGTGCAACCATAAATACCCACTGTAAAAAAGGTATAGGTTCTATACCCTTACTTTGCATAATACCAAGCAAAATTAAGTTTGGCGGTGTCCCTATAGGTGTTAAAATCCCACCCACACTCGCACCGTAAGCAATAGAGAGTGCAAATCTCATCTTTAGTCTTACATCATCGCTGATAAAAAGAGCAATCGAAATCAGTAAAAGCGTTGTAGTAGTATTTGAAAGTACGGAACTGAGTATGCCAGACGTTATGGCAAGTGAAAATATTATCCCTTTTGGAGTTGATGGAAAAATTAGAAACATTTTATTGGCTATATATTTATGAAGATTTGTTTTTTCAACCGCAATAGCAATCAAAAATCCGCCTAAAAATAAAAATATAATAGGATGAGAGTAGTTTGCGCTCGTCTGTTCTGTAGTTAAAATGGAAAATGATGGAAATAAAATAATTGGAAGTAAAGAGACAACGCCTAATGGTAAACCCTCATTTGTCCATAGAGTTACTAAAAAAGCTATTGATGCCAAAAGCGAAGATTGTAGTTTATTAAAAAAGAATAGCGATATCATAAAAACCAAAATGCCTATTAAAAGAGCTATAACTATTTTTTTAAAATCTTCTTTGTATATATACATGTAACATCCAAATTTTATTTTTATATTTTATCAAGTTGCTCTTAAATTACGATATCTAAAATCATACTTTTGCGATAAAGTTATGTTATAATTTTGATTATCTCATTTTATACAAGGTGTTATTATGAAAAAATTATTAAGTTTATCCCTAATTTTGGCTACATCAGGTTTATTGTTTGCATCTGATGGTGCGGAAGAACTTGCAAATCAAAAGTGCGGAAGTTGCCATCTAATGGGAGCTATTACAAAAGAGAAACTTGATAGAATGGTAGCACCGCCATATTGGGCAATTGCAAAAAAAGTCAAACAATCATCAGATGATAAAGAAGCAGCAGTTAAATTTATCGTAGATTATACGCTAAATCCTACTCAAGAAAAAACACTGTTTCCAAAAGAGACTATTGAAAAATTCGGTATTATGCCATCACAAAAAGGTCTTGTAACTGAAGATGAAATCAAACTAATAGCTGAATATATTTTAGAGAAAAAAGCTTTTTAAAACCGTAAATCTTATTTGTATTAAAAGTACAAATAAGGTTTTGTGTTATCTATTTTTTATAAGCTCGGTTATAATACCTCTTTTTTTGATAACTTCTTCTCCTCTGACAACTTAACATGAACGGTTAGTTGTCAAACAAACTCCCGCTAAAAGTACTCTCGTTTATCTTTGCACTTTTAGCCAAATCTTCCATATCTGCACCGCTTTTTTTCAAACTGTAAAACTGTGTCTCCCCTAAAAGCAAGTAACTCCAAGTTTTATTATCTCGCAAATCTCCATCAAGCGAATTGATTCTTTTTATAAAGTCAAGTGTTGCTCTTTGTTTTTGCTTGACATTTACATCTTTTAAGTCTTTGTCTGATTTTGTCTCAACCAGATATACATGTAAATCAGTTTCAACCATAAAATCAGGATAATAACTAGCCATCAAACCATCATCTCTAAAATAGCTAATAGTTGCAAAATCATGTTTGAATTCTAAAATTTTTATAAACTTTAATACTTTGGCATCAGCATCCAAAAACTCTAAAAATGCTTTTTCAAATCCGCCCTTATTTGACGGATAAGAGGTTTTTTCATAGATGGTTTTTTGCAAATTAAGAGAGAAATTTTTTCTCATATTTAAACCGCCGACTTTTGAAAAATAGATTTTATCTACAATAGGTTTTATGTAAGTGGTTGAGTTTTGCATATTGTAAATCATTCTATTTATTTCATTTGTTATATGTGATGTTATATTTGCATTTTTGAGCATTAAAACTCGCCAATTTTCATTTTCAAAAGGATTGAAGTTTTGTGAGAAAAGCCTTGTTCTGATGTAGTTATCAAGAAGCCCCAAAAGCTGAGGCTGATAAATTTGCATTGACGGTAAAGCCCGATTATGCCCACGCACTTTCAACTGCCCCATTTTATGTGTCAATATCTCTAAAAGTTTTTGAAGATACTCGTTATAAGAGTTTGCATTAAACAAATCCGCACTAATTGTATAGTCTCCAAAAGTTGTTTTTACTGTTAGCTCTTCAGAGTGAAAAACTTCCCCTTTTGTAGTCCATGATTTCAAACTCTCCAAGCTGTGGTAAGTATAAGGCGGTAAATCATCTACATGTAAAATCGGCTCATTTAGCGCCTCTTCCTCATCTTTGATTATCTCCAAAAATGCCATGTCGTACTCTTGATAATTTTCTTTGAGTCCGACTTTTATCATGTCGCCCGTTGAAGTTCCCTCTGTTGGTTCATTTTCATCAAAACCAAACTCATCACTTGCAAGTAAATCACCGTAAAACTCACTAAAGGCAGGATGTTCGATAATGCTTAAAACATCATAGTAAGATTTTGGGCTAAGTCTATCGTTTAAAACTCTTTGTCTATTTTCTCTTTTTTCATCTTCAAAGTCGCGACCTCGAAACATCAGTCGAAGCCCACGCCCGATGGTTTGTTCTAGCAAAATGGAAGATTGATTTGAGCGAAGCGGCACAATCACACAGACATTGCTTACATCAAAACCCTCTTTTAACATCAAAACGGAAATGACGACTTTTGGATTTTCATACTCATCAAGATTAAAGAGTTTTTGTTTGAGTTTTGCAAACTCCTCTTTTGGAATCTCTCCGTTTTTCTTAGAGTGAATCCCCATAAACTCATCATCTTTAAGACCAAGTTCGAGTAAAAACTCCTCAACATAGTTTACAACTTCCGTCTCTTCACACATGATAAGCATTTTTGGATGTTTTGGATTTTCAAGTTTTGAAAAACCTTCATCTAAAATAGAGAGCTTTGTAAGCCCAGCCTGAATCATAACTTTTTGCCCGTCACTAAGCCCGATTACCTTGTTTGTTCCCTCATCACGGAGTGCTTTAAAATCAAGCTCCAAAGTGGAAAGCTCTTTTCGTTTATCGATGGTTATCATCTTTACAAGTCCATCTTTAATGGCTGCATTTAGGTCAAAGTCCACCACTACATGTGGAAAATAATGTTTTGTTCTTTTTTGTCCGCTTCCTGTCGTGTCATAGGGAGTGGCTGAGAAATCTATCTGTATAAATTTTTCGGCTTTATTTTTAGCGATGAAATTGAGCGATTTTTGCCACTCAACTTCTTGAATCTCTCCAGCGGTTTTGTTCTCATGGATATGATGTGCTTCATCATTCATAACTATCAAATCATCAAGTTCAGCAAGATACTCAATCTCTCCACCGCTAAAATAAGCACTATCAAGCTGTTCTAAGCTATTTCCTGCACTTACTCCAGGACGAGCAGGAAAGATGTCGGCTATCACGCCGCTAGGGTCTTCAAGTGGACTTATCTCTTCGCTTGTCTCATCTTTGCCCATAAACAGATGCCAGTTTGAAATGGCGATAAATCCGTCACTTGTAATTTTTTTGCCTATCTCATCTTTTTTGACAACGCTACTTTGTAAAAAAGCTTTTATTGTTACTTCATATTTATCTGGCAAAAAGAGTTTTCTATTTTTAAAAATATCGCTTGTGTTTACATCACGGCTTCCATCTTCTCTCTCTTTTCCCATGTAACTATCAAGTAGTCTCTCATAAACTATAAGACCAGGGGCGATAAGCAAAAAGTTTTTAGAGTAGCGTCCGCTTCTCTCTTTTTCAGCTCTTGCATTGAGATATTGCCAGATGAAAAGTGCATTCATGACCCAAGTTTTACCCGTTCCCGTTGCCATTTTCATGGCATATTTTGGAATGTTGTATTTTTCTTTTGCAAGCATTACTAAATCAAGCCGTGCTAAAAGTTCTTTATCTATCTGGTTGTAAATATCTAAAACGCTCTTGATTTTTACAATCTCATGCAGATAAACAGTATTTAAAATCGCTTGTTTTTGTCCTCTGTGAAAGTTGATTTCTCTATCGGTATGAGGTTGACAAAACCAAAATTTTAGAAGTGTTGCCGTTGTAGGAGTTACAAGATTTAAAAACTCTCCGCTATTCCATAAGTCAAGAACTTTGTTTGAGATAGCAGATGCAAGCTGTAAAGGTATGTCGCCCGTAAGTGTGTTAATAGGTGTTGCCATCTCACACCTCCACTTTTACAACAGACTCAAATCCAAACACATCTACCGCCTTGACACACACCACTCTTTTTTCTTTTCTTGAGACCATGATTTTTGCTTGAAAGATTACATGTAAAGGGTCGTTATCGTTTGCCGTGTTTTCTCTATAATCTTGCCACTTGCTTCTAAATGTTACACCGTCATAGTCAGGGTCGATACTCCAATACTCAATGAGAGCAAGAGGGTCACTAGCCAAAAGCTCTTGAAGCGATTTTTTGTCCGCATCATCAAGCGGTATGTTGTCGGGGCTTAGCAAAATGTAGTTATCTAGTTTTATGCTTAGCTCTTCAAGTTCACTATCGTAAATCTTTTTCTCAATCGGTTTTATAGTCAGATATTGAAGTGAAGAAAATCGTATCTTTCCACTCTCGACAAGCTTTTTGTAAGTTACTTTAGTTTTGAGTTTGTCGAGCAAATCTGGAGGAATGACCAGCACTTCAAGTTTGTTATCACCAAGTTCATTGATGGCAGAGCTGATGTCATAAGCAAAGTTCCAGCCAAGCACAACCACTCTATCCCAACCGCCGAGAAAATTATCACGAAGTTCTATCGCTTTTTTAAGAGTGGCACGACCTGTCATTTTACTAGGGCTGTCTATGAATACCAAAGTTTTTTTATCTTTGATGTAGCCAAGATTTCGTGGATGCTCATCTCCAAAACTCAAAGCTCCGCTTCCGCTATCATCTACAAAAAGAGAGATAATAACCTGCGACAAGTCGCCAATGCGTCTAAACATTCCGCTACTCTCAAAAGCCTCTTTTTGATAATCGCCGATGCTTTGATACAAAAAGGGTTTGACTTCATTGTCGATGAGTCTTTTTCTCTGCACCATAATGGATGGTTTGCCGATATCGGAGCTAATCCAACGACGACCCAGTTTTTCTGCAACTGTTGCAGTTGTTCCGCTTCCGCCGAAGAAGTCGGCTACTATGGAGTTTTCGTTTGATGAGGCTTTTATAATGCGCTCAAGAAGCGTAAATGGTTTTTGGGTCGCATAACCTACTAATTCTTTTGAAACATTTCTAACAGGAAATATATCAATCCATACATCTGGCATAGCGACACCATTATCTAAATAATATTTATTCCCTGCTTTTATGTAATATTTTCTATTATCTTCATCGGTTAAATTAAACCTATTTTCATCTTTTGAAGGCATTCTGGGCTGATTAAATATATAGTTTGTATTTTTTGAATATAAAAATAAATTGTCATGCTTTTTTGCATAAGTAGTACTACCTAATCCGCCAGTTGAATAATGCCAAACAATTTCATTCCTAAATTTATCCTTACCAAAAATATCATCCAACAAAATCTTCACATAATGCCCCACATGCCAATCAATATGGACATAAATAGAGCCTTTTTCACTCAAAAGTTCCCGCATCAAAACAAGCCGTGGATATATCATTTTCAAGTAACTTACCGTGCCGTCTTTCCATGTGTCAGCATAAGCAAACTGCTCTATTACGGTCGGTTTTTGGTTGATGTTTGCATTTGGTAGAGTGATTTTGGTGCGATAATCTGCCTTACTATCAAAAGGTGGGTCGATGTAAATAAGGTCGATTTTTCCTCTCATAGATTCCAAACCACTTGAACTATCTCCTGCAAGTAAACCCTGCATCACTAAAAGATTGTCCCCGTAAATGAGCCTATTTTTCCACTCGCTCTCATCAGCACTCGGCACTTCACCACGAAAAAGCCCACTCACATCTTTACTAGGTAAAACAAGTTCATTTGTCTGAAGCACAAGAGCATTACCGCTATTTATCCGCTCCAAAATCCTTTGAGCTTCCGCTTTTCCCTCTTTTACAATTTTTGGTAACTCTTCTATAAGTGATAAAGACATAATTTCCCTCTTTTTACTTTTAAAAAAGTAAATGATACCTATATAAAATTAAAAGAGGGGGATATTTTCTCTTGTTTTAAAAAAAAAGAGGGTTATTTGGGCTTGTTGTAACATCAAGGGAAGTTTTGTAATTTTTGCTTAAAAAAGGTAAAAATAATGACTCAGCGAGATATGGCAGGATTTTTGGATATTGATGTTAAAACAATACGAAACTGGCGAAAAAACAAACCTCATTTATACGAAATAATCATGAAAGGCTTTGCATTTGAAGAAGCGGTAAAAAAAGCTCAACAAAACGCCGATGAGTTAAAAGCTTTGGAAGAGCAGTTTAAGGCTAAGAAGTAAATATTTATCTAAAATATTGCAATTTGTCATATTATTTTAGTTTTTCAAGTTTTATTGGTATAATTTATGAAAAATTATAAGGATATATGTTATGGAAAATAAAACAAATTCTGCAATTAGATTAAATAAAATAGTTCATAGTGCATATAATAATGATAGTAAAATAATTGTTGATGTATGGAAAAGTATTTTTAATATTGATGAGCCAAATAAACACTCTACAGAAGTAGCTGTAATGGAGTGCCTTAATAATTTAAATGATGAATTTGAATTATTTAAGCAAAAAATGGATAAAACTGGTTTTTCAAAAAAATTATATGAAAGTGAAATCAAACAATTACAAAACCACTTAATCGTACTTACTGGTATAAATGGTGATTGGCAATCAAGAAAACAGAAAATTACGGATGTTCAGTTTAAAATACTAGATTTTTGTTCTGAAATATTACCTAATGATGAAATACCAATCAATGATGAAGAAATTGAAGAGTTAAAAAAATTATTGGATGAGTTGGAAGATTTTATTGAAAATAATTCATTACCTACTGATTTAAATAGTATCATAAAAAAACATATATTAAAAATAAAAACTGCTTTATATTCATACAATATTAAAGGTGCAAATGTTTTTGATGAAGTTTTACAATCTGCCTATGGAGAAGTAATAAAAAATCATGATTTATTTGCAAATAAATTAAATACTGAAATAAAAAATAAATTATCTAAAGTATGGATTAGAGTTCAAACAGTATATAAAACAGCCAAAAATGCAGAACAAGTTTATATTGATTTTACCAATATAACAGATAGCATACAAAATTTACTTCCATCAGGTAGTTAGTAATGAAAAAATGTTCTCATCAAAATTGTAACTTAGAAGTTTATGAAAATAATGAATGCGTATTGCATTGTACAAAAGATGATTGGTCAAATCAAGTAAGAGCAACATTTACAGATGCTAAACACATATACTTTTGGCAAGAAATAAAGAATCTTGTAGAAGAACAAATAAGTAGATATGACAATATGCTTATGTTTAACGATATCATATTTCCAGAGTTTACAAGATCGATGATTGCACCTCTTAAGGATGAATTTTTCTATTGGTATAAACATGTAAATAAAAACAATCCCTATAAATTAACAAATGTTAATGATAAAATAGTGCATAAACAATATCCATATCGATTAATACAGTTTACAAATTGTACTTTTTATAATTTTGATTTTTACTTATTAGATTGTCAAACATTAAATTTAACAAATATAACTGTAAGAAATAAACTTAAAATATCAGGTATGAATATAGATAGACTATTACTATATAAATTAAATAACATCAATACTTTAGAAATTGATTCTAATTTATTAGACAGAGTAACAAAAGAGCCAAAGCAATTAGAAATATATATAGATAAAGTAAAGATAGATAAATTTATTCTACAAAATAATAATCTCAAACCAATAAATATTACAGATTCAACTTTTAATTTTATTGAGTTGAGAAAATTATCTATAGAAGAAGGGTTATTTCAAAATTTAAACTTTAAAAATATTAATGAATATAAAAATATTAAAATAAATAGTTATAAATTTCAATATAACTCTGTAAATACTGAACAAGCAATATCAAGAGAATATTTTCGATTTTTTAAACATTATTTCTTTGAAAAAAAAGATTATATTGAAGCAAACAAAATGTATCAAAAAGAGATGGATACCTATATACGTGAATTGTGGCGAAATATAAAAAGGGGTAAATTTATTTTACAAAACTTACAAAATATTATTATCGCAGGATTTGGAAAAATATCATCCAACTTTGGTCAAAGTTGGTTAAGACCTTTATTATGGATAATTATATTTTTATTTCTTAAAATTTATTTTTTAAATGATTATTATACACTATCGTATTTGTTTTCTGGAACCGCCAATCTATGGGATAAAATCTCAGAACAATTTTATATACTTATAGACTTGAAAGCCTTTGGATTATCGGACTTATTATCTAAAACTCTCTTAGGATTACTTATATATCAATTGACTATAGCAATTAAGCGAAAAATAAAATATTAAGCTCTGTACCATTACACCCCTGAGAATGAATCTCCACTTTTTAGAATATTTGTAGTTTGTTTCACAACTTTTATAAATCCAAACTAAACAAAAAAGCCACATAAAAAAGCAAGGCTTTAAAATTGTCCCCAAGGTACGAGCAAAGAGATAAAATCACACAAACCCCATCTTTTTCGTTCCTTTTCTAGCTTCATCATGGATACTCTGCATACTTGAAACCACTTGCACCACTTTTTGAAGTAATTTTGTTGTCTCTTTGTCATTTGTTTCTAGTTTTTCAAGCCTTTTAATAATGTCAAAGTATGGTATGGATTGATTTTTTAGCTTTGTAAATGTTCGCATGATTTGTTTTGTGACTTCTACGGCAATACCGCTTTTTAAAACTGTAGCCAACATGTAAACACCTTGTTCAGTAATATAGATAAGGCAATTTTCTAATACCTCCCAAACTTGATGTCGCATTTTGCGATATCAAGTTATCAAACTCCTCTTTTGTCAGTTGAAACATAAAATCACCATCAAATCGTTCTATGTTTCTTTTAACATGTTCATTCAGTCTGCTAGTTTGAACTTGATAAAGTTCGGCTAAATCCTTATCAATCATTACTTGAACGCCTCTTATGATAAAAATTTTATCATCGACAACAATATTGTTAAAAATGGTTTTCTTACATGTAAGTTTATTTACCCCTATTTTTCACAAGCTCCGTAATTATCCCTCTTTTTTTCACAACCTCTTCTTCGCTTATATCTTTCTCATAAAGTGCGCCCGTAGGGCAGACATAGACGCATTTTCCACAACTAGTACAACTTACCGACTCCGCCCACGGCTCATCCATATCATGAATTATTCTCGAGTTTATACCTCTGCCGAAGATATCGAGTGCATGAGCGCCCTCTATCTCGTCGCAGACCCTTATACATTTAGTACATAGTATGCATCTGTTTGGGTCATTGACAAAGTTCTTATGAGAAGCGTCTATCTCAAACCTTTGGTTTAGGTACGATACTTTGCTGTGTTCAAGTTCAAGTTCGACCGACTTGTTCTGCAGTTCGCAGTCACCGTTAGCTATACATGTAGAACATACATGAGAGCGTTCGCTAAACATCATGGAGAGTATCATCTCTCTGGCTTTTTTTATTTTGGGTGAATTAGTAGTTACTTCCATTCCCTCTTTTATTTTTGCACTGCATGCGGGAGTAGGTTCATGAGAGCCTTTTATCTCCACTATGCACATTCTGCACGAGCCGACACAGCTTAACCCATCAAGATAACAAAGGGTTGGAATCTCGATGCCGTTGTCTTTTGCAACTTCCAAGATAGTTTGGTTTGACTGACCCGTAACGCAAATACCGTTTATAGTAAAGCTTTTGACTCTTACTTTTTCTCTATTCATCTTTTATTCCTGCTAAGTATTCATCTTCAAAATATTTTATAGTGCTAAGAACCGGATTCGGAGCAGTTTGTCCTAGTCCGCACAGACTCGTACTTTTTACAACTTCGCACATCTCTTTAAGGAGTTCAAAATCTTTTTTTGTAGCATTTTTGGCTATAAACTTATCAAGCAACCGTGTAAGCTCTGTTGTTCCCACGCGGCAAGGTGTACACTTTCCGCATGACTCGCTTGCGCAAAAGTCCATAAAAAAGCGTGCTATCTCTACCATATTGGAGCTGTTGTCTATAACTATCAATCCGCCGCTTCCCATTATTGAACCTGCACTCTTTAGTGACTCATAATCAACTTGCAAATCCAAAAGATGCTCTGGTATGCATCCTCCGCTAGGACCTCCCGACTGAATGGCTTTGAACTTTTTATCGTTTTCTACTCCGCCGCCGATATCAAAGATAATTTCTCTTAGTGTCGTTCCCATCGGCACTTCGATTAGCCCCGTATTTTTTATATGTCCCGTAAGCGCAAAAACTTTTGTACCGCTTGATGTCTCTGTTCCGATATTTTTAAACCATGCACCGCCATTTTTTATGATTGCAGCTATATTTGCAAAGGTTTCGACATTGTTTAAAACGGTAGGCTCTCCCCACAGACCGTGATCGCTCAGATGAGGCGGTTTTTGTCTGGGATGTCCTCTTCCTCCCTCTATCGAAGCAACAAGCGCGGTAGCTTCGCCGCAGACGAATGCCCCTGCACCCAGCCTTATCTCTACGCTAAAGCTAAATCCGCTGTGAGCGATATTTTCTCCTAAAATCCCAAGTTTGCTTGCTTGTTTTATGGCTCTGGTTAGTTTTTCTACCGCCATAGGATACTCCGACCTTACATAGATATACCCTTTGTTCGCATCGCATGCATAACCTGCTATCGTCATTCCCTCTAAAACTCTGTGAGGATCACCCTCCATTACGGCTCTGTCCATAAAAGCACCGGGATCGCCCTCATCTCCGTTGCAAATAATGTATTTTTGCTCACTTTGAACTTTTGAAACACTCTCCCATTTTAAACCGGTGGGATAACCGCCTCCGCCTCTGCCTCTAAGTCCGCTTATTTTTACCTCTTCGATAACCTCTGATGGGGTCATCTCATCAAGTACTTTAAAAAGTGACATGTAACCGCCACGAGCTATATACTCCTCTATGCTGTCGGGATTTATTACTCCTATATTTTCAAGAACAACTCTTTTTTCTTTTGGATGGATGCCTTTTGGTACGCTAAAATCTCGTTCGTTTTTTTGCGCGAAATCTCTAAGTTCTTGAATAGAAGTTATCATTTTATCTTCTCCTCTATCTCACAAAGTGGATTTTCAAGCGATACATTGCCTTTTATCTGCTCGTCACATACAATAACGGGAGCAAGAGAACATGAGCCGAAGCATCTTGCTGTTAAAATAGACAAGGCTCCATCAGAAGTTGTTTCGTCTGCTTTTATGCCGTATCTGCGTTCTATCGTTTCAAGTATTTTGTTTGAGCCTTTTATGTAACATGCCGTTCCCAGACAGACGACTATATTGTGTCTGCCTTTTGGTTTTAGTCTAAAGTAGTTGTAAAACGTAGCGACCCCGTAAACTTTGGAGTAGGGGAGTTTTAGTCTCTTTGCTATGAATTTTAGAGTGTCAATTCCCAGATAACCAAATGTCTCTTGAGCGTTATGAAGCACTTCTATGAGCGTATTTTTTTCATATCCTAGTTTTTTGATGCTTTTTTCCAGAGTTTTGTATCTGTCGTCTATAGTATCAAGCATATTTATGCCTTCTAAAAGAGATTTTCTCTATTATAAGAAACAATTGATTAAAAATTAGTATAATCTTTGAAACACACATAGGTAGTTTGTTATGCAACATTTAATAGCGGATAATTGGCATAGTTTAGAAACTGATAAAATAGTAGAGATATTTGAGAGTAACAAACTTGACGGTCTTGGCTCACTTAGTATCAAGCATCGTGAAGAGTTCTTCGGCAAGAATGAGCTTGAAGCCAAAAAGAGCGACTCAAAACTTAAAAAATTTCTTATGCAGTTTCATAATGCGTTGATTTATATACTTTTAGGTGCATCGATTGTTACCGCATTTTTGCAAGAGTGGGTTGATAGCGGAGTTATATTTGCAGTTGTTATTATAAATGTAATAGTCGGCTATATACAAGAGGTTAAAGCCGAAGAGGCTATTGAGTCGCTAAAGCAGATGATGCATACCGATGCCGTTGTAATAAGAGACGGCAAAAAGATTACTATCTCTTCTGCCGACTTGGTTCCGGGGGATATAATTTTACTTGAATCAGGCTCAAAAGTACCTGCCGATATAAGACTATTTGAGAGTAGAGATTTAAAAGTTGATGAGTCTATGCTTACCGGCGAGTCACAACCCGTGCTTAAAAATATCTCATCACATCAGCAAGATATCACTATCAATGACAGAAAAAACATGGCATATTCGGGAACTTATGTAACATACGGCAGAGCAAAGGGCATTGTCGTAGCGATTGCACAATATACGGAACTTGGAAAAATCGCCCATCTTATAGAAGAGACAACCTCAATGGAGACGCCTCTTACAAAAAAAATATCATCATTTTCAAAACTGCTTTTATATGTGATTTTAGCTCTTGCTGTGCTTACTTTTTTCATAGGGCTTTTAAGAGATTATAGTGCTGTTGAAACATTTATGGCTTCAGTTGCTCTTGCCGTGGGTGCTATTCCTGAAGGGCTTCCTGCGGCTGTAACTATAACTCTAGCAATCGGAGTTAGTCGTATGGCAAAGAAAAATGCCATAATCAGAAAACTTCCCGCAGTTGAGACTCTTGGAAGTGTTACGACGATATGTTCCGATAAAACCGGAACACTTACGCAAAATAAGATGTTTGTAACAGATATATATTGTGCAGGCAAATCTTATGAAGTAAGCGGTAACGGGTATGAACCAAAAGGCGATTTTTTGCAAAACGGACAAAAGATAGACTCTATTGATGATGATTTAGCCGAGGTGCTTAGAGCAGGATACCTCTGTAACGAATCATATCTTGTAAAAAAAGATGGATTATATAGCATAAGCGGTGATCCTACAGAGGGCGCACTGATTGTTAGTGCCTTAAAGGCAGGTTTTGATGAACATGAGTTGCATACTACATTTGAAAGAGTGGATATTTTACCCTTTGAATCAGATAGACAATATATGGCGACTCTAAACATAGATACAAAAAATGCTAAAAATATCATATATCTAAAAGGTTCTATAGAAAAAAGTCTTGATATATGTGATTATGAAGCTATTGACTCTGAGAAGGTGGCTATAAACAAAGAGAGAATTTTGCTACAAGCAGAGGATTATGCCACTAAGGGTCTTAGAGTTTTGGCTATTGCTAAAAAAGCCTCTCACGGAGATAAAATCAACGATAGAGAGCTAGATAACGGATTTATATTTTTAGGTTTGCAAGCGATGATGGATCCACCGCGTTCTGAGGCGATAGAGGCTGTTAAAGAGTGCAAGAGTGCAGGTATAAATATCATAATGATAACGGGAGACCACGCTCTTACCGCATTTTCGATAGCAAAGATGATGTCTATAGTAGATGATGGCAGAGAGTATAAAGATGCTGTTTTAAAAGGAAAAGAGCTTCTTTTGTTAAGTGATTCTCAGCTGATTGAGAGAGTAGGCAGCGTTAAAGTATTTGCAAGAGTAGAACCTGAACAGAAGTTGCGAATAGTTGATGCTCTTCAAGCAAGAGGAGAAATAGTCGCAATGACCGGAGACGGTGTAAACGATGCTCCGGCACTCAAACAAGCAGACATAGGTATTGCTATGGGTATGGGCGGTACGGAAGTGGCAAAAGAGGCGGCTGATATGATACTAAGCGATGATAATTTTAGCTCAATCGCACATGCCGTTAAAGAGGGAAGAAATGTCTTTGATAATCTTGTTAAGTTTATAACATGGACACTGCCGACAAATCTGGGAGAAGGGTTTGTAATATTAGTCGCTATTATGCTTGGGCTGACTCTTCCTATACTTCCCGTACAGATATTGTGGATTAACATGTCAACCGCAATCTTACTTGGGCTTATGCTTGTGTTTGAGCCGCAAGAAGAGAACATAATGCAAAGAAAACCTAGAAATCCGCAAGAGCCGATTTTAACAAAAGCGATAATTACTCAGATGCTTGTTGTCGGTTTTTACATGTTAATCGCCTCTTATGCTATGTTTGAGTATGCAATCGTTAAGGGTCACACTATAGAGTATGCTAGAACGGTAGCCGTAAATATCTTTGTTTTTACGGAGCTATTTTATCTTTTTTCATGTAAAGAGCTTGAAAAATCGGTTTTTAAAACCAACATCATGAATAATAAGCTTCTGCTTTTAGGCGTAGCTTTAATGAGCTTGATTCAGGTAACTTTTACACATGCCTCTTTTATGAATAGTATGTTTAAGAGTGAAGCTCTGGATTTGATGACTTGGATAGAAGTTTTAGCGATTGGAGCGAGTGTTTTATTTGTAGTGGAAATAAAAAGATTTATTGACAGCAAGCTTAGTGATAAAAAATATATATAACATGTAAAAAGGGTGTTGAAGAGATTCATACGTTGAGTATAACTAAATTCTTAAATTATATGTTTTTGTGTTAGAATTATTCTGACTATGTGTGATTACATAAAAAATTATAATAATTTGGAGTACTACATGTTAGAAGATACCATCACTGCAGAATTGGCAAAAAGATTAACCCAAAAACTTACTCAACATCCCGTTATCGGGATGCATATAGGCACTGTTGATGAATTCTCAGAACTTATCTTAGCGGAGATTAAAGTTTTTAATAATATCTTTGACAAAAGTATTCTTGAACTTGACGTCTATATTTATGAGTTGGCGAATAAAATTAAAAACGGATACGACATACCTTTTGAAGACGTAATTTATGTCGTCGATGTTTTAGAGAATGAGATTTTAAATTTAGTTGAACACAAAATAATTCAAACTGATATAAAATTTGTAACAAAACGTTTTAGCTCCATAAAACAGAGTATGGGCAAAAGTTATTTTACTCTAACAATGCAGGATATGGTACTTTTTTTTAACTCAAATGAGAGTGATATAAAATATGTCTCTTCACTAAGCGTTCATAGGAGCTGGTTTGAAGATTTTTCACTCTTTATTCAAAACAGCAAAGATACAAAACCTCCTTCTCTTAATTATCTTACATGTAATCTGGCAAAATGGTTCGGTAGTATGGAATTTGACCTATACGCTTACAGCATGCAGGGACATCAAAATGATATATATGCAAAGATATTTTTAACTCACCGTGAACTTCATGAAGAGGCTTTGCATATAATTACCATGATTACGAGGGATGAATATACTTTAGCCGTTTCTCATCTAAACAAGCTCTTTAAATCAATGCTTGTGTTAGAACAGTATCTAAATAGCATGCAGATAAATTATACAAAAAATAAGAGTATGCATTTTTTTAACTATATAGCGTATAAATCAAAATATGAAGATGAACTATACTACTTTACTTCGATTGTTTTTAGTGATGCAACTCCTGACAAAGTAAGAGAGTTTTTGTATAAGAATAATTTTGAGATAGAAAATAGTATAAAAAAGACGATGGCTAAACAGAGTTTTGACGGAGTCGTATTTTCAAATGAACACTCCGTAAATCTGCTTTTGCAGGATGCTAAAAATAACAATAATATCGGAGTTATGGAGTTTGTTAACGACTATATATATAAAAAAATTGTAACATTGGCAAGCAAATTTGATATTAAAGTCAAAATAACCGGTGTCAGGGTAGATGATATATATCGTATTAGCTCTAATGTCGTTCCGATACTGCATATAATTAAAAAGCATACACAAAAAGATGATGTAAACTTATTAAGCAGTGCCGATATCAACGAATTATATACAAAAGTAAAAGAGAATGATGAAATAAGGGTAGAGATTGATAAAGCGTTTAAAGAGAATCTTTTTGAAATCTTTTTTCAGCCTATAGTAAAAAGCAAAACAAAAGCAAAAAAACTATTAGTAGAGGCTCTTGTCCGTCTTCCATATAACGGTTCATACTTAAGCGGCGAGAATTTTATAGGGTTGATTGAAGAGCAAAATAGAATGAGTGAACTTGATATCTATGTGCTTAAAAATATGCATCGGCATATAGATAAATTAGCTACTACAGTTACAAGAGTGGCTGTAAATATATATCCCGCCTCATTTGAAAACGAAGAGGTGCTTAAATTGATTGTAAAACTCTCAAAAGCAATTGCCAAAACAGGTTTTGAGTTAGTCGTAGAGATAACTGAGCAGATGCTTTTATTGTCTAAAACAAATATTTTGATGCTCTCAAAAGAGCACTGTATAAACTTTGCCATAGATGATTTTGGAAGCGGATATTCTAGTTTTATACAGCTGATTGAACTTGTCGAGATGGGCGTCGTTAAAATTATAAAAGTTGACGGGACTATAGTAAAAGGTTCTGAAGAGAACTTGACAAAATACAATATTTTAAAATCTTTAACAGACATGGCACAAAGCTTGAATATTCAACCCGTTATTCTTGAATATATGGAAAATGAAAAACTTTATGAAAAGTTGAAACATTTAAAAGGCGATATACTTTTTCAAGGATACTATTTTGATCAAGCACTGCCGATTGATAAACTAATAGAGAAGTATAAAAAATAGCTCTAAAGATTACTTGATATTAAGAGAGTTTTACTATAATTTAAACCTTTAAAATATAGACTAAAGGTTACATGTAATGAGTCCTCAGCCGTTTACGCATCTGCATCTGCATACCGAATATTCACTGCTTGACGGTGCGAACAAACTCTCAAATCTTGTTAAACAGGTTAAAGAACTCGGCATGACAAGTGTTGCTATGACTGATCACGGCAATATGTTCGGTGCAATAGATTTTTATCAGCAAATGCGCTCTGCTGGGATAAAACCTATCATCGGCATGGAGGGTTATATTCATAACGGCGAGAGTATAGATGACAAAAGCACAAAACAGCGTTTTCATATCTGTCTTTTTGCCAAAAACCAAAAAGGTTACGAAAACCTTATGTATCTTTCATCAAAAGCCTTTATAGACGGCTTTTACTACTTTCCGCGCATAAACAAAAAAGAGCTTCGCGAACACAGTGAGGGGCTTATATGTTCCTCTGCATGTCTTCAAGGAGAGGTTAACTGGCATCTAAACACCGCAAACGAGAGAAATTCAAAAAACGGAGCATTAGGCTACGAAGGTGCAAAAGCTGCGGCACTTGAGTATAAAGAGATGTTTGGCGATGATTTTTACCTTGAACTTATGCGTCACGGCATAGGCGATCAGCTCTTTATAGACGAGCAGGTACTTCGTCTTGGAAATGAGCTCGATATAAAGGTGGTGGCTACAAACGACACTCACTATACGTTCGCGGGCGATGCACAGTATCATGAGGCGTTTATGTGTATCGGGATGAATAAACTCTACGACGACCCAAACCGCATGCGCCACTCCGTACATGAGTTTTACCTGAAATCCCCCCAGCAGATGGCAAGACTCTTTGCGGATATCCCCGAAGCACTAGAACATACGCAAGAGATAGTAGATAAGTGCAACTTGGAGCTAAAACTTGGCGATCCCGTTCCTCCAAACTTTAAATTTGCTTCTGAATATGCACAAAAAGAGGGTCTTGAAATAAAGGGTAGTGATAAAAACGAGATAGATGCCGAGTATTTTATATATCGTTGTGAGCTAGGACTTATAGAGAGACTTAAACATGTACCGCAGGAGAGACATGAAGAGTACAAAGAGAGACTTAAATTTGAGATGAACGTAATCAACTCTATGAAGTTTCCCGGCTACATGTTAATCGTTTGGGATTTTGTTAAAGTTGCCAAAGAGATGGGCATTGCAGTTGGACCGGGGCGGGGAAGTGCCGCTGGAAGTTTGGTTGCATATTCGCTTGAGATAACGGACATTGACCCCATGAAGTATGATCTGCTCTTTGAGAGATTTTTAAATCCTGAACGTGTAAGTATGCCCGATATAGATATGGACTTTATGCAGGCACGCCGCGGTGAAGTAATAGACTACGTTGTTCAAAAATACGGACGAAATCAAGTAGCTCAAATCATCACATTCGGTTCGCTTTTGGCAAAAGGGGTTATCCGTGATGTTGCCAGAGTTTTAGATATGCCGCTTTCTCAAGCCGATGCGATGGCAAAACTTGTTCCCGATGAGCTTGGAATTACGCTTAATGGAAAGAAAAAAGGAGATGAGTTTATAGCGGGAGCTTTTCAAAAAGAGCCAAAACTGGGGGAGCTGATACAAAACGATGCAAATGCTGCGAGGGTTTGGGAGTTTGCAAAAAAGCTCGAAGGTTTGAAGCGAAATTCGGGCATACATGCTGCAGGTGTTGTTATCTCAAACGAGGAACTTTGGAAAAAAACGCCTATTTATAAGCCTTCAGGCGAGGATGTTTTTGTTACGCAGTACTCTCTTAACTATCTTGAGGACGTTGACTTAATAAAATTCGACTTCTTGGGTCTAAAAACCCTTGATGTAATCGACAATGCTATAAAGCTTATCAAATTCCGCTATAACAAAGAGGTTATCTGGCATGAGATAGACGAAAACGACCCGAAAGTTTATGACGTGATTCGCGGCGGAAATACGGTAGGAATGTTTCAGATAGAGAGTTCCGGTATGCAGGATTTGAACAAGCGTCTAAAACCCGATAGTTTTGAGGACTTAATCGCGGTTTTGGCACTCTACCGTCCGGGACCGATGGAGTCTGGGATGCTTGATAGCTTTATCGAGAGAAAGCACGGGCGTGAGAAGATAGAGTACACGTTTGAGAGCATGGAACCTATACTTAAAAACACTTACGGAGTCATCGTTTATCAAGAACAGGTTATGCAGATAGTTCAAACCGTCGGTGGTTTTTCTCTAGGCTACTCCGATATTATCCGCCGTTCTATGGGTAAGAAAAAAGACATGTCGGTTTATAACGACGAGTTTGCGAAAGGGGCGCAGGGTCAAGGTCTTGACTACGCTGAGGCTTCCAAACTCTTTGACCTAATCGAGAAGTTTGCGGGGTACGGTTTTAACAAATCGCATTCGGCGGCTTATGCGATGATTACCTTTCAGACCGCATGGCTCAAAACCTACTATCCAAACGAGTTTATGGCGGCACTTTTAACCTCGGATAAAGACAATACCGATAAAGTCGTGCGTTATATTGATGAGACAAAAAGAATGGGCATTGAACTATCCCCGCCTGATATTTGCGACTCGCAGCTAGAGTTTTCCGCTATCACAAAAGAGGAGCGCGAGATAATACTTTTTGGTCTCGGCGCTATTAAAGGTGTGGGCGAAGCGGCAGTTTTATCTATCCTTGAGACTAGAAAAGAGGGCGGAGAGTTTACATCTTTGCAGGATTTTGTAAATAGGATAGAACCTTCAAAAGTGAACAAAAGAGTTATAGAATCAATCATAAAAGCGGGTGGTTTTGACAGGTTTGACTTTTCAAGAAAGGCACTGCTTGACCAGATAGAAAAAATAGTCGATACCGCAAAAGATGCTTCAACGGCTAGAAAAAATGCGGTGGGGAGTCTTTTTGGAGACGACAGTGAGATAACAAGCGTTGAGCTGAAACTTACAAATTCACCTGAGTATGAGTTAAAAGAGATTTTGGAGTTTGAGAAAGAGACTTTGGGCTTTTACGTCTCAGGACATCCTCTTGATGAGTTTAGAGAAAAGATAGATGAGCTTGACTATACGCTCTCCTCTGAAATAGAGGGTGCAAAAGACGGCTCTTATGCAATTTTTATAGGAAAAGTCGAAGAGATAACCAAAAAAACATCCAAAAAAGGGAATCAGTTCGGGATAGTAAGCCTTATGGATTTTCACGGAAATATAGAGGTTATGCTTTTTAGCGACAAGCTTGAAGAACTTAGCCAAATGAACCTGCAAGAACCAATAGCGATAAAAGCAAAAATTACCCACACTGACATGTTTACAAGAATCGGCGTGAGTAAGCTCATGACGCTAAAAGAGGCGAAAAAAGAGACGCAAAAGACTAAAAAAGAGGTGAGAGAACTCCCTCAAGAGCCAATAAACCTAGCCATAAGACTAGACAGCGATATGAAGGTTTTGGAAGATTTGTATAGAATTGTGCGTCAAAATCCCGGAAATAGAGAACTAAAACTCACCATAATCTCAAAACTTCAAAATGTCGTAATAGACTCTGCAATAAGAGTTGATAGCAAGATACTAGCTGCGCTTGAGGGTAATGAGAGTGTGGATATTTTAACTTGATAAGGTTATCATGAAAGAAAAAATCAAAGCAAAAGCAAAAGAGATAGCTACAAATCCAAATACTAAAAAAGCACTTTTATCGATGAAGCCGGAAAAAAATTTCTGGGGCATTAGCGGTGTTGTTTTGTTTCTCATACTCCCTGAAATTGTTGCATATATCTGGGGTGCGGATATTACCGCTTATGCAAACGAGCAGTTAAAAATATCAGATGATTTTTTAGAAATAAAATATTATGAGATGTTGGTAATGCTCTTTGAAGAGGGCATGAGCTATCTCAATCTTGCCATCGGCATAGCACTATTGGTGTGGCTGTTTTTTTAAAGCAAGATAGAGAAAATGTATAAAAATTGATATAATCTTTAGTGAAAGTTTTCTACAGAAGAGTATAAATGACCATAAACCTTAACGAATCCCAAAATATAGAGTTTAAACAACTTTGGAAAGATGAGTACATTAAATGGATAAGTGCATTTGGAAACAGTGACGGTGGGAAACTTTATGTCGGTGTGGATGATGATGGGGACATCGTAGGAATTGATAATGCCAAAAAACTACTTGAAGATATACCAAACAAAGTGCGAGACATTTTAGGCATCATTGTAGATGTAAATCTAAAGATAAGTGAAGACAAAGAGTATCTTGAAATCATCACAGATAAATACCCATACCCGATAAGCTATAAAGGTTCATATTACTATAGAAGTGGAAGTAGCACTCAGGAGATAAAAGGTGCTGCACTTGATAAATTTTTGCTCTCTCGTCAAGGCAAAAAATGGGACGGTGTGCCTGTGCCTTATTTTGGCTTTGATGATTTAGACCCTTTTGCATTTAGACTTTTTAGAGATAAAGCAGAGAAAAAGAAGAGAATTGATGCAGAACTCTTGAAAGAGAGCGATGAAGTGCTGGTAGATAAACTTCATCTCAAAGAGGGTGATTATCTCAAACGAGCTACAACACTTTTATTTGCAAAAGAACCTCAAAAGTATGTGACCGGAAGTAGTATCAAAATAGGATATTTCAAATCAAACAGCGATTTAGTTTATCAAGATGTGATAGAGGGAAATCTTTTTTTCTTGGCTGGTTATATAGAATCATGGGGAAGAGGGATAGAAAAAATCATAGATGAATCTAAAAAGTTCAATGGTATCACTCCGCAGTTTAGGTGGCAAAACGGTTTGTGGGTGGAGTTTTATTTTAATAAGGTCGATAGCAAAGAGTTAGAAACTAGGGTAAAAACTAGGGTAAAAATTTTGGAACTTATTGAAGAAAATCCAAATATTACAAACCAAGAGTTAGCAGAAAAATTGGAACTTACCGTCAAGGGCATTGAGTGGCAAATAAAAAAACTCAAAGCTCAAGGCTTTCTCCAAAGAATAGGCGGTGCTAAAGGTGGACATTGGGAGTATAATGATGACAACCATTGAGATATTGGCTTATCTAAAATGAAAGCAAAAAATCTAAAACATACTTTTTATGAATGGGACGGAGATGTCCTTGTGATAAATATTTTAGGAACTCCTGCTTCAAAACGTGATGCGATAGGAAAAGTTAAGGGAAATCAGCTAAAAGTAAGCGTAAAAGCTCAGCCTGTTGCAGGTAAAGCAACTGACTATATGGTGGCTTTTTTAGCAAAAGAATTTGGTATAAAAATATCTGACTTTGAGGTTGTTTACGGACGAGAGAGTATTCATAAGCAGTTACGCATAAAAGCACCCAAAAAGCTTCCAAAAGGGGTTGAATTTGAGTAAAATAAAAGATATTTTTGTATAATCAAAAAAAGATTATAAATTGAATTTAGGAACTCTTAATAATGACAAAACAAGATTTCAATGAAGGGCTTTTAGGCTTTTTAGACGCTTCGCCCACACCTTTTCATGCTACTCAAAATATGGCGGGTATGTTTGCAAATGCGGGATTTATAAAGTTACATGAAGAGCAGAAGTGGAAGCTTGAGAAGGGCAAAAAATATTATGTAACGCGTAATGATTCGTCAATAATCGCTTTTACATGTACACAAGATAAAAACTATGTAATGGTCGGTGTGCATACCGATTCGCCAAACCTGAAACTAAAACCAAATCCGATTATAAAAGAGCATGGAGTAGTAAAGTTCGGCGTTGAACCTTATGGCGGCGTACTTTTAAATCCGTGGTTTGACAGAGATTTGTCATTGGCGGGAAGGGTTACATACTTAGACTCAAACAACATGATAAAAGACGCACTTATAGATGCCAAAAAACCCATTGCTATCATCCCTTCTCTTGCAATTCATCTTGAGCGAGACGCAAACAGCTCAAAAAGTATCAATGCCCAGACGGATATATCTCCGATTTTATCAACTTCTGATGAGTTTAATTTTGATGAGTTTTTAAAAGAGCAGTTAAAAATCAGCGGCATACCTGACGTAAAAGAGCTTTATGCAAACGAGCTTAGCCTTTATGACACGCAAAACGCATCTTTTGTAGGACTAAATAATGATTTTATAGCGAGTGCAAGGCTTGATAATCTTCTTTGTTGTTATGTAGGGATGCTCTCTATTTGTAGCATTGATGATAAACCGATGCTTTTTATTGCAAGCGACCATGAAGAAGTGGGCAGCGAAAGCACTTCCGGTGCAGGAGGAAGTTTTTTAGAAAATACGCTTCGCAGGCTCTATCCCGATTATGAGGAGTATATGCAAATGATACGCTCATCGTTGATGATATCGGCTGATAATGCACATGCCATTCATCCGAATTTTCCAAGTAAACATGACTCAAAGCATGCTCCGCACATAAACAAGGGAAGTGTGATAAAGGTAAACTCTAATCAGCGTTATGCCTCAAACTCAAAAACAATTTCAAGATTTATGAATGTTGCCTCTTCACTAAGTGAGCCTATTCAAAGTTTTGTAACAAGAAGCGATATGGGGTGCGGCTCAACCATAGGTCCCATAACCGCTTCAAGACTGGGCATAGATACCATAGATGTCGGACTTCCTACATTTGCCATGCACTCTATAAGAGAGCTTTGTGGAAGTGATGATGCGCACTCTCTCTATAAGATTATTTTGGGATTTAGCAGTTAATGTCAGGTATAACGCCCGAAGAACTTAACCTTTTAATAGAGCAGACGTATAAGGTTGAAAAGGAGTTTAGCGAACTAAAGGCATCTTACTCACATTTGCAAGATACTATTGAAAAAGTCGTTGAGTTTTTGCCAAACGCTATTTGGATTTTGGATGAAGAGGGCGAGGTTTTTTTACAAAATTCACAAGCAAAAGCATTAAATGAGTTATTTGAGCTTTTAGAGTTGAAAAATGATGACTATGAGGTGCAGTTTAATTCAAAATCCTATCTTATAAAAAGCTCCTCTTACAAAGATAAACTGATGTTAAGTGCAACGGATATAACAGAACAAAAGAGAAAAGAGAACCTTGCAACTATGGGGCAGATGGCAGCGCATCTCTCTCATGAGATACGAAACCCTATAGGTTCTATCTCGCTTTTGAGTTCTACTCTTAAAAAAAGGGTAATTCCTGAAAATATTCCAATCGTTGAAGAGATACAAAAGTCTGTTTATAAAATAGAGAGAATTGTAAAAGCAACGCTTATGTTTAGTAAAGGCGTACATGCAAATAAAACTCCTTTTAAGTGGGATGAACTTCAAGATGCGCTTGTTGCGGCTATCGGATATTACGGCTATACAAAAAATATAACGTTTATCTTTCCTCAGCAAAAATTTATACTAAACGGTGATAGAGATTTGCTTGAGATGCTTTTCTCAAACTTCTTGACAAATGCGATAGACGCAATAGAACTTGATGAGAATGATGACGGTTTAGTGGAGATAGTGTATGAGAGAGATGAGGAGTTTCATAAATTTTATATATATGATAGCGGTGTTATGATTGAAAATGCAAAAGAGCTTTTTGAGGCTTTTAAAAGCTCTAAAGTAAAAGGAAACGGGCTAGGACTTGTTCTCTCACGTCAAATAGCACAGGCTCACGGCGGAAGTGTTGAGTTACTTGATAAAGATAGAAAAGGGTTTGAAATAAACCTTGCTATTTTGTAATAGTGATGGAATATTTGTTGCTTAAACTATCTTTAATTATATCAGAGGTTAGCGGATGCTAGAAGATAGCAAAAAAATATTGGCTTTACTTGATTATGTGAAAATAGACAAATACTCGGTTGTTTGTTGTTTCAAATGTAACGTAAAGAACAAATCAGTTGTCTCAGTAGTTCCTTTTGAACCGTTTGATGGCAAAATTGAGATATCATTAAAAGAGATGATTTTTCATCCTATAAACTCATACAACAGATATTATCATACTCCCATTACAATATACGGAGACGGTTCCAAAGAGACGATAGTTTTAAAAGCTTTTAAAAAAGTTGCTCATAATTTTGAGTATGATGAGTTAAAACATAAATATATATATTGCAATAAAAGGTAATAATAAGAATGAAAAAAGAGTTGATAGAAGTCCCGCGTGCGACTTTGGATTTTTACAAATATGAAGAGGACGGTTTAACATACTACGAGTATGATGCGACAAAGTGTCAACCGCCTGAGCCGATGGTAAATACAATGTGCGGTCTTAGTCTGCTAAGGAGCAAAAACGACAGACTTGTAGGTATTTTTTTTCATGAGCCGTTTCCTCTGTACGGCAGAATACCTTTGACTATAGCTCATGAGGCAAAAGAGCTTGAAAACGGGGATTTTAGAATAACCTTTAAATTAGACGAATAGCCAATAATTTAGCACTTCGTTATCTAATTTTAAATAGAATACCCTTTTCAATCAAGGGATATATATTATGAAACAGATAGTATCAATTTTTAGCTCTATGAAGACAATGGCTGTTTTAATGCTTATTTTTGCTTTTGCCATAGGTTATGCAACATTCGTAGAAAATGACTACGGAACAATAACGGCAAAAGCCGATATATACAACGCTTTTTGGTTTGAACTCTTAATTGCACTCCTGAGTATAAATCTGATTATGAACATCTTTAAATATAAAATGTTTAGCATCAACAAAGCTCCTATTTTTATCTTTCATCTCTCTTTTATTATTATAGTTTTAGGTGCTGCAATAACAAGATTTGTCGGTTTTGAAGGCACTATGCATATTCGCGAAGGAGACGTGGCTACTACAATGCTTAGCTCTGATACATATTTTAGCGTGAGTGCAAATGTCGGGGATAAAACAAAAGAGACATCTCAAACTCTTTATCTGTCTAAAAAAAATAAAAATAGTCTCTCATCATCTTTAAACATTGAGGGTAAAGATGTACATGTAGAACTCATAGATTATATTCCTGATGCTATAGAGAGCCTTGTTGAAGGTAAAGAAGGCGGTTTTGAAGCAATAGAGATGATGATTGCACAAAATGAATCAAGTATGCCCATAAAGCTCAAAAAAGGCGAGTATTATGAAAATGATGTAATAGCTTTAAATTTTGGTTCAGACAAAATGTTTTTAAAACCGGTGGTGTCAATATTTTCAGAGGATGGCAAGCTTTATATGAAGCATGAAATGCCGCTTAAATTTTTAAAAATGGATGATAGAACAGAGGGTGAAGTTGCTCCTAGCGATAAAAACAAACTAGAAGGTAGAACTCTTTTTGGAGTTGAAGGTACTAGTTTTATTGTTCGCGGTTTTTATCAACATGCAACTACAAAAATTATATCAGACCCAAATGCTTCGCCTATGAGACCTCAAACGGATGCTTTGACATTTAACATAAAAGTAGGCGATGTTTCAGAAAATGTTATGATATTTGCTCAAGCAGGAAGAGCGGCAAAAGAGAGTCACAATGTTATTAACGGAGTTGACGTACATGTATCTTACGGTTCAAAAAAGATAGAGATTCCTTTTGGTGTAAAGTTAATCGATTTTCAGCTTGATAGATATCCGGGTTCTATGTCTCCTGCTTCTTATGCAAGTGAAGTAGAGTTGATTGACGAGGAGAAAAACATACATATGCCATATAGAATTTTTATGAATAATATATTAGAGCATCGCGGATATAGATTTTTCCAATCTTCATACGACCAAGATGAGCAAGGAACAATATTGTCCGTAAATAACGACCCTGGAACACTACCGTCATATATAGGCTATTTTCTTTTAGGATTAGGAATGTTTTGGTCTCTTTTTTCAAAAAAGAACAGATTCGCACAACTCTCAAGCAGAGCTAAAAAAGCTAGTGAGCAAAAAGCCGTAGGAATTTTACTATCTCTGGGTCTGCTTTTTTCTATAACTCCATCTTACGCGGATAATATAAATCCGACGATAAAAACCGTTTTATCTTTTGACAAAGAGCATGCTAAGAAGTTCGGCGAGCTTATCATTCAAGATAGCGGAGGCAGAATGAAGCCGCTTGATACTCTCTCAACAGAGATATTGGCAAAAATTCACAGAGGCTCGTTTATTAAAATAGGCGAGGAGAAGTTGACTCCGAATCAAGTTATTTTAGGAATGATGGTTAAGCCTGATGCTTATAGGGAATTAAAAATCATCAGAACAAAAAATGAAGAGATAAACAAGATGATAGGTGTAGAGTCTGACTCTAAATATGCATCATTTTCGCAATTTTTTACAAATCCGGAGCATTTAGACGGTTATAAACTAGCAGAAGCAGTAGATAATGCAATAAGAAAAGAGCCAAAACATAGAGATTTGTTTGATAAAGCCGTTTTGGAAATTGATGAGAGAGTAAATATCTCATACTCCGTGTATTCGGGAGCCCTTATAAAAATTTGGCCGAAGCCAAATGATGTTAACAACAAATGGTATCCGACTATAGAGGCTCTTCAAACGTTCGACCCTCAAAATTCGCAAAAAGTAAGAACTGTGGTTTTTGAGTATTTTGCTGCCGTAGATGCTGCGGTAAGTAGCGGCAATTGGAGTAAAGCAAACTCTGAAATAGAGAAGATATATGAGTATCAGGCATTTTACGGACACTCTGTTTTGCCTTCTGAAACCAGAATAAAAGCAGAAACATTCTACAACTATGCAAATATATTTGAGAGAATCTATCCTCTATATCTTTTACTCGGATTTATACTCCTTATTTTTAGTTTTGTGAAAATATTAAAACCTGAATTTAATATAGCAATGTTTTCAAAGATATCTCTCGGACTCTTAACTCTGCTGTTTTTAACTCATACTTTCGGTATAGCTATTAGATGGTATATAGCAGGTCATGCTCCGTGGTCTGACGGATACGAGTCTATGATATATATCAGCTGGGCAACTGTTTTGGCAGGTTTTATCTTCTCAAAACGCTCATCTATGACGATGGCTTCAACTGCTGTTTTGACGGGACTAATTTTGTTTGTTGCACACTTAAACTGGATGAATCCTCAAGTTACAAATCTTGTTCCCGTTCTTAACTCTTATTGGCTTAGCATACATGTAGCGGTAATTACTGCTAGTTACGGCTTTTTAGGTTTGGGCGCACTTTTAGGTTTTATTACCATACTTCTTTTTATACTTAAAAATGAGAAAAATCAAGCGCATATTTCACTCTCTATTAAAGAGCTAAATGCAATAAATGAGATGAGTTTGATGATTGGTTTGGCATTTTTAACTTTAGGAAACTTTTTAGGCGGAGTTTGGGCAAATGAGTCATGGGGAAGATACTGGGGATGGGACCCGAAAGAGACATGGGCGCTTGTAACTATTTTAGTTTATGCTGTTGTAGTGCATCTTAGATTTATCAAGTCAATTTACAGCGAATTTAACTATAGTGTTATTTCTCTTCTTTCATATACATCCGTAATAATGACATATTTCGGGGTTAATTACTATTTGGCGGGAATGCACTCATACGCAAAAGGAGACCCTGTTCCTATTCCTGATTTCGTGCCGATTACATATACTATTTTATTTGTAGTTATAGCAATTGCCTCAAGAAACAGAAAATTGGCTTAATAAGGCTTAGATATGGAATTTAAAGGCTTTAGTAAAAAAACATTACCTTTTTTAGAAGCCATTCGCCAAAATAACAACAAAGAGTGGTTTGAAGCGCACAAGGGCGAATATGAGGAGTATATTTTAAATCCGTCTCGCGCTTTTGCGACAGAAATGGGAGAGCATCTAATGGCTCTTGAACCTAACGTGATTTTTGAACCAAAGATTAATAAATCTCTATTTAGAATATACAGAGATACCCGTAGAATGGGCGCAAATAAAGCCCCTATAAAACATCGCATAGGTTTTATCTTTTGGCAAGGTAGCGGGAGCAGAATGCAAAGCTCCTCATTTTACATGCACTTCTCTCCGGATGAACTTTTTGTAGCAGTTGGTGTCAGATGGTTTGAAAAACCGATGTTAGATGCGTATAGAGAGTATATAAAAAATGACAAAAGACGAATAGAGCTTGATAATCTTCTAAAATCTTTACATGTAAAAGGGTATAGTACAATTGAAAAAGGGTATAAAAAGTATCCGCGAGGCTTTAATGCAGATATGCCAAGTGTAGATTTGGCTCTATATAAAGGTATGGCACTTTATAAGATTTTAGAGCCATCTCTTATTGAAGACAAAGATAAACTTATAGAGACGCTCTACAAAATATATGAAGATATGTTACCATTACAACGAGTTGTATATGAGATAAGTTTACATGTTAAAGAGGATTAGATTATGAGAAAAGAAGCGATTGTTTTACTAAATATGGGTGGTCCTAATAACCTTGAAGAGGTTGAAGTTTTTTTAAAAAATATGTTCAACGATAAGAATATAATAACTGTTAATAGTTCGCTTTTAAGAAAGTTTATAGCTACTATGATAACATTTAGCAGGACTGAAAAAGCGCAAGACATATACAGACAAATCGGCGGAAAATCCCCGTTAGTAGAACATACACGGCATCTTGTAAAGAAACTTCAGGCAAAAGTTCAAGATGAGGGTGTTATAGTTGATTTTGCTATGCGATACACTCCCCCTTTTTCCAGTGAAGTTATAGAGAGACTTAACAAAGAAAATATTGAAAAAATCTATTTGATTCCTCTTTATCCGCAATTTTCTACGACAACAACGAAATCTTCTTTAGAGGATTTTGAAGAGCAGTACCATTTAAGAGGTACAGATGCTATCTTGGTAGAGATAAAGCATTTTTTTCAAAATTACACCTACAACAGTGCTGTTGTAGCGAGAGTTAAAGAGATAATAGATCCTAGCGAATGTGAAGAGTTTGAACTTATATTTTCAGCGCATGGACTTCCTAAAAAAATTGTAGATGCAGGTGATGTTTATGAGCGACATGTACAAAAACATGTAGAGTTGTTAAAAAAGATGCTTGAAAACGAAGGGTTGAAATTTCATGAAGTTCATTTGGCATACCAGTCAAAAGTAGGACCTATGGAGTGGCTAAAACCTTCACTTGAAGAGAAACTAAAAACTATAAAAAGCAAAAAAATAATTATTTCTCCAATCTCTTTTACTATAGATAACTCCGAGACAGATTTTGAACTTGAGATTGAATACCGTGAAGTAGCAAAAGAGTTGGGATTTGAGCATTATAGGGTATGTAGATGTCCAAACGACAGTGAACTATTTGTTGAAGCAATATTAGAGATATATGAGAAAATGAGATAAACAAGAGATGAAAATCGTTATCTTTGATATGGACGGCACTTTGCTTGATTCCAAAAAAGATATTACTATATCTATAAATCATGTAAGAGAGATTAATTACGACCTTCCTCCACTTAGCGAGAAGTTTATAGTTGATGCTATAAACATGGAAGTTAGAAACTTATCTAAACTCTTTTATGAAACACAAATTTATCTTCGTAGAGATAAAAATTTATTTGAAAAGCATTATAAGCTTCAGTGTGTAAAAAATGTATATCTCTATGATGGTGTAAAAGAGATGCTTGAGAGACTTGTTGCTTCACATGTAAAGATATCAGTTGCAACAAATGCACCTACGCAATTTGCACTAAGAATGTTGGAACATTTACAAGTTAAAAATCTTTTTGATGTTATTATCGGCGCAGATAAGGTAAATAACTCTAAGCCGAGTCCTGAGATGTTAAACAGTATTTTAGAGCATTATAGATTTGACGCTGCTAAACATAAAGCATGGATGGTCGGAGACAACTCAAAAGATATACTAAGCGCAAAGGGAGCAGGTATAGAGTCTATATTTGTAACGTGGGGATTTAGTCCTGATGGCATTTCAAATACAATCGTTAAAAAACCTACAGAGGTATTAGATATAGTTTTATAAATTTTTATGATAGAATGTTTTAATCTAATTTCAAGGATATATAGTGTTTGACATAGATTTGTTACTTTCATTCGCCTTTATGGCGCTGCTATTTTTAAGACAAATCTTTATACTAAAACAGCCAAATAAGATAAACTATGCACCACTTATGTTGGGCATAGGAGCTATAGGGGCTGTTGTTCACTTTATAATTCATCCTGAAGTGACAGATATGTTTCTTACTTTAAAAGAGAGCTTTATCCCTATCTTAGTCTCACTGCTTTTATATATCATTATGAATATACTCCATCAAACTCAAAAATCACAGCTTGCAAGAGAAAAGCATCAGTTTACAAAAGCACTTGTTGAGCAGATAAAAGAGCTAAAAGAATATAGTTTAGAACTTGAAAAAAAGATGATACTAAATCAAAATGAAGATAAACAGACTCAGTCTGAAATCAGAGAAAAATTTAAACATGATATTAAAGCATTAGAGGCTATTCAAACAAATCAGGCTAAATTTTTGGATAAGTTTGAACAACTGGATGTGTGGCATGAAGAAGTTATAAAATCATTTGAAAATTTTACAGAGGTTCAACTGCCATCTCTTGATAATATTGTTCACAAACATATAGATATCTTTCGTATTGCAGAACAAGACCACTTCAATAAAGTCAAAACAATACTTGAGAGAGCGGTTGATAGCAGAGGCGATGTTGCAGATGAGATTGCGGAACTTAAGAACAGTTTAGAGATTATGAGTAGTATCTCTCAGACTATCGCAAATACAATAGTAAGACATACCACGGACAAGCTATCTGAAGTTACGAGACCGTTTGAAAAAGAGATGCTATCTCTAAAATCTCATACCGAGAGTGTAAATACTTCTCTTTATGAGGGCGAAAATAAGCTCGGCGTCATAAAAGAGCAGAGTGAGCTTATAATGAAACAGATGATTTTATCATCTAAAAAGATGAGTGAACTTCAAACGCAAAATAGCTCATTACATGATATATATACTACTATGAGAGATTTGGTAAAAGATATAGAAGTTATCAAATCTGAATATGTAAAATCACAATCTCAGCTAAGTAATATAATAAAAGATTTTAAAGATACAAAAGAGCAAGAAAAAAATAACATAAGAGAACAAATTGAGTCTTTAAGTGCTGATTTAACAAATAAAATAGAAAACTCTTTGGAAAAACTGCATAGTCGTTATAGTACGACAAGTGAAGATATATCGCAAAGTGTGAAGTTTCTCTCTAAACAGGCTCAGCTAAAAAACAGATACTCCGACTTAGATAGCTAAGGCTATAAGAAAAGGGTAAATAAAGAGACCCATGTAGGGCAAAAAGCTGTTAATAGGTGCTAATAAAATTAAACTAAGTTCATGTGAGAGTTCTCTTTTTGTAAAAATTTGCTCTATAAGAAGTATCTTTGTTGCAATATCTGCCGTTTTTAAAATAAGTATAATAATCGCATAGATATTGTAATCACTCAGCATGACAAAGCCAATTGCAAAATAAAAAGTGGGCTGCATAATTAAAAAAAGAAATATGTTCTTAGCATAGTATTTATTCATGCGTATTATCATACCCATAATGCTAGGAGCTTTTTGCCACGATATTTCGTACAATTCAAGAAAAACAAAAAGAAGTATATAGTTTAAAATTAAGTCATTTATCATGTTGAGATTTTACTATAATTATTTAAATATTATTGATAATATACCCCTCTCCTTTAACATTTTGAATAAAAGAATCAGGCAAATCTTTTTTTAAATTTCTCATTGTTGAAATAATCGTATTGTGTGAAATCTCTTTATCGTCCCATACATAATCAATTAACATATTAAATGTAACTAATTGATTTTTATTTTTTATAAGGATATATAAAATCTTTTTTTGTATGGAGCTTAACTTGCATTGTATGTTGTTTTTCAACAATATGCGATTTTTTAAATCATATTTATAGATATCATCAATTATTATCGGGCTGTTGTTTGAGTGCTTTGGATTGATTCTTAGCATTCTTGCTTCTAGCTCCGCTAAGTCAAAAGGCTTTTTCAAATACTCATCTGCACCTAGTTCAAAAGCTTTAAGAACTTTTTGTACATCCGTTAATGCGCTTATAAATAGAGCAGGAGTTGTAATGTTATTGTTACGTATGTATTCAAGTACTTCAAATCCGTCAATTTCAGGAGTATTTACATCAAGTATCAGACAGTCATAATCGTTTGGATTTGCTTGTGCAAGCAACTGTTCTCCGTTTTCAAAATCATCTACATAATGACCTTTTAGCGTTAAGTATTTTTTAATATTTTGTCTTAGATGAAGTTCATCTTCCATTAAAAGTATTTTCATATTGTTTGCATTAATTCCATATTTATACAAAATTGCCCATTATTGCAGATAGCATTAATATTTATATTGTTCTCTTTGCAAATAGATTCTACAAGTTCAAGTCCGAGTCCAAGACCAAATACTTCTTCGTTATTACGATAATATTTTTGAAATATTTTTTTTACATCAACATCTTTTTGCACCGGATTACAAATTGAGAATGTCCATGTATCCATATTTTGTGTTAATGAAATCGTTATATCTGAATCCTCTTTTGTATATTTGAGTGCATTTGATATGACATTATCGATAACTCTCTCCATATCTTTTTGGTCAAAATAAAATAACATCTGCTTTGGCAAATTTGTTTTAAATTTTAATAAGCGGCTGGTAGCTACAAGATTAAAATAGTTAATTCTTTGGAATAAAAGAGCAGAAAAATCAAGCAGTGCGACCTCTTTTTGTCTGCTTGCATAATTGATTGAATAATATAAATCGTCATATATATTTTGCAAAGTTTTGCAAGCGGCTAGTGCCATTTGAGTATAGTTTGTTTGTTTATATTCCAACTCTTGCATCTGCATAGCGGAACTGATAATGCTCAAAGGCGTATAAAGTTCATGAAATGAGTGTTCCATTAATCTTTTTAAATTTGCGAGTAATTTTGCTTTTTGCAGATGAGTATGCACTCTGGCAATTAACTCTCGTGGATGAAACGGTTTTGCTATATAATCAACAGCTCCCTCTTCAAAACCTTTTACAATATCATTTGTTTTGTCTTTTGCAGTTAAAAATATAACAGGGATATCACATGTCAATCTGTTTTGTTTCAACTCCTTGAGAACTTCATATCCATCCATTAGAGGCATGACAATATCAAGCAAAATAAGCTCTGGATGAAAATTCTGTATAATGTTTAGCGCTTCTGCTCCACTGGATGCTACTTTTATATCATAATTATATGCACTAAGAATACTTTTAAAAAGAGAAAGATTCTCAAGTCTGTCATCAACAAGAAGTATTTTATGGGCATTGGTTTGTGTTATCTTATCTATTTGTTCTTCATTGTATAGAGTTTTATCGGTAAAAGTTTCAATATCATCTGTTTGTTCTTTTCTAACTGATAAAAGTGACCTTATATTTAGAGCTGCTTTTTCAATAGATATTGCCATTTTATTTTGTTCATTTGGCATAATATCTTCATCTTGAAGTATTTGAGAATATCCCAAAATAGTGTTAAGTCTATTGCGAATGCTATGTAAGTTTTTTTGTGTCAATAAGATAGATTCAAAATCTGCGTCATTGTTAAGATTGCTACTCATATATACCTTACTTTTAAATAATGAAGTTATTTTAGTGAAACTTTATAAAAAATAATCAAAGATTTATAAAAATTTGCATTCTTTATGCATTTTTGTTTGATTTAATACGCTAAATCAATTTTTATAAAGAGAATCAAATGAATAAAATAAGACTTCTAATCGTTGATGATGATGAAGATAATCGTTTAGTTTTAAAAGCTACATGTAGAAGTATAGAGGGTTTTGAGATTAAAGAAGCCGTTAATGGTCTTGAAGCCGTTGAAATTGCACAATCATGGGAACCGCATATTATTTTAATGGATATTATGATGCCAAAAGTTGATGGTTTAGAGGCATCAAAAATTATAAAAGAGATATATCCGCAAACTGTAATAATTGCGGTAACAGGTGTTCTTGATTCTCGTATGGAAGAAAAAATGAGCGCAATAGGTATAGATATCTATATCCATAAACCTATCGATAGAGAGTTAATCCGCTTCAAGCTTCAAAGTGTCGAATCATCGTTTCGTTTAAAACACGGCAATTTTAAAGATCGTTCAAAAAAAATAACTTTAAATCCATTTAACTCAGACATTCCTTCTTACAAAACAATTTTTGATATTGTAGATACCGAAGCAATGATGGAATTTGGAATGTGGCTGTTTGACCGTTATAACGGTAAAACTGTATCTAATAAGTTTGACAAAGTTATAGAAGTTTTTTACAAGATAATGAAACAAGGAAATAAAAACGGCGAAGCTATGACTATTATCGTCGAAGAGAGTTATGAAGAGTTCTATATAACTATTAAATTTGATACGGTAGTTCATTTGGAACAAAATGTATTAAACATGTTAAATGAATTTGGATCGGAGTTTATCATTAAAGAAAATATTGTTTGTGCAAGACTCAGCAAGCCGTTAGAAACAACTGTTAAAGATAATATTTTGGCAGATACAAAAATTAAGCAAATTGAGAAAAATAAAATTGATGATGAAAAATTAAAAGAAACAAGGGCAATTTCATTAGATGAAAGAAAACTTTTACATCAAAGTTTTGTTCATAAAACAAGTGCAAAAAATTACATTAATGAAATTGGCGGAGATATTCTTGATGAGATTTTAGATTTATCAAGTATAGATGAAGAGTGGATAACAAAGCTCAATGAAATAGAAAAAAGTCCCATAGAAGAAAACTTTATAGCATTTACCAATAACGTTTTAAATGTTTATGTAGGAACAATCAATAATCTTTTTGAATTTACTGCTCTTGCTTATGCTCTTACCTCACTTGGATTATTTATAAAAGAAAATGCAAAAGTTATAAGTGAAGACAGCTCAAAAGTAAAAAAAATGATTATGTTACTTGAGCATTTGGGAAAAGACCTTGCATCGTGGAGAGAGCATATATTTGTTTTGCAAAATACTGTTGATATCCATTATCTTGATAGTTCTTTTTTCAGCTCTTGTATGCAGATAGAGGGAATTATGACGGATAAAGGCCTGGGCAGTGACGGTGATAATGACATGGAATTTTTTTAAACAAAAACAAGGAGATAGAAAATGGCAAAAAAAGTTATTATAGTTGATGATTCAAGAGCAGTGGTTGCAACGGCAGAGTTAGCGTTAGAAGAGCTGATAAACTCAGGTGTTATCGAGTTTAAATCATATTTAAACCCCATGGAGCTTTTAGGAGCACTGCAAAGCGGAGCTGAAAATTTTGACTTGCTTATAAGCGATGTAAATATGCCGCAGTTAAACGGTTTGGATTTGGCTCGCTCAATAAAAGGTGATGATAGATACAAAAATAAGCCCATTATTATTTTAACGACGGAGAGTTCAAATGATTTGAAAATGGCGGGCAAAGAGATTGGTGTTACGGGTTGGATGGTTAAACCCTTTAGTGATGAAAAACTTGTTAAATCGCTTAAAATGATATTAGGAGTGTAGGAATGAGTCAAAATATTGTTAACACAAAAAGAGAACGGTACCTTACTTTTTATCTAGGAGAAGAGCAGTATGGAATTGCCATAGATAAAATTAAAGAGATTATAGCGATTATGAAAGTCACTAATGTTCCAAATACACCTGTGTTTATGCGTGGAGTGATAAATTTACGCGGATCAATTATACCGGTAGTCGATACGAGATTGCGTTTTAATATGGAGCATAGAGAACCTGATATGCATACTGCAATAATTATCGTAGAGGTAGAAAAAACAAATATCGGTTTTATAGTAGATAGAGTTGAAGAAGTTTCATCTATTGACTCTTCAAATTTAAGTGAACCGCCTAAATTCGGAAGTCAAGTAGATACTGATTTTATATGCAATGTAGCGCAAGTAGAAGACGGTGTCGTAATGATATTAGATGTTTTAAAGCTATTTAAGGCTGATGAACTGGTAAGTTTAGAAGAGATACAACAAAAACACACAACACAAGGACAATAAATATGAAATGGTTAGAAAATATTGTATTACAAACAAAGTTAGTTATGTTGACGACAATTATCTTGATTGGATTAGTAACGGTTAGCGTAATTGCAGTGAATTCTGTAAAAAGCTGGCAAACTGATGTTAAAGAAATAGGCAGCGTGCGTGTTCCTTCACTTGTTGGACTTTTGAAAATGCGTACAGGTATAAATAAAGTAATTATCGAGCAAAATCGTGCACGAGGATTAATACAAGATCCTGAGCGTGTAAAAAAATGGGCAAACGCATTAGAAAATACAGATACCGGATGGAAGTATTACCAAATTGGATATGACCTTTATGCTCCGCTACCGCAAACAACGCAAGAAGCCTTAGAATGGAAAGAATTCGAAAAGAATATGGCTTCTTGGAAGGAAGCAAGTAAGAATTTTGAACAAAATGTTTTAACTCCAGCAGCACATGGTAAGCTGACTCTTGATGATGCCAATATGTATATTGTAATGACGAATATACTTGAAGATTTTGTTGATATACGAAACAAAATGCTTAACAATATTGAAGTAATTACAAAAATAAATGAAGATGTTGCCGATGAGACGGTTAAAAGTGCAAAAGATACATCATCTTCTGCATATAACTCGACACTTTTAATTTCAACTGCATCGGTAATAATAGCAATAATACTTTCTTTTGCATTTATTCGTTCAATTACACGTTCAATTACGCAAAGCGTAACATCTATACGTGACGGTGCAATGCAAATTACGTCAGCTAGTGATCAGGTTGCTTCATCTTCATCATCTTTAGCTCAAGGTGCAAGCGAACAGGCTTCAAGTGTTGAAGAGGTAAGTGCTACGTTAGAAGAGAGTACGGCAATAAATACTCAAAATACCGACAATGCGCGTCAAGCCGATATTTTAGCTAAAAATGCAAACGATTCAGCACGTGCCGGATATCAAAAAGGAGAGCAACTATCTAAATCTATGCACTCTATTACCGAATCGGCTGCAAAAATTTCAGGAATTATTAAAACAATAGACCAGATAGCATTTCAAACCAATCTTCTTGCATTAAATGCAGCAGTTGAAGCAGCACGTGCCGGTGAGCATGGACTTGGATTTGCAGTTGTTGCCGATGAAGTTAGAAATCTGGCTCAAAGAGCCGCATCTGCAGCGAAAGAGACTTCTAACATTATAGAAGAAGTAGTAGGGCAGATTAAAGAAGGAAATGAGATAGCACTTGCTACACATACATCTTTTCAAGAGATAGTAGAGCAATCTAAAAAAGTATCGGATTTAATTGGAGAGATATCTATCGCAGGAAAAGAACAAAGTGAAGGCATGACGCAAATAAATCAGGCTATGGGACAAGTTGACCAAGTGACTCAACAAGTTGCCGCAAATTCTGAGGAGGCTGCCGCAGCTGCTGAAGAGTTAAATGCACAGGCAACGTCTATGATGGAAACCGTAAGAATTTTAGCAAAAATGGTAGGTATGGAATCAGATGCTCCTACTCTAGCAGCAAAAAAGAAACAACTTCACCATATAGAGATTAAGCACCCATTAGAGCAAAAGAGAAAAATTAAAACTTCTAAAAGCAGTTCTTCTTTCAATAAAGCTGAAGAAATTTTCCCTCTTCATGAAGACGATTTAAAAGAATTTTAAAATGGAATTCGACGGCGATGTACTTACCATAGATATAAATATGTCTATGGAAGAGATTATAGAATTTGAAGATTTTATTCGTACAAGAGTTGATTATATTGATATTATTGAAGTTAAAGAAGAGGGCTCATTTAAGAGCAGTGCTTTTTTGTCTATTTTGTCTAGTTTGAAGAAAACTAAACCAGAATTGCAAATTCCTTTTTTAGAAAAGAGAGTTGCAATTTCACCAGAATATGGAACAATTCATTGGATTTGTCATGACTAAACAAGAACAAGTAAAAGCTATTTTCATAGAAGAAGCCGGAGAAATAATTGAAAAATTAGATATAGATATTATTCGCTTTGAGGAAAATTGCAGTGATTTTAATCTTTTAAATGAAATCTTTCGCGGAGTTCATACTTTAAAAGGCAATGCCAATGCATTTGGATTTACTCGTTTGGGCGAGTTTGTTCACCATTTTGAAGATGTACTTGATCATTACAGAAGCAGCAAAGAAAATATAGAAGAGCATAATTTGGAGCTTTTTGTCGGTAGTGTCGATGTCATTAAAGAAGTAATGACATGTGAACTTGATGCGATTGAACAACTGCCAAATAGCTATCTCGATTGTTTGAATGGGATTAAAAATTTACTTGCAATAAAAAAAGGTAAAGAAAACCCATCTGCAAATCCGCAAACAAACAGCAATACTTCCAAAGAGTTAAATGATTTGGCATCTGAATTTGCTTTTGATTCCAATGAAGGGATTAAAAATGATGTGGAAAAAAGTATCAAACATCATCAATCATTACAAAAGGAAGGTTTAAACTTATATCAAATAGATTTGACGCTAGATTCCGATTGTTATAAACGCGGATTTGACCATATACTGTTTTTAAAAAATCTAGCTCAGGAAGCAACGCTTTTAGAGAGCTTTTTTGATATGCAAAATGTCGCAGCTATCGATAACTTTAAGAGTGATGAAAATGCTATAAATAAGGTTTTTATAGTTGTTTTAACACATTTGTCGAATGATGAAGTAGATGAAATATTTGAATTTTTATTTAATCATGAATATAAAATTACGGCAATTGCACCAAAGATTACAGAAATAATACAAACTTCTGATATTGCAAATAATAAAGCAGTTGAAAATGTAGTAGATAACATAGCAACTAATGTTGTTACTTCAAAATCAACGATTCGTATAGATACATTTAAACTCGATGAGCTATTTGATTCTGTCGGCGAGTTGGTTATAGCACAAAACTTTATTGCACAAAACGATAAAATCCGTTCAATTGAGGATGAGTCTATAAACCGTACTATCGAGACGCTCTCAAAAATCACGAAAAAAATTCAAGACCGTGTTATGAGTCTGAGAATGATTGCGATTAAAGATACATTTGAAAAGATGAAGAGAGTCGTTAGAGATACGTCTAAAAAAACAAAAAAAGAGGTACATCTTGTCGTTCAAGGGGAAGATACCGAGATAGACAAAACTATGATTGACAGTTTATCGGATCCGCTTATTCATATTATCCGCAATGCAATTGATCACGGTCTTGAAGCAGATGCTAATGAGAGAACACAAGCAGGTAAAAGTTCAGGCGGAACAATTACTTTAAGGGCATTCCATAAAAGCGGCAATATTGTAATAAGCGTTAGTGACGACGGAAGAGGAATAAATAAAGAGAAAGTTTTAAGCAAAGCAATACAAAGAGGCATAGTAAGCGGCGATGAAAATCTGAGTGATTCTCAAATATTTTCTCTTATAATGCAACCTGGATTTTCAACCGCAGAAACCGTAAGTGACTTATCAGGACGCGGTGTGGGACTTGATGTAGTAAAAACGTCAATAGAAAAGCTTCGCGGAAAAATTGAGATAGATTCTAAAGAGGGGCAGGGAACGACATTTTCTATGATTTTACCTCTTACATTGGCTATCATAGATGGAATGCTGGTAAATGCTTCGGGTGAGACTTATATTATTCCAACTCTTAGTGTTGTTGAATCGTTTCGTCCTGAAGAGGAGATTGTTCATGCTATAAAAGGCAAGGGCGAATTTGTGAGTTTACGCTCTCAGCATATTCCTATTATTAGATTGAGCGATGTATTTGATTTAGAGACTAATAGAATTCCTCCATGGGAAGGTATCTTGGTTTGCGTAGAAACGGAAGCAGGACGTATAGCTATAATGGTTGATGAGTTGGTAGGCCGACAACAGGTTGTTATAAAAACACTCGGAAAATCTCTGGCAAAATTAAAAGAGATATCAGGCGGGGCAATACTCGGTAACGGAGATATAGCGCTTATCCTTAATGTAGATGAATTACGACCTTTAATTGAAGTCTCTCATGCTTGAACTACAACTTAAACCTGAAGAGTTTGCGCTTTTTCGAAAATATATCTATGAAAAAGTCGGAATTTCACTTTCCGATCAAAAAACTACATTGGTTAAAGGTCGTTTAAATAAACGGGTAAATCAATTAGGATTAACTTCATTTAAAGAGTATTATCATTACCTCATAGATGATGAAACGGGTGATGAACTTACTTTTTTTGTGAGTGCTATATCTACAAATGTTACATCGTTTTTTCGTGAGACATCTCAATGGACTTGGTTGCAAGGATATTTGCCGCAGCTAGCAACTGCAAAAAAAGAGAAAAAAATCAGAATATGGTCGGCAGGATGTTCAAGCGGTGAGGAACCATACACTATTTTAATGTTTTTGCAAAATCATCTTCATGATTTTGAGAGTTGGGATATAAAAATTCTAGCAACAGATATTTCATCAAAAGTTCTCTCACGTGCAATTGCGGGAACATACGAGTCTAAACAAGTTGAGCAGTTGCCAAAAGATATGGTGCTGAAATCTTTTGAGAAGATAAAAGTAGATAATGAAGTTAAATATCAAATAAAACCTTTTCTTAAAAACAAAGTGCTATTTCGGTTATACAATTTAATTACTGATCCGTTCTTTTTTAAAAATCAGTTTGATATGATTTTTTGCAGGAATGTAATGATATATTTTGATGATAGCAATAGACATGAATTAATAGGAAAATATACAAAATTATTGCCAAAAGGGGCTCCTCTGTTTTTAGGAAGTTCTGAGTCGTTAACGACTCATAGAGATTCATTGAAGTTGCTTGGCTCCTCAATTTATCAAAGATTATAGGATGAAAAAATGGAAAAAATAAATACTGCTATTTTAATGAAAGAATCAAAGTTTGATTTGCATGAGCTGTTTTTTTCCATTACACAGCATGATAGTACTATACTTTTTGGTAACGAAACTTTTATTCGTATAAGCGGCTACGAGAAGGATGAAATAATAGGAAAATTTCATAATATTATTCGTCATCAAGATATGCCGCGTGTAATTTTCAAAAAATTTTGGGAATATTTAAAACTAAATAAACCTGTTGTAGCGTATGTAAAGAACAAAACTAAAGATGGCGGATTTTACTGGGTTTTAGCAGTAGTTTTTCCAATGGAAGATAGATATATATCTATTCGCATAAAGCCAAATACGGCAATTTTTACTGTGGTAAGAGAGATTTACTTTAGGTTACTTATGGCAGAGGCGAAGTCAGATATGGATGAGAGCCAAAAGCTGTTTATAGAGCTTTTAAACGCTTACGGCTTTGATGATTATGACCATTTTATGAATGAAGTTTTATTGGCTGAACTTTTAGAGAGAAAAAGATTATTAACATTAAACCGTTCGCAAGAACATGATTATAGCTATTTAAAATCAGATTTTAAATTAGATGTTAAATCGCTGTACGATATAAGCAAAGTATTATTAAATGAATATGAAAAATGGTTTACGAAGATTGAATCTCTTAAGAGGATAAAATCTATTTTTGAAGATAAAGGTTATCTTTTAAGAACATTAGCAAGAGATATCGTATTTTTATCTCTTAATGCATCCGTATCTTCCTATAAACTTGAGAGTGACGGAGAAACATTCGGTGTATTAGCGAGTGATATTAGAACTAATGCAAAACAAAATGATATTTTAATAAGAAATGTGCATAAAACTACTCAAAGTTTTACGGAGTCGATAAATGAGATGATATTTTTAGTTTCATATCTGAGTTTGCAAATGGAGATGGTTACATATTTTATAAAAGAGCTTCTTGATGAGAGTAGTGAAAAATTAAATGAAAATATTAATATTTTGAATGAGCTTGTAATGCAATACAATGAAAAATTGATAAAACTACCTAATATTTTTGATAAATTAATTAGAATAAACATACTGAATTTGGAAGAACTTGAAAAGCAGTTGATGTATTTAGGATATGTGCAGGTATATGGAATAATTGAGTCTTCTAGATTAAATGATGACAGATTGGGGTTTTGTGAAATATTTTCACAACTTAAAGCTTTAATTTCAAAAACTTCAGACGAAATCTCTTTAATGAAAGATATGGCTGAAAATTTTAATGTAGATAATAAAAATTTGATGAATGATTCAAAAAAAATAGAGGTATTGTTAAATAGCTTTAAAAGTCAAATAATTAAAATGAAAAAGATGGAAATATAATCATGGAAAACATATCAGAAAAAAAAGCGCTTGATAATGAAATTGCATTTTTAAGTAAAAAAATATTGGAACTTAACAAACGGCTTATTGAAAGTGAAAACACAAAATCAAGATTTTTATCACTTGTAACAAATGAATTAAATGATCCTATGACAGTACTTCTTGGAATGATACCTCATTTGAAAATTCAAGCAGAAGATAAAAATGAAAAAATATTTTCTATAATAAATAAAGAAGTTTTAGATTTAGAATTTAAGATTAAAAATTTAGTTATGGCAGCAGAAATTGAAAGCGGAAATATAAATATTTCATATTCGATGTTAGACCCACAAGAGATTCTTGATGAAGTTATAAAAAGTTTAAAATATACTATTGAAGAGAAAAACCTTGAAATAAAAATAACAAATACGATAAAAGAAAAAATTATCTCTGATTCGCAAAAGATATATATTATAATGAAAAATCTTATCTCTAATGCATGTATTTACGGGATAGAAAAAGGTGTAATTGATATCGGTTTGAGCGAAAAAGATTCTATATTTAAGATAACGGTGAAAAATCAAGGCGAGGGTCCTCAAACAAGATATAAACCTGAAGTTTTTACACGTTTTACAAATACGACAGATCATGAGCACGGTTTAGGTATAGGGCTTAGTATAGTACGTGAACTATGTGAGCGCTTTGGCGGCAGTATAGATTATACAGCAGAAGATGGACATGTAATATTCAGCATTACTTTATTGCTTGATAATTGTACAATTGACTCTCAGGCTTATGGATCAAATGAATTTTTATTTGACTCCTTTGAAAATGCGATAGAACTGTAATGATAATAGGTAGTTCAACTTTTATACATGTCGGTCAACTTCATGTTGATGTTGCACCTGCCGCGATATCTACGGTTTTAGGTTCATGTGTTGCAGTGTGTTTATATGATACAAAATTAGGCATAGGGGGTATGAACCATTATCTGCTTCCTTTTTGGAACGGTAACGGTTTGCAGTCTCTGAGATTTGGAAATATATCAATCCCTAAATTGATAGAAACTATGTTAGAACACGGTTCAAGCATAAATACTATGGAAGCAAAAATATTCGGCGGTGCATCAATGAACATATCGGCAAATGAAAATATGATGATAGGGAAAAAAAATATTTTAGTCGCAAAAGAGATATTAAAAACATATAAAATTGCAGTAGTAGCCGAAGATGTAGGCGGAATAAACGGTAGAAAAATACAGTTTAATTTAGAGAGAAAAAAAGTGTTGCTTAAATACACTTCCGATAAATAATCTTTGAAAGGAATAGAAAATAGATGGCTATAAAAGTTTTAATAGTAGATGACAGTGCAACGGCACGTGCGGTGTTGCGTGAAATTTTAGAATCAGATCCATCTATTGAAGTTGTGGCAACGGCTTCAGATGCGTATGTCGCACGAGATAAAATAGTGGAACTAAAACCAGATGTTATTTGTTTGGATGTTGAGATGCCCAGAATGGACGGAATCACTTTTTTAAAAAAGCTAATGCATTATATGCCTATGCCAGTTGTGATGGTATCTTCTTTGACGCAAAGCGGAGCTAAGACAACATTAGAAGCACTTGAAGCAGGTGCAGTAGATTTTGTTCCAAAACAGCATTCGCATATTTACGACGCTAAAGATGAAATGAAAGATGAGCTTATATCTAAAATAAAAACGGCATCAAAAGCTAAAGTTTTTAAAAGAGAGTTAAGTAATCAAAAATCTCCAAATATGACATCATTGGCGGAGACTACCAATAAAATATTGGCAATAGGTGCCTCAACAGGCGGTACTGAGGCTCTAAAAGAGGTGTTGATGGGTTTGCCTAGAAATTCGCCGGGAACGGTTATCGTTCAGCATATGCCTGCAAATTTTACGGCGCCGTTTGCACAAAGACTAAATTCGCTTTGCGCTATGGAAGTCAGAGAAGCAAAAAACGGGGATTCTATAACTCCCGGCGTAGTTTTGGTGGCTCCAGGGGATTATCACATGGTTGTAAGGCGTTCAGGGGCTAGATATTATGTTGAAATAGGAAGCGGTGAAAAAATTTCAGGACATAAACCGTCAGTTGATGTTTTATTTAATTCAGTCGCAAGGATTGCAGGTGCAAATGCAATCGGCGTTATTTTAACAGGAATGGGTGCTGATGGCGCAAGAGGGCTGTTGGCTATGAAAAATGCCGGAGCAAAAACAATCGGGCAGGATGAGGCAAGTTGTGTAGTTTACGGAATGCCGAAAATCGCTTTTGATGTTGGAGCCGTAGATAAACAAGTTGCGTTAAATAAAGTAGCAAATAGCATACTTTCTTTTATCTAATTAAACAAATATAATAAAGGACATATATAATGAAAATTTTTTTAGCAGAAGACAACGAAGACAACCATTTGGTTATAAAATCTAATTTGAGAAAATTAAATACATCAGTAGAATTAATTTGGGCAGAGGATGGAAGAGTTGCTATTGACATGTTGGAAAATATAGATAGCATCGATCTTTTTTTAATAGATATAGAAATGCCAAATGTTAACGGTATTGAGCTTACTAAATGGATTCGTTCTCAAGAGAGATTTGCCGATAAACCTATTATTGCCGTTACGGCTTCTGTTTTTGCAGAGATGAAAAAAATGTACTTGGAAAAAGGGTTTGATAATATCTTGGAGAAACCATTTTCAAGAAAAGAGTTGCTTGAAACTATACAAAGGAGTATGAATATTCCATGAAACAACCTACACTTTTAATAATTGATGATAATTATGATAGTCGTTTAGCAATAAGAGCAGCACTAAGAAAACATGAGTACACTTTTTTTGAAGCCCAAGATGCCAAAGAGGGTATATTTTTGGCAAATGAGGAGATGCCTGATTTAATTCTTATGGATTTAATGATGCCAGGTATGGGCGGATATGAAGCTCTGCAACAGCTTAAGGCAAAAGATGAAACACGGCATATACCTGTATTAATCGTTACCGCTTTAGGTTCGATGGATGAAAAAATTACTGCGCTGGAGTATGGAGCAGAGGGATTGTGGTCTAAACCTTTTGACAGAGTTCGTTTTGTTGAGCATATAGAAACCATAATGGGGATGAAACATGTATATGTAAAAACACCTACTCAAATAATTAAACAAAAAGAGAGAATAGATAAAGTTTTGCATAGGCAAAGCGAAGAGCTTATTTATTACTATTATACTGATGCGTTGACCGGATTTTCAAATAGAGGTCAGCTTATAAAAGATACAAACGGTATAACAAAATCAGCGCTTTTACTGCTTGATATTGATGGATTTAAGGATATAGTCTATTTTTACGGTCATGAAACAGGAGATAAATGTCTTAAATCTTTTGCGTCTAAAATTAAGCAGATATTTCATGGAAATAATTTTAACTATTATAGAATTTCAGGTGATATCTTTGCCATCTTAATTAAAGATAATAACGATATAGAGATGCTCAATAATTTAATAAAAAAATTAATTGAAATAATGGAGTTATTGTATTTTGATTGCAATGGACATGAAATTCATATTAAAATTACCGTAGGTGCTTCTATGTTTGAAAAGGAGCTTCTCCTTAGTGCGGAAAAAGCTCTTAAGAGGGCAAAAACAACAGGTAAGACAACTCTTGTTTTTAATGAAGAAAATGAAGAGTTTCGCTCTTATGAGCAAAATATTTTTTGGGTAAACAAGATAACACAAGCTATCGCCAATGACAATATAGTTGCATTTTTTCAGCCGATTGTTAATAATAAAACAGATAAAATCGAAAAATATGAGTGCTTAGTTCGCATGATAGATAAAGACGGTACTATACACTCTCCTTTTAAATTTTTAGAAATTTCTAAAAAGTCTAGAAATTATGCTGCTATCACAAAAAGTGTTATTGAAAAAGCATTTAAAAAATTTGAAAACACCAATTATGAATTTTCAATTAATTTATCTGCAAAAGATATGGTAGATGAGGTGATGGCAAGAAATATTTATGACCAGCTTGAAAAATTCAGCGGATGCAACAGGGTGATATTTGAGCTTTTAGAATCAGAAGGGATTGAAAATTATGATGCTGTTTACGCTTTCATAAAAAGAGTAAAAGAGTATGGGTGTCAAATTGCTATTGATGATTTTGGCAGCGGATATTCTAACTTTATACATTTATTGCGATTAAAAGTAGATATAATAAAAATAGACGGTTCGCTTATACGTGATTTGGATAAAGATAAAAATGCTCAAATGATTGTACAAACGATAGTCGATTTTGCAAATAAGTTAAATATTTTAACGGTTGCGGAGTTTGTACACTCTGAATCGATATATCATGTAGTAAAAGAACTTGGAATTGATTATTCTCAGGGATATTATATTAGTGAGCCAAAAGAAGAGATAATTAATGACTAAGTTAATAAAAAGAGATAGCAAGATTATTAGAGCAGTACCTTTTATGGTGTTGGTTATCTTTATCTTTACCAGCTATCAGTTTTATATAGATATTAAAAACAACGCAAATTCAAAACTTCAAACGGAGTTTTTACTTAAGTCGCAAGAGTTTAAGACACTGATAAAGCATAGAATGTTGGCTTATGAACATGTACTTCATGGCGCAAAAGGGTTATTTGCATCTTCTAATTTTATTGATAGAGATGAATTTAAAATTTATGTAAACGCCTTAGACTTAAATATAATGTTTCCCGGTATTCAAGGTGTCGGTTTTTCAAAAATCGTACCGGCAGATACTAAGGATGACTTTATAGGAAAAGTTCGTTCTGAAGGCTTTAGCTCTTTTGATATTACTCCTAAATATAAGCGTGATTTTTATACGACTATTTTATACCTTGAGCCTTTTGATGATAGAAATAAAAGAGCATTTGGTTATGACATGTACTCAAATCCTACCAGACAAAAGGCTATGGCTGCATCAAGAGATATGTCTATGGCGGTAATTTCAGGTAAAGTAACCTTGTTGCAGGAGTATAAAAAGGATGTTCAAGCAGGTTTTTTAATGTATCTGCCCGTCTTTAAAAATAAAACAAAAAATATAACCCTAGAGCAAAGAAGAAAAAATATTTTAGGATGGGTATATGCTCCGTTTAGGATGAGTGATTTGATGCATAGTTTAAAGGGTTACGAAGATAGTGAATTTGATATTGAAATTTATGACGAAAATATAATAAAAGAAAAATATTTGATGTATGACAGTTATGCCAGCAATAAAGCATCACTTTTTTATACTCAAATTGAACTTGATGTCGCAGGACGAGAATGGGGTGTTTTAATAAAATCAACACCTGAATTTGAAAAAAATTTAGATATCAGCAAGGCAGAGCTTGTATTGATTTTTGGAATAATATTTAGTGTTTTTTTATTTTACATTATCCAGCAACTTATAACCGGTAAAGAGTATGCAGAAAACTTAGCAAATAAAATGAACGAAAAACTGATTATAAGTAAAAATATACTTAAAAACTTAAATACTACATTAGAAAAAAGGGTTGAGGATAAGACACGGGAGCTGCAAAAATCAAATTATGCACTTGAAGAGTATGTATCAAACCTAGAAGTATTAAACCTCAAACTTACAAAAGCAAAAGAGGAGGCTATGCAAGCTGCTCAGGCAAGGTCAAATTTTATAAGCGGAATTTCACATGAGTTAAGAACACCTCTTAATGCAATTATAAATTTTACGGACCAAGTAATAGAAGATTTTGATGAGATGTTGGTAGATGAAGA
>NZ_MICH01000003.1:0-7785 GCF_001830805.1 Sulfurimonas sp. RIFOXYD2_FULL_34_21
GAAGTGTAAAAAAAGGTCCATTTGTTGATGATCATTTAATGAAAAAAGTAGTTGCAGCCAAAGCTGAAGGTAATAAAAAACCTATCAAAACTTGGTCTCGCAGAAGTATGGTTCTGCCTGATATGGTTGGATTAACTATGAATGTTCATAATGGACGTCAATTTGTTCCGGTATATGTAACAGAGAACCATATTGGTTATAAATTAGGTGAATTTGCACCGACTCGTACATTCAAGGGCCATAAGGGCTCTGTACAGAAGAAAGGTTAATCATGGCTAGAGCATTATTGAAATTTATCCGTGTTTCACCAATTAAATCTCGTCTTATTGCAAGAGAGATTCAAGGAATGAATGCTGAACTTGCATTAGCATCTTTAGAGTTCACGCCAAATAAAGCGGCAAAAATTATTGCTAAAGTGGTTGCATCAGCAGTTGCTAACAGCGGTAACGAAGCGGCTGATTGTGTTGTTACATCATGTCGTGTTGACAATGGTCCAGTACTTAAGAGATTTCGTCCGAGAGCTCGTGGTATGGCATCAGGAATCAGAAAACCGACAGCGCATATATTAGTAGAAGTAGAGGGTAAATAATATGGGTCAAAAAGTTAATCCTATTGGTTTACGTCTTGGTATCAACCGTAATTGGGAGAGCCGTTGGTTCCCTAATTTTAAGACTGCAGCAGCATCTTTGGGTGAAGATCACAAGATTCGTACATATTTGAAAAAAGAACTTTACTATGCAGGTGTTTCTAACATTATCATAGAAAGAACAGTTAAAAGACTTCGCGTAACTATCGTTGCTGCTCGTCCTGGTATTATAATCGGTAAAAAAGGTTCAGACATCGAGAAGCTTAAAGATACTCTTCAAGCACTTGTTGGAAAACAAATATCTGTTAATATCAAAGAAGAGAAAAAAGCTCAGATTTCTGCTCAATTAGTTGCAGAAAACGTAGCTACTCAACTTGAACGCCGTGTTGCGTTTAGACGTGCTATGAAAAAAGTTATGCAAAATGCACAAAGAGGCGGAGCTAAAGGTATTAAGGTGTCTGTAAGCGGTCGTCTTGGCGGAGCTGAAATGGCTCGTACTGAGTGGTATTTAGAGGGACGTGTTCCACTTCATACACTTCGTGCAAAAATTGATTACGGTTTTGCTGAAGCTCACACTACATACGGTTGTATCGGTGTAAAAGTTTGGATATTCAAAGGTGAGGTTCTTACTAAAGGTATTCCGGCTGAAGCAAAAGAAGAGAAACAAGAGAAACAAGAGCGTCGTCCAAAACGTGCTCCGAGAAAGGCTGATTAATTATGTTAATGCCAAAAAGAACAAAATATCGTAAGGTAATGAAAGGTCGTAACCGTGGTTACGCTCGTTCAGGTTATACATTAGCATTTGGTGATATTGCGGTTAAAGCAGTTGAAGCAGGTCGTATTAACTCTCGTCAGATTGAGTCGGCTCGTATTTCAGCTACTCGTCATATTAAAAGAAACGGTAAGATTTGGATTAGAGTATTCCCAGCTAAACCATTAACTGCAAAACCTTTAGAGACTCGTATGGGTAAAGGTAAGGGTTCAGTTGATCAATGGGTTATGAATATTAAACCGGGTCGTATCCTTTTTGAAATGGCCGGTGTTCCGGAAGAGCTTGCTCGTGAAGCATTGACTCTAGCTATGCATAAATTGCCTTTCAAAACAAAAATTATTACTGCGGAGATGAGCAATGAAATATTCTGATTTAGCAGATAAAAGTAAAGCAGAACTTCAGGCAATGCTTAAAGAGAGAAAGACTGAACTTTTTACTTTAAAAATTAAAAAACAGATGATGCAACTACAAAATACTAGCGAACTTCGTATTGCTAAAAAAGATGTTGCTAGAATCAACACTGCACTTAGTGCAGCGAAATAGGGGCTGGCAATGACACATAAACGTGAAATTCAAGGTAATGTAGTTAAAATTGCAGGCGATAAAACAGCAAGTATTGTTGTTGAGCGTCGTGTAATGCACCCTCGTTACCACAAAGTTGTAAAACGTTTCAAAAAGTACTTAGTACATGATGAACGTAATGAGTTAAAAGTTGGTGATGAGATTGTTGCAATCGAGTGTCGCCCACTTTCTAAGACTAAATCTTTTAGACTTAAAACAGTAGTATCAGGAGCTGAGTAATGATTCAAGGTTTTACTCGTCTAAATGTAGCTGACAATACAGGTGCAAAAGAGATTATGTGTATTAAGGTACTTGGTGGTTCAAAGCGTCGTTATGCAAGAGTCGGTGATGTTATCATCGCTTCTGTAAAAAAAGCGACGCCAACTGCTAAAGTTAAAAAAGGTAAAGTTGTAAAAGCTGTTGTTGTTAGAACTGCTAAAGAGATTCACCGTGAAAATGGTTCTCTTATCCGTTTTGATGACAATGCAGCTGTAATACTTGATGACAAGAGAGAGCCAATCGGTACTCGTATTTTCGGACCAATTGCTCGTGAAGTACGTTATTCTGGTTTTATGAAAATAGTATCTCTTGCGCCGGAGGTTGTTTAATGGCAAAGTTTAAATTCAAAAAAGGCGATACTGTAGAGATTATCGCCGGTGATGATCGTGGAACAAAAGCTACAGTTCTCGCTGTATTACCTAAGAAAAACAAGGTAATAGTAGAGGGTTGTAAAATAGCAAAAAAAGCTATCAAGCCAACAGAAGATAACACTAAAGGCGGACATGCTAATAAAGAGATGCCTATAGATGTTTCAAATGTTCGTAAAGTGGAGGCATAAGTAGATGGCTCGTTTAAAAGAAAAATATTTAGGTTTAAAATCTGAATTACAAGCAGAATTAGGAATTAAAAATCCTATGCAAACTCCTGCATTGGATAAAATTGTTATCTCTGTAGGTGCCGGTTTTGCAATGAAAGATAATAAACTTATCCAAAACATTGAAAATACTATTACTACAATTGCGGGTCAAAAAGCAAGTACTGTAATAGCTAAGAAATCTGTTGCAGGTTTTAAAGTTCGTGAAGGTATGCCTGTCGGTATTCGTGTTACACTTCGCGGTGAAAAAATGTATAACTTTTTTGACCGTTTAGTTTCTATTGCCCTTCCACGTGTTAAAGATTTCCGTGGTGTTCCTAGAAACGGTTTTGATGGTCGTGGTAACTACAACTTTGGATTGCAAGAACAACTAATTTTCCCGGAAATTAGTTATGATTCAATTATGCAAATTCATGGTATGAATATCACTGTTGTAACAACAGCTGAGTCTGACAAGGCAGGATTTGCTCTCTTAGAGAAAATGGGTATGCCTTTTACTAAAGGGAGTAACTAATGGCTAAAAAGTCTATGATAAACAAAGCGAATAAAACTCCAAAGTTTAAAGTTCGCGGTTATACAAGATGTCAGATTTGTGGTCGTCCACACTCTGTTCTTCGTGACTTCGGAATATGTCGTGTATGTTTTAGAAAAATGGCAAATGAGGGATTAATCCCAGGTGTTAGAAAGTCTTCTTGGTAATTCAAGAGGAAACTTCTAACTACAAGCAAGGAAAAAATAAATGATTAATGATTTAGTATCGGATGCGTTGACTCGTATTCGTAATGCTGGTATGAGAAGATTAGATGTTACTACTCTTGTTCACTCTAAGAGTGTAGAAGCAATAGCAAATATTTTAGTTGAAAAAGGTTATATTGAGAGTTGTAACGTTGTTGAAGACGGCGTTAAAAAAACTATTAATGTTGTATTGAAATACAATGATAACGGAAGAACTGTTATTAATGAAATGAAAAGAGTATCTAAACCTGGAAGACGTGTTTATAAAGGTAAAGATGAGATTAAGCGTTTCAAAAACGGTTACGGAACTATTATTGTTAGTACATCACACGGCGTTTTACCAAATGACAAAGCTTATGCGCTTGGTGTCGGTGGTGAAGTAATGTGTACGATTTGGTAGGGAGATAACATGTCAAGAATTGGTAAATTACCCGTACAATTTGCATCTGATATAAATGTTAGTGCAAATGGAAATGTTATAACTTTTGCTAAAGGCAAAAATAGTGTTGATTTAGATACAAAAGGCAATGTTGCATTTAATGTAGATGGCGATGTATTAACATTTTCAACTTTGTCAGATTCTCGTGAACATAGAGCTTTCTGGGGAACGTATCGTGCATTAGCAGCAAATATCGTAACTGGTTTAACAACTGGATATACAAGAGCTTTAGAGATAAATGGTGTTGGTTACCGTGCTTCTGTAAACGGCAGTGTATTGAATTTACAGCTTGGATTTTCACACGATATTAACTATCAACTACCGGCAGGTATTGAGGCGACTGTGGAAAAAAATGTTATAACTCTTAAAAGTCATGACAAACAATCACTTGGTCAAGTTGCTGCAGAAGTTAGAGGATTCCGTCCGCCAGAGCCTTACAAAGGTAAAGGTGTTAAATATGCTGAAGAGACTATCGTGCGTAAAGCCGGTAAAACTTCTAAAAAATAGGAAAGGAGTATAGATGAATGCAAAAGTATTAAAAAGCAAAGTAGCTAATCGTTTAAAACGTAAGCGTCGTATTCGTGCAAAAATAGCTGGTTGTGCTTCACTTCCTCGTGTTTCTGTATTTCGTTCAAATCGCTATTTGAGTGTTCAAGCAATTGACGATGTAAGTGCAACAACATTAGCTGCACTTAACTCAAAAGTAACAGGTCATAAAGCAAATAAAGAGGGTGCAGCTGCACTTGGTGAGGCATTCGCTGCCGTACTAAAAAAAGCTAACATCTCTGCTATTGTTTTTGATCGTAACGGTTACCAATACCACGGTGTTATAGCTGCATTTGGTGACGCACTTCGTGCAAACGAAATTAAGTTCTAGGGGTTAAGATGGAAATCAATAGAGAAGATTTTGAAGAATCAATTGTAAATATAGGTCGTGTTACAAAAGTTGTAAAAGGTGGACGTCGTTTCCGTTTTACGGCACTTGTAGTAGTTGGTGATAAAAAAGGTACTATCGGTTTTGGTGCAGGAAAAGCAAAAGAAGTTCCTGATGCTATTAAAAAAGCTGTAGATAATGCATTTAAAAACCTAAGCAAAGTTAGTATCAAAGGTACTACAATTGCACATGATGTTGAACATAAGTACAATGCAAGTCGTGTTCTTTTAAAACCGGCATCTGAGGGTACAGGGGTAATCGCCGGCGGCGCTACTCGTCATGTTCTTGAGCTTGCAGGTATTAAAGACATACTTACAAAAAGTATCGGTTCAAACAATCCAGGTACACTAGTGCGCGCTACGGTTGAAGCACTAGGTCGCTTAAAAGGATAGATATGAGTATTGAAAATTTAACTCCTGCTGATGGATCAACTAAAAATCGTAAGAGAGTGGGTCGTGGCTGTGGAAGTGGAATGGGTAAAACTTCTACTCGTGGCGGAAAAGGGCAAACTGCTCGTTCAGGTAGCTCAAGAAAAAGAAACTTTGAAGGTGGACAAACTCCGCTTGCAAGAAGACTTCCAAAAATTGGATTTACATCACGTGTTGTAAAACCATATGTAATCAATGTAGAAAAAATAAAAGCAGTTGCAGAGCTTTCTGAAATAACTATGGATAGTATCCGTGGTGTTCATAAAATAGCAGCTAGTATTACAAAAGTTAAGTTAGTTGGTGCAAATGCAAAAGATTTAGCATCAAAAATTAAAGACGACAACGTTACTACTACAGGTAAATAGTCGTGAATAAAAATCTAGTAAATAAGATACTTATTACTATCGGGTTTTTATTTATTTATCGCCTACTGGCATACGTGCCGGTTCCAGGCGTAGATGCTGCCGTTATCGCTTCATTCTTCGATTCACATCAATCAGATGCATTAGGTTTATTTAATATGTTTAGCGGCAATGCTGTTGAGAGAATGTCAATCATTGCTCTTGGAATAATGCCTTATATTACTGCTTCTATTATAATGGAACTTTTAGCTGCAACATTTGCTCCTCTAGGTCAGATGAAAAAAGAGCGCGACGGTATGGTTAAGTATATGCAAATTATTCGTTATGCAACAATTGTTATTACAATAATTCAAGCAATAGGCATTAGTGTTGGGCTACAAAGTTTAACAGGACCTAACGGCAACAGCGCGATATTAGCTGATCATAATACATTTATAATGCTTTCTGCTATCTCAATGTTAGCTGGTACAATGTTATTAATGTGGATTGGTGAGCAGATTACTCAAAGCGGTATCGGTAACGGTATTTCTTTGATTATTTTTGCAGGAATTGTTTCTGCAATTCCTAGTGCAATCGGTCAAACGGTTACTATGGTAAACACTGGAGCAATGAGCTTTTTAACTGTGCTTGCGATTCTTATACTTATTTTAGGAACAGTAGGAGTTATTATTTATGTTGAGCTTGGTGAACGTCGTGTACCTGTAACTTATGCTAAAAAAGTAATAATGCAAAATCAAAACAAAAGAGTTATGAACTATATTCCTATTAAAGTTAATTTAGCAGGTGTAATTCCGGTTATTTTTGCAAGTGCAATACTTATGTTTCCTATGACTGTTTTATCAAGCAGTACGAATCCTACAGTTATTGCAATAGCAGATTATCTAAACCCGAATAGTTACTTTTTTAACTTTTTGACATTCATTTTTGTAATATTCTTTGCATTCTTTTATGCATCGATAACCTTTAACTCAAAAGATATCTCTGAAAATTTAAAAAAACAAGGTGGTTTTATTCCAGGTATTCGTACGGGAAATGCTACAAGTGAATTTTTAAATGCAACAGCGAGCAACTTGACTTTTACTGGTGCGCTCTATTTAGGTTTAGTTGCAACTCTTCCTTTTATGATTATAAAAGGGATGGGTGTCCCATTCTTTTTCGGCGGCACCGCAGTACTAATTGTAGTTCAAGTTGCACTAGATACAATGAGAAAAATAGAGGCTCAGATTTACATGAGTAAATATGAGACATTAAGTGCAGTTGGTTTGTAAATAATGGCCATAGCGCTTAGACAACCTGCCGAGATTGAAAAACTTCGCATTGCTAACAAAATTGTTGGCGGTGCACTAGAATTGTTAAAACAAAATACTAAAGTAGGGATTTCCTTAAAAGAACTTGACGCAATGGCCGAGGAGTATATTCTCTCTCACGGCGCAAAGCCATCTTTTAAAGGTCTCTACGGCTTTCCAAATACGGTTTGTACCTCATTAAATCAAGTAATTATCCACGGCATACCAACAGATTATAGATTGCAAGAAGGCGATATCATAGGTTATGATATCGGTACTGAGGCAGATGGATGGTTTGGAGATGCAGCAATAACCGTGCCTGTAGGTAAAGTTACTGCTAAAGACGAAGAACTTATAGCATGTGCAAGAGAGTCTCTTTATGAGGCGATTGAGTCTATAAAAGTAGGTATGAGATTTAAAGAACTTTCAGAAGTTTTAGAAAAATCTATCCGTAAAAAAGGTTTTGTGCCGCTTCACAGCTTCTGCGGTCACGGTATTGGAAAGAAGCCTCATGAAGAGCCTGAAATTCCAAACTATCTTGATGGCAAAAGTTCAAAAGCCGGTCCAAAAATAAAAAACGGAATGGTTTTTTGTATTGAACCGATGATTTGTCAAAAAGATTCAAAGCCGCTTATTTTAGAGAATAAGTGGGATGTTGTCAGTGCCGATGGTTTACGCGGTTCACACTACGAGCATACTGTTGCAATTGTCAATGGTAAAGCTGAAATTTTATCTCTGGCTTGAGAAAAAAAGGATTAAAATGGCTAAATCAGATGTTATCGAAGTTGATGGCAAGATTATAGAGGCT